>JAAFAL010000191.1 GCA_018222345.1 bacterium
CCATGTGTGGTCCGCTTTCGGTCATAAGCGTGCTTTGGCTGCTGTTCGTTTAAGTGATCGGCGCGCTCGCCGGACAGGGCTGAATACATGCCAAATTGCTGGGCGTCCGACTGCTCATAGGCTTCCACGCCTATCTGGGCGGGTGCATGAAAGCCTTTCGTGAGGACCGCAATCGCCACAGCGAGCGCTACTACCGGCTGATTAACGAAGTGCCCGCTATAGCGCTGGTGAGCATCGTTATTCTGGTTGTCGTCAAACCATTCTGAGCAGGCCCTGTGCAAAAAACGGAGTGTGCGACCGCCCTGTAATACCGACACTCGTGCAACGCCTGCATTGCCTTGCCCAATGACCGTCACTAGCGAGCACCAAACAATCATCGAACACGCCTGCCGCCAATTGGCTGGCGCAACGCCACCGCGCGTGCAGGACATGGCCGAGGCTGCGGGCTGGACAGCCAGCCAATTTACGCGGCGGTTCAAACAACACGTGGGCGTCACCCCGCGCGACTTCGCCAGCGCCTGCCGCATGGACAAGTTTCGCAAGGCGCTAGATGCCGGGCAGACCGTGACTGACGCGTTGTACGCCGCGGGCTTTGGCTCGAGCAGCCGCTTGTACGAAAAATCCGACCGCGAGTTGGGCATGGCGCCGAGTAACTTTGCCAAGGGCGGCGCGGGCGTAACAATGCACTACACCACCGTGGAATCGACGCTGGGTTGGTTGATCACGGCAGCCACAGATCGCGGCATTTGCTGCGTGCAGTTTGCGGCCACCAGCAATCAAGCCGTTGAAGACCTGCGGGCGCGCTTCCCCGCCGCATCACTCCAGGCCAGCCCGGCGAGCGCTCAACTACACGCTTGGGCCGCGCACTTGCGCGATTGGCTGGCGGCGCCCGATGCCTTGCCCGACCTGCCGCTGGACCTGCGCGGCACGGCTTTCCAGCGCAAAGTCTGGCGGCATCTGCAAAGCATCCCCACTGGGGAAACCCGTAGCTACAGCCAAGTGGCGCATGACATTGGGCACCCCAAAGCCGTGCGCGCCGTGGGCACCGCTTGCGGCAGCAACCGTGTGGCCGTGCTTGTGCCCTGCCACCGTGTTTTGCGCGGCGACGGCGCGCTAGGCGGCTACCGCTGGGGGCTCGATACCAAACAAGCGCTGCTGCATGCCGAGGCGCGTACGGGGTGAGCACCGTGCGGCTCCCGCTTGTGCAACCGTTCCCCTGGCAAGCATTGCTCGATTATTTGGCGCTGCGGTGTATTCCTGGCGTCGAAGCCGTAGAGGGCACCAGTTACCACCGCTTTGGCGTTGTGCGTGCCAATTTGGCGGGTGCAGCTTTGGAATTGGATATTGCGCCCGGCGCAGATGGCGCGCTCGCCCAACATCGCATCGCGCACCTGTTTCGGCCAATGCTCGCCACGGCAAACATCGACGCCGCGCTGTCCAGCGACGCGCGACTCGCACCTGCCGTGCATGCGGCGCCCGGCATGCGCCTGCCAGGCACTTGGTCGGGTTTTGAGCTGGCCGTGCGCGTGGTCATCGGCCAGCAAGTCACGGTGGCGGCGGCGCGCACCCTGCTGGCACGTGTTGTACAGCGCTGCGGTGGCGAAATGACACCGGAACGATTAGTCGCCGCCGATCTCGCCAACATCGGCATGCCACAGGCGCGCACCGACACCGTTTTGCGCGTTGCCACGCTGGCCAGCACGGTCGATTTTGACGCAACGCCGTGGCTAGACCTGCGCCCGCGAGTCGCCGCGCTCAAAGGCATTGGCCCGTGGACGCTGGGTTATCTGGATATGCGGCTAGGCCTACTGGACGACATTTTCCCGGCCACCGATGTGGGCCTGCAACTGGCCTGCGGCGAGCGCAACGCCAAGCGGCTGGTGCAACACGCCGAGCACTGGGCGCCTTGGCGCAGCTTTGCCGCGCTGCGGTTGTGGCAAGCTTGAGCGATGACTTGGTTTAACACCGGGCGCCGCACAGCGCAGTTCGTTCACCTGCTTGCTGCGATCTTGCTGCTGGCGCTCGTCACGGCCTGCGGGTCCGGCAACCGCACCGGCTCGCTGCCGCTGCTGGCGGCCGACGCGACCGTGCTGGCATTCGGCGACAGCCTCACCTACGGCACGGGCGCAAGCGCCGAACAATCTTATCCCGCGGTGTTGTCCACGCTGATCAACCGCCGCATCGTGCGCGCCGGCGTACCCGGTGAAACCAGCGGCGAGGGCCTGGAGCGCCTGCCCGGTGTGCTGGACGACGTCGAGCCCGATCTGGTTTTGCTGTGCCTGGGCGGCAACGACATGCTGCGCAAGGGCAGCTTGGCCAGGGTCAAGGCAAACCTGGAGGCCATGATTAGCGAGATTCAGGCGCGGGGTATTCCGCTGGTGCTGATTGCCGTGCCCGAGCCCACCCTGATTGGTCTGGATGCGCCACCGCTGTACCGCGAATTGGCCGACGAACACGACCTGCCCTTGGACAACAGCGTCATGGCCGACACGCTATCGAAGTCGGCGCTGCGCTCCGATCGCATTCATCCCAACGCAGCCGGCTACCGAAAAATCGCCGAAGCGCTGGCTGAGTTGCTGCGCCAAGCCGGCGCGGTTTAGGTTTAAGTTCGCCCCGCCTCGATCATTTGCGCGAACATGTCGTTCACGGTTTGCTCGATGGGCGTGAACGTCAGCCCCAACTCGCGCACGGCCTTGGTGTTGTCGGCCTTCAGGTCGTAGCCCACGTTGCGGCTCACGAACTTGCGCGAAAAGCCTTGAAACGGTCCGACCAGCCAAACCAGCCATTTCGGCGCATGCGTTTTTGGTAGCGGCTGCGAGTCGCCGTATTTGGGCCGCAGGATGTCTGCGATACCCATTAGCGTGGTGTCGGTGCTGCTGATGATGTTGCGGCCATGCGCTTCATCCTTGAACGCCGCAGCCAGATGCGCCTTGGCGAGGTCACGCACGTCGATGCAGCACAGGCCAATGTTCGGCACACCCATCTTCAGGCGGCCGTCAGCGTATTGCTTGATCAGGTCAAAACTCTCCGACGTTGCATGCTTGGGGTTGGTTGCCGGCCCCAAAACCAGCGACGGATTGACTACCACCAGCTTCCAGCGGTCTTGCGCATCGGCCATCTCCCAGCCGGCCTTCTCGGCCAGGGTCTTGGAATAGGAATACGGGTTGTGTTCCAGCGACGATGAGTTGTTCCACACCTGCTCGCTCATGATCTTGCCGGGCATGTCTTGCATGTCGGCGTTGTCGCCATAAATCGCCGCACAACTGCTAGTGAGCACCACGCGCTGCACGCTGTCGGTGCTTGCTCTTATACACATCTGAGGCTGCCGACGATATGCAGAGTGTACATCTCGATGGTCTCCGTCTCATTAAAAAAAAAATAACTATGGCGTT
>JAAFAL010000020.1 GCA_018222345.1 bacterium
TGGCAATCAGCCAAGGCCTCGGCGCCCACGGGTGCACGATCCAGGCGCTCACCGTCGCGCGTGTAGCCGGTGCATACGCGGATGGTTTCCATCTCGTCCAGCACATCCAGCTTGGTCACGCACAAGCCGCTGATGCTGTTGTTGATCACCGCACGGCGCAAAGCCACAGCATCGAACCAACCACAGCGGCGGGCACGGCCGGTGGTGGCGCCAAACTCGGCGCCGCGGTCAGCAATGCGCTGGCCGACTTCGTCGAACAATTCGGTGGGGAACGGCCCGCTGCCCACACGGGTGGCATAGGCTTTGACGATGCCCAGCACGTAGCCAATGTCGCGCGGGCCGATGCCAGTGCCAGTGGCGGCGCCACCAGCGGTTGTGTTGCTGGACGTCACGTAGGGATAAGTGCCGTGATCGACATCCAACAAGCTGCCCTGCGCGCCTTCAAACAGGATGTTGCCGCCCGCCTTCTGCACGTCATGCAGGGTTTGCGTGACATCATCAACCATCGGCCGCAGCAGGTCGGCGTGGGCCAAGCAGTCGTCCAGCGTCTGCTGAAAATCCACGGTCTTGGTGCCAAAGTATTTACTTAGCACGAAGTTGTGCAGGTCGAGCATTTCGCCCAACTTGGCGGCCAGGCGTTCACGGTGGAACAGGTCGTCCACACGCACGGCGCGGCGGGCCACCTTGTCTTCGTAGGCCGGGCCGATGCCACGGCCCGTAGTGCCAATTTTAGCGGCGCCGCGGGCTTTTTCGCGGGCCACATCCAGCGCCACATGGCTGGGCAGAATCAGCGGGCACGCCGGGCTGATGCGTAAGCGCTCGGTGGCCGGCACGCCGCGGGCCTGCAGCATGTCCAGTTCTTCAGACAAGGCCGCAGCCGATAGCACCACACCATTGCCAATCAGGCATTGCACGCCGTCACGCAAGATGCCCGATGGAATGAGGTGCAGTACGGTTTTTTCGCCGTCGATGACCAGCGTATGGCCGGCATTGTGGCCACCCTGAAACCGCGCCACGGCGGCGCAGCGGTCGGTCAGCCAATCGACGATCTTGCCCTTGCCCTCGTCGCCCCACTGGGCGCCGATGACGACGACGCTTTTGCCCCTGCTCATGTTGAATTGCCTGATTTGCTTGGCGCGGGCTTCACCGCCCAGGATTCGCCGGTTTCTTCAAAAGTTGCGGTATGCGCCGGGTCGGCCGCACCCGGCAAGCCGCGCACCACAACCTGCCCAGAGGCGCGTGCAGCGCGCACGTGTTCGTCACTGTGTTCGGGTTGTGCCAGCGCCGCATTCATGGGCGCGTCGGCTTGCTGGCCAAAGCGTAGCAAGTCGTGCAGGTTGGCCGAGAAGCCTGTCGCCGCACGGCCCGAACCGAAGGCTGCTCCAACATTGTTGTAGCGCCCGCCGCGGGCCAATTCACGGCCGTGGTCGGCAATAAAGGCGCCGAACACCAAGCCGGTGTGATAACGGTAACCGCGCAGTTCCGCCAGATCGACATGCACTGGCAAGGTGGGGTGTGCGGTGGCCAGCCACTCCAGCGTCGTGTCCATCGCATCCAGCGCCTGCTCGACAGCGCTGCCGCAGCCTGCAAACGCATCGCGCGCGCGGTCGATCACTTCGCGGCCGCCATTCATGCCCATCAGTGCCTCGAACAAGGGCTTGGCGACGTCGCCAATGGCCGCTGCGGCAAGGTCGGGCCGCGACTTACGCTGCAACAGGTCGAAGATTTCGGCTTCGGCGTCCGGCTGCAAACCCGCATGCGCGGCCAGCGCGCGGAATACGCCTACATGGCCCACATCGATGTGCACATCTGGCACGCCAGCCGCGGCCAGGGTTTCCAGCATCAGCGCGATGACCTCGCGGTCGGAATCGACGCCGTCATGCCCAAACAATTCGCAGCCAACCTGGCGCAAGGTGCGCGCATCGCCATCGCTGGCCGGGCGTGTGCGCAACACGCTGTCGATGTAGCACAACCGCGCTGGCACATCCTGCGCCATGCGGTTGGCGTCTATGCGCGCGGCTTGCGGGGTGACGTCGGCGCGCAAGCCCAAGGTACGGCCCGACAATTGATCGGTGAGCTTGAAGGTTTGCTGCTCCAGCGCCTCGCCGGCGCCGGTCAGCAGGCTGTCGAGGTACTCAACCAACGGCGGCATGATGAGCTCGTAGCCCCAGCTGCGGTAAAGATCAAGCAGCTTGCGGCGTAACAGTTCGACCTGCCAGGCGTCGGGGGGCAAGATTTCTTCGACGCCCTCGGGCAGCATCCAGCGGGTTTGGGTCACTGCAGGCGCTCCACTTCAACAACACTGTCATTGCGAGCACCGAAGGTGCGCGGCAACCCTCGCCGGCAAGCGGCTCGGGGCTTTGCTGCGCAAAGCCTTACCAGTCCCTCTTCCAAATCCCCGCTCGCTACGCTCGCCGCCCCTTTACTAAAGGGGCTGTCATTGCGAGGCCCGAAGGGCCGCGGCAATCTCGTTGGGTAGCGCCTTCGGTGGGGAGATTGCCGCGCACCTTTAGTGCTCGCAATGACAGGAGTTGTGATGCCGAAAACCGTCACTTCGCCACCTGCAACACCAGCAACCCAGCACCGATGCTCACCAAACCAATGATGCGCAAACTGCGGTCATCTTGCGTGGCCATGCGCTGCATCACCTCGCGCCAGCGTTGCGGCATCAGGAATGGCATCAAGCCTTCGATCACCAGCACCAAGGCGAGCGCACGCAACAAGTCGGCCCAAGCCATAACGAATCGCCTGTCTTACTTGCCGGTTGAATTGCCGAAATATTGGAAGACTTCGTTGTCCGGCTCGATGACCAGCAAGTCGTTGCCGTCACCAAAGCTCGAGGTATAGACCTCCAGGCTGCGGTAGAAGCGATAGAACTCGCGGTCTTGCTCGTAGGCTTGTGCGTAAACCTCGGTGGCCACGGCGTCGCCTCTGCCTCGAATCTCCTCGGCTTCGCGGTAGGCATTGGCCAGGATGACTTCGCGCTCACGCTCGGAGGTTGCCTTGATCTTTTCGGCTTCCTCGGCGCCACGGGCGCGGAAGTCGGCAGCCACACGCTGACGCTCGGAGCGCATGCGGTCGTACACCGAGTTGCTCACCGAGGTCGGCAGGTCGATACGCTTGACACGCACATCGATCAGGTCGATACCGAACTCCGACACCTTTTCGGCAGCATTGGTCTCCAACGACTGCATGATTTCGTTGCGCTCGCCCGACACCGCCTGTTGAATGGTGCGGTTACCGAACTCGTCACGCAGGCCCTTGTTGATGATCGACGACAGCCGCGCCAGTGCGGTGGCTTCCTGGCCGCCGGTGGCGCGGTAGAACTTGCGCACATCGACAATCCGCCACTTGACGAAGAAATCCACCTGCACCTGTTTCTTTTCCAGGGTCAGGAACTCTTCCGCCGAGGTGTCCAGGGTCAGGATGCGCGAGTCGAACAGGCGCACATTCTGGGCAAAAGGCGCCTTGAAGTGGATGCCTGGCTCGATGTCGGCCTTCGTGACCTCACCTAACTGGAACAGCAGCGCTGTCTGGCGTTGATCGACGATGTAGAACGCGTCAAACGCCGCGGCCACGCCAACAAACGCCAGCGCGATGAGAATAATTTGCTTGCCGGACATTAGCGGCGCCCCCGCTGACGTGCGCCGTCAGCATTGGATGGATAACTGCTGCCTTGTTGGCTCGCCGAGCCTGACGTAGCACTGCGACTGTTGCTGTTACGCGGTTGCACGCGCTCACCCAGCTTGTCCAGCGGCAGATACAGCAGCGGGCTGGACTCATCGACGTCAACCAGCACTTTGCCCGTACTGCTCAGCACCGTGTTCATGGCATCCAGATACAGACGGTCACGGGTGACCTCAGGCGCACGCTGATACTCGGTCAGTACCGCAGAGAAACGGGCGGCCTCACCCTTGGCACGCTCGGTGACACGGGTCTCGTAAGCACTGGCCTGCTCCAGTTGGCGCGCGGCCTCGCCGCGGGCGCGCGGCAGAATCTCATTGGCGAAGGCTTCGGCTTCGTTGATCAAACGCTGCTGATCTTCGCGGGCCTTAATGGCGTCGGCAAACGCAGCCTGCACGGGCCCAGGCGGGTCGGCTTGCTCGAGGTTGACCTCGGTTACAAACAGGCCGGACTCGTAGCGGTCCAGCGTGTCCTGCAGCAATTCCTTGGCGCGGGTGGCCACTGCTTCACGGCCGGCGGTGATGACGAAGTCCATGTCGGACTTGCCCACCACTTCGCGGATGGCGCTCTTGGTGGCTTCGCGCAGGGTCGAATCGGGATCACGCAGCGAGAACAAATAGCGCTGTGCATCACTGACGCGGTACTGCACCTGCAAGGTGATGGCGACAATATTCTCGTCCTGCGTGAGCATGGACGAGCTTTCCTGCGTCTGCGACACGCGGGTGACATTGACCCGTTCCACCGACTGGATCGGCGATGGCAAATGCCAGCGCAAGCCCGGCGGCGTGGTCGTGTGGTACTTGCCAAACTGCAGCACCACACCGTTTTCCTGTTCGTCAACGATGTAAATGCCACTGGCCAGCCATAGCAGGCCGGCGACGATGGCCAATAGCGTGACAAAGCCCTTGGACGGCAAACCGCTGCCGCCACCGCCTTTGTTACCGCCGCCACCGCTCTTGCCACCGCCAAAGCGGTCGCGCAGTTTCTTCAGCAACTCATCCAGGTCGGGTGGTTGCTGCTGGCCCTGTTTGCGGCCCCAGGGGTCTTTAGGGCCCTGGTTGCCAGGACCGCCGTTGTTTCCAGGCTCATTCCAAGCCATGTGTGCTCCTGCATTCGGATTCGTCACGCAGGGGGGCTGCGTGCGGGTCGAGGATTTTATCATCGCGACGAGAGATTTATTGGGCTGGTCGCGCAGTTTTCAATGTGGCGGCGTTGCGGCGCGCACCAGAGCCACCGGATCAAGCCCCGCCTGCTGGCACAAACGGTCGAACTGGCCGCGCGGAATACGTAGGTCGATGATCTGCGTGCCGTCATCGTCGGCGCGCTCGGCGTGAACCGCGCCGCGTTCGAACAGGGCGGCGCGCAAGCGGCCCGCCTCGGGCGGCAAGTGCACGGTCAGTTCGGCAAGGTCAGGTTGCAGGCGGCGGGCGATAGCCTCGCGCAACAAATCGAGCCCGGCGCCCTGCTGCGCCGACAAATACACCCGCGCCGGCAATCCGTTGGAGCCATCGACTACGCGCGGTGTGGTGTCCTGTGCGCCGTCATCGTCCAGTAGGTCGATCTTGTTGAACACCTCAAGCTGCGGGACTGCGTCGGCACCAAGCTCCAACAACACCTCGCGCACGTCGCGCATACGATCGCCACGCTCTTCGTCGGCGGCATCGACCACGTGCAGCAACAGATTCGCCTGCTCAGTTTCTTCCAGAGTGGCGCGGAAAGCTGCGATCAGTTCGTGCGGCAGGTCACGAATGAAACCCACCGTATCGGCCAGCACGACGTTATCGCCGGTGGGTAATTTGAGCTGGCGCAGCGTTGGGTCGAGCGTCGCAAACAGTTGATCCGCCGCATATACACCGCCCTCAGTGAGCGCATTGAACAGCGTCGATTTACCGGCGTTGGTGTAACCCACCAGCGACACCGTAGGCGCGTCCGCCCGGCGCCGCGCCTGGCGGCCCAGTTCGCGCCGGGCACGCACCGTGTTCAGGCGTTTCTTCAGGCTCTTGATACGGATGGCTAGCAGGCGGCGATCCGTTTCAAGCTGGGTTTCGCCCGGGCCGCGCAGGCCGATGCCGCCCTTCTGGCGCTCCAAGTGGCTCCAGCCGCGCACCAGGCGCGTCGATAAATGTTCAAGCTGGGCTAGTTCGACTTGCAGCTGGCCTTCGTGCGAGCGCGCGCGCTCGGCGAAAATGTCGAGGATCAAACCAGCGCGGTCGAGCACGCGGGCTTGCAGCAGCCGCTCGAGGTTGCGCTCCTGGCTGGGCGACAGGTCGTGGTTGACGATGACCACCTCAGCGCAATGCTCTACCACCAACTCGCGCACGGATTCGGCCTTGCCACTGCCGAGGTAGTAGCGCGGGTCGGGCGTATCGCGTTTACCACCAACCACGCACAGCACATCGGCACCCGCCGAGCGCGCAAGCTCGACGAATTCGGTGTGGGCTTCGGTATAGTCCCAGCGATTGAAGTCCAAATGGACCAAAACCGCCTTTTGACCGGATTTTGGGCGTTCAAACATAGTGAACTCGACTATTGCACGTGGCCGCTATTGGCGACAGCCCTAGGTGCTGCACAAACAAGCAGCGCGCGCCACGTGCAACAGTCGAGTTTTTCTCCTGGCGCGCTCGGCGCCGACCGGTCCGCTAGTCGTCGGACTCGGCCTGGTCACTATCATCAACAACACGCACCGCACGTGACGGCACGATTGTGGAGATCGCGTGTTTGTAAACCATCTGGCTGACTTGGTTTTTCAGCAGCACGACGAACTGGTCGAAGGACTCTATCTGGCCCTGCAGCTTGATGCCATTAACCAGGTAGATGGCGACGGGGATGCGTTCTTTGCGCAGGGCGTTGAGGAACGGCTCCTGCAAAATCTGACCCTTGGACATTTTTGTTGTACTCCAATGCAAACACGGCTGCCCGTTAGGCTCGATAACGGCAGCAGTGCGGTCTTGAATTTAATAATCTGCAGTCGTCAGGCTACGGATGGCCCCAGCGGCTGCGGCAATGCGCGAAGCGTAGCATAGCCGCACATCAGAATTGCGCACTGCACCATTTGATCGCCGCTTGCAGCGCGGCGCCTTGGCCAGAAGTGACATCGTGCCAATCAACATCGGCCTCTTTGCGCAACCACGTGCGCTGGCGCTTGGCAAATTGTCGCGTTGCGATGACGCCCCGCTCGGCCGCTTCGGCGAGGCTGTAGTGGCCGTCGAGATGGGCCCACAACTGGCGGTAACCGACAGCTCGCATCGACGGATGGTCGGCTGTCAACGCTGGCCGGGCTTTCAAGTGCGCGACCTCGTCAACAAACCCGGCCGCGAGCATGGCCTCAAAGCGTTGCGCAATACGCGTGTTGAGCGTCTCCACGGGCAAGTTCAGCCCCAGCTTTTGCACCGCCCAAGGCACGCTATTGCCCTGTTGACGCGCGAGGTGCGCGCTATGCGGCTCGCCACTGACCAGCGCGACCTCCAACGCCCGTTGGATGCGCTGGCCATCGTTGGGGTGCAGGCGCGCGGCGGTCTCGGGATCGCGCTCGGCGAGCCGCGCATGGAGTGCCGGCCAGCCCAATTGCTGCGCTTGCGCCGATAGCTCGTCGCGGAGTGCGGCATTGGCTTGCGGCAGTTCGCTCAGGCCCTCGAGCAAGGCCCGGAAGTACAGGTTGGTGCCGCCGACCAGCACCGGCAGGCGGTTGCTGGCATGAGCAACATCAATCTCGCGCCGCGCATCGTCGGCAAATTGCGCGGCGGAATAGGGCTGCTCCGGGTCACGGATGTCGATGAGCGCATGCGGCGCTGCCGCCAGTTCTTCAGCGCTGGGTTTGGCAGTGCCGATATCCATGCCGCGATAAACCAGCGCCGAATCGACGCTGATCAAATGGCAATCGAACTGCGCCGCTAGCGCCATCGCAACCGCGGTCTTGCCGGTCGCCGTCGTGCCCATAATGCACAGCAGTGGCGGTTTGCTAGGCATTACTGCCCGCGCATGAACAGCCGATCCAGCTCCTTGATGCTGAGTTGCACCCAGGTGGGCCGGCCATGGTTGCACTGGCTGCTGCGCTCTGTGCGTTCCATGTCGCGCAACAACGCATTCATTTCGTCCAGCGTCAGCCGCCGATTAGCGCGCACCGAAGCGCGGCAGGCCATGTCGCCCAGGCGCTCGTCATCCAGTGCTTCGATGTCCTGCGCGCTGCCGGCCTCGGCCATGCGCGCCAACAAGCCGCGCAGCAATTCTTCGATATCGACGTCCGCCAGGCGCGTCGGCACGCAGCGCACCGTGAGTGTGTGCGGCCCGCTGCGGGTCACCTCGAAGCCATACTGCGTCAGGGTGTCAGCCTGCGCCTCGGCCAAATCCGCTTGCGGCTCCGACACCGCAACATCCACCGGCACCAGCAAGGGCTGCGCGGCGATGCGGCCGCGGGCCCGGTCGGCCTTGAGCTGTTCATAAACAATGCGCTCGTGTGCGGCGTGCATATCCACCAGCACCAGGCCGGCAGCATTTTCAGCCAGGATATAAATACCGTGTAGCTGCGCCTTGGCGTAGCCCATGGGCGGAATCTCGGAATCTGCCACTGAGTTGACGGCTGACATTGCTGCCGCAGCTTGCGGCGCCGGCTCGGCGAGGCGCGCATAGTGCCCCGCCGCCTCGCGCACTTGCAGCCCCAAACTGGGCTGGCTGTAGCTGTGCGAGGCTGTGTGAACGGGGCGCAACTGCGCTGCGCCTTGGGCATTGCCGGCTGCGGTCACCCGGTGTTGCGCCGCGTCCTGCCCGGCCAATGCTTCGCGAATCGTGTGCGACAAGAATCCATGCACTTTGCCCGAATCGCGGAACCGCACCTCGTGTTTGGTGGGGTGTGCATTCACATCAACAGTGGCGGGGTCCATCGTCAGATACAGCACATAGGCCGGCTGGCGCGCGTGGTGCAGCACGTCGCCGTAGCCCTGCTTGACCGCGTGGGTCACGACTCGGTCGCGAATCGGCCGGCCGTTGACAAACATGAACTGCATATCGGCCGTGCCACGCGTGAATGCCGGCAGGCCCAACCAGCCGCACAGGTGCAGGCCGGCGCGGCTGAGTTCCACCCAGCGGCAATGCTCGGCAAAGCCGTCGCCCAGCACCGCCGCCACCCGTGCCAAACGTGCTTGCTCGTTGTCGGCGCGGGCAAAGTCGCGCACCACCTTACCGTCGTGGCTGAGCCGGAAGGCCACGTCAAAGCGCCCCAGCGCCGCGCGGCGCAACATTCGGTCGATGTGCTTGAACTCGGTATTAGCCGTTTTCAGGAACTTGCGCCGCGCCGGCACGTTGAAGAACAGGTCACGCAATTCAACAGTCGTGCCTTGCGGATGCGCTGCGGGCTTGGGCACCAAGTCGGCGCTGTAACGCCCAGCCACTTGCCAGCCGCTGTCGCCGTCGCTACTAGATGTGACAGACATTGCAGAAACCGAGGCCATTGAAGCCATGGCCGTTGTCACGCACGCGCAAGCGGCGCACGCCGCCCGCCTCGGCTTCCACTTCAATACGCGTGGCGCCAGCATCCAGGCTGTTTTCAAGCAGTTCCTTGAGCGCAGATGCCGGCCGCTCGATGACCTCGCCAGCGGCGATTTGATCGACCAACTGCGGGGCCAAAGTCTGGATTGGGCGGGGTGCTGGCTGAGTCACGTGCGGGATGCTAGCACTTGGTGACTCATCACTTGTCGGCCATCCATGGCCTCCAAGCCCCGGTGTGCCCTCCAGCCGGGCTTCCTGCCCGGCGTTCACTGCTGGCGCAGTTCACCCACCCTACGGGCACCTTTCCCCGCAAGCGCGAGAAGGGAAATTCACCTCTCCCTTGGGGAGAGGTCGCCAACGCGTAGCGATGGCGGGTGAGGGAATATTCGGCGCAACTCTGGCACCGACCTCAGTGCTGCGTGCTCAGGTCGGAGGAATCTGAATGACGTCACCAACCCGAATGCTGTCGGACGCCAAGCCATTGAAGTCACGAATCGTGCGCATCGACGTGCGATAGCGCTGCGCAATTTGCGACAGCGTGTCGCCACGCGACACCGTGTGTTGACGCGGCGCGGCGCCGGCCACTGTCGTCCGTGGCCGGTAGTCCTCGAAGTAGCCTTCGATACCGCGCATCAATTGCTGCGCCATGCGCTGCTGATAGCCGGGGTCTTTCAGGCGGCGTTCTTCGTCGCGGTTGGAGATGAACGCCGTTTCGACCAGTACCGACGGAATATCCGGTGCCTTGAGCACAGCAAAACCGGCCTGTTGCACGGCCTTTTTGTGCAGTTTGTTGATGCTGCCCATTTGCGACAGCATGCGCGCGCCAACGTCAAAGCTGGCTTCCAGCGCCGCGGTTTGCGAGATGTCGATCAGCACCGAGGCAAGGATGTCGTCCTTGTCGTCCAGGCGCACACCGCCGATCAGGTCGGACTCGTTTTCGCGCTTGGCCAAAGTGCGGGCATGCTCGCTGGAGGCGCCGCGCTCGCTGAGCACGTAGATCGACGAACCATGTACACGACGATCAGTAAAGGCATCGGCATGGATGGAGATGAACAAGTCAGCTTGGGCTTCGCGCGCTTTGGCAATGCGGGTGCGCAGGCCCACGTAGTAGTCGCCATCGCGAACCAACACGGCCTTCATGCCGGGCTTGTTGTCCACCAGTTTTGCCAATCGACGGGCGATTTGCAGCGCCACGTGTTTTTCCAGCACGCCGCTTGGGCCGCGTGCGCCGGAATCTTCGCCGCCGTGGCCAGCATCAATGGCGATGACGATGGGCTTGTAACCCAACGCAACGGGCTCGGACGGGGTGCTGAGTGTGGCCGCAGCCGTCGTCGTCCTGGCTGCTGCCAACGGCTCCACGTCAACCACCAAGCGGTGGCCATACTTGCCCTGTGGTTTCAAGATGAAAGATTTGGCCCGCGACTCGCCGGCCAGATCGAGCACCAGCCGTAAATCATGGTCGCCACGGTTGCCGCTGCGCACACGCTTGACCGCACCGCGGCCGTCCTGGCTGGCAGGCACGGATTGCTTGCGCTGAGTTTGCTCCACATCGATCACGACGCGTGCCGGGTTTTCCAGCATGAACAGGTTGTGTTTGGCGGCGGAATCCAGGTCAAACACCACGCGCGTGGCGTCGGGGCCGGCCCACACGCGGACGTCTTCCAGCGTCGCGGCCTGCACGGCCAGCGGCAACGCAAAGCTTGCCGCTGCGAGCATTGCAGCCCACTTGCGGAGCGGGTTTGTCGTGTTGCTCGTCTGCGTCACTGTGATTCCCCTGCGCAGTTCCATAGCTGGAAGATACTGCACAGGGATCAGTAAAGGCAAGGGTTTTTTCTATGTTTTTATGACTTTACTATCTCTTTGTCAGGCAACACTTTCCAAATAGCTGCTAAGGCATTGAATAATTCTTTCGCCGCGAGGCGTGAGCCCGTTGATGACAACCGAGCGTGCCTCGTCTGCGTAATCCAACACAACGCTGGCATCGACGGTGGGCAAAAACTCGCCAGCACGGGCCGGCCATTCCACCAACCAAACACCACTACTCTCCTCTACACCCAGTTCGACAAAGGCCTCTGGCGCCTCCAACCGGTATAGGTCCATATGCAGCACCGGCGGCGCGGTGTCGTACGGTTCCACCAGCGTGTAAGTCGGGCTTTTGACCGTGCCAGCGTGCCCCAGCGCCTGAACGAAACCACGTGCCAGCGTCGTTTTGCCTGCGCCAAGTGGGCCTTGCAGGGTGATTACGACACGCATCTGAGCAGTGGCTGATGCCTGCTCTACGCTGGCTGCGAGCGCTGCGCCAAGCGCCAATGTCGCGGGCTCATCGGCTAGCTTGCAGGTTTGTTTCATGAATTGAGCACGGCGCGCAACTGCGCAATCACATCGCTGGGCAACAGGCCACGCTGGCCCGTTTCCGCGGCGCGGTCGCCGGCCACAGCATGTGCCAACACAGCCAGCCGCGCAGCCTCGGGCAAGTCAAACCCCTGCGCAATGAGCGCGGCAATAACACCTGTGAGCACATCGCCCATGCCGCCCACGGCCATGCCGGGGTTGCCCGCCGCGCACATGGCCGGTGGCGCATCTGCGGTGGCAATCAAACTCCCCTGGCCTTTGAGCACCGCCACGGCGCCCGTCAGCGCGGCCAACTCGCGCGCAGCAGCGAAGCGATCTTGCTGGATTTTGTCCGTGTCACACGCCAGCAAGCGCGCGGCTTCGCCGGGGTGCGGCGTGATGACGGCATTGTTCAGCGGCCACGAGCGATTTTGCGCCAACAAATTCAGCGCATCGGCGTCAAACACTGTCGGCAGACCAACCGCCAGCACGCGATCCAGTAAAGCCTTAGCCCAAGCGTCCTGCCCCAGCCCGGGCCCGATGGCGACAACAGTCGCTGCGCTTAGAGCCTGATCCACGTCGCCGATATTTTCTACCGCGCAAACCATGGCCTCGGCCTGCGCCGAGACAATGGCCGAAACATGATCCGGCCGCGTGGCCACAGTGACCAGCCCAGCACCGGCACGCAGCGCCGCCTGCGTGGCCAATACCGCTGCGCCCGGCATGCCGTAATTGCCGCCAACAATCAGCACGTGGCCATGCTGGCCTTTGTGCGCAGCGGCCGACCGCGCCGGCAGCGCATTCAACATATCGTTTGACATGCAGTAGGCAATCGGCTGCTGGGTGGCGCGCGCAGGCTCGGGCAAGTCCAGCGGCGCGTGAACAACGTCGCCAGCCAGGGTTGCGCCCTGGCCCATGAACAATCCTGGCGTCTGACCAATAAAGCTGGCCGTCACATCGGCCCGCACGGCAGCGCCAAGCACTGCGCCCGTATCGCCATGCAGGCCGCTGGGGATATCCAGCGCCAAGACGGGTGCTTTGCTGTTGTTGAGTTGCGCGATCGCCTCAGCCTGGGCGCTACGCACCTGGCCATCCAGGCCACTGCCCAGCATCGCATCGATCACCACATCGGCATTACGTAGCCACGACGGATCGAACGGATGAATGGGTTCGCCTGTGGCTTGCCAGGCCGCCAAGGCCTGCGCCGCCTCGCCGCCCTTGTCGGCAATACGCTGCGCATCGCCAAGCAAGCAGACCACGGGGTCCAGCCCGGCGGCCAAGGCCTGCCGCGCCAGATCAATGCCATCGCCGCCGTTATTGCCCGTACCAGCCACCACAACAATGCGCCGCGCTCGGGGCCAGCGCTGTTGCAACAGGTGCAGGGCCGCCGCGGCCGCCTGCTGCATGAGGCCATAGCCATCGACTCCGTAATCGTCGATGGCGGCGCGATCCAGCGCCCGGACTTGCTCGCTTCGATACAATGCTGTGCCTAGCCCGAACATTTCACGCGACCGCTTGATGAAAAATATAACTGCATGAAATATATTGAATAATTCAGGGGCTTATGAAAACTTGTCCCGGCTTGAGCATCGCTTGTGTAGAAGCTGGCTTGTCTCGGCCGCCCTAGACTTGCTCTTCACTCCAAACGTAGCTATTGCTACGTTTCTCGCTCCAGAGCGGCGCCCAGAACAACCGATCCGGCGCCAGCTTCTACGCATCACGTGAATTGTTCAGGCTAGCATCGCCACATTATGGAGGGTCTCGTGGCACATGCCGACCCCGCCGCGGCAAATTCCGACGCCGGCGCATTGCAGCGCATTGCCGACGCGCTGCCCGAATGGGCGGCAGCGCAAGGTTTCAATGGCCTGGGCATTACCCGGATTGCGCTGGATGCCGATGCAGCCCACCTGCGTAAGTGGTTAGACCGCGCACACCACGGCAGCATGGACTGGATGGCGCGCCATGCCGCGCTGCGTAGCGACCCGGCCGCGCTGCACCCCGGCACGATCCGTGTGGTCTCCGTGCGCATGCCCTACTTGCCGGAATCAATCCAACAGGCCGAAGCAGCGTTGGGTGACAGCAGCCGGGCCTACATCAGCCGCTACGCCCTGGGGCGCGACTATCACAAGCTGATGCGCAAACGCCTGAAAAAACTTGGCGCGCAGATCGAACAAGCCATCGCCGAAGCCTTGCCCAGCCTACGCGCCGACCAGCGCCCGTTTGTCGATAGCGGACCGGTGCTGGAAAAAGCCCTGGCACGCGATGCGCGGCTGGGCTGGATCGGCAAACACACGCTGTTGCTGCAGCGCGACCAGGGCTCGTTCTTTTTCCTTGGCGAATTGCTGACCAACCTACCGCTACCGGAAACCCAGGCCGCGCCAGTCCGCGATCTGTGTGGCAGTTGCAGCGCCTGCATCGACATTTGCCCGACCGGCGCCATCATCGGCCCGCAGCAATTGGATGCGCGGCGGTGTATTTCCTACCTGACCATCGAGCACGACGGGCCGATCCCGCTTGAGCTGCGCGCCGACATTGGCAACCGCATTTTCGGCTGCGACGACTGCCAACTGGTGTGCCCGTGGAACCGCCACGCCACGCCCAGCCGCGAGGCCGACTTTGCCCCGCGCCATGGCCTGGACACCGCGACGCTGCTGGAGTTGTGGGCCTGGGACGAAGCCACCTGGCTGCGCAACACCGAAGGCATGGCGCTGCGCCGCGCCGGTTGGCAGGGCTGGCGGCGGAACTTGGCTGTGGCGCTGGGCAATGCGCCGCCTTTACCAGAAGCAGTACAAGCCTTGGAAGCCGCCAAGCCCGATGCAAGCGATCTAGTTACCGAGCACATCGAATGGGCGATTACCCGACTGACTCAGGCATGCTGATGTGGCTTGCGGCCTAAGCGCCGCGCCGCGTGCGCACAGCCGCGGCAGCCGCCGGACATCAGCGCCCAAACAAGCAGCCCGCCCAGCACCGCAAACAGTAGGTGGTCGGGCGAAAATCCAAAACCTGGTTTGAAGCTGTCCCAAGTGGCACGCAGGTCGGCTTTGCGCGCATCAGTGAGCATGTGCTGCGCCGCCGATACTGGCCCAGCGCGCATCTCGCTAACGGCGCGCGTGTACCAGGCCACTGCATTGGCGATTTGCGTCACCGCATCTGCCGTTTCACGCACGCTGGCATCGTCATTGCGGCGGTACGCGGCCACCAGCGAAGCCAAACTGCCATTGTGGTGGCGGTCGGCGATGCGCTGAAACGGGGCCAAGTCGGCCTGGGCCTGTACTTGGCGGCCCTCGATGCGTTGCTGGTATTGCTGCGCAAAACTGGGAACGGCTGCAGCGGCCAACACGCAGGCAATCAGCAGCAAGCGGTCGGCAAACCCGGCCAGCCAGCGCATTAGGGCCTGTTCACACTATTTGAATGCGCCTCGCCGAAGGCCGATTTTTTCTCAGACAAGGCGCGCTGAGTGCCGTTTAGCAAGGCTAAACCAGCGATGCGCAACGCTGCATGAGGAAAAATTGGTCCGGCCCGAAGGGTTGGCCCTGAAATCAGGCCATCCGGCGTTGCTCGTCGTTCATTTGGAATGACCAAACATCTCTCCTCGCGCCTTGCCTGGCCTGATTTCAGGGTCAACGCGGCGCATTCAAATAGTGTGAACAGGCCCTAGCTAGCCATCTTGGCGATCAATGCCGTGGTTGAAGCGTCGTGCGCTTGCGCCTCGCCGCCGCTCAATTCGGCATCAATCACGGTGGCCAATTGCTTGCCCAACTCGACGCCCCATTGGTCGAAGGCGTTGATGTCCCACAGCACGCTTTGCACGAACACCTTGTGCTCATACAGCGCGATCAGGCTGCCCAATGTGTTGGCATCCACGGTTGGCAACACAATGGTTGTGCTGGGGCGGTTGCCGGTAAAGACGCGATGCGGGATGGCGGCCTCCAGCGCGTCGCCGGCCAAGCCTTTCGCGGTCAGTTCTTCACGCACCTGCTCCGCCGTTTTGCCACACATCAGCGCCTCGCTTTGCGCCAGGCAATTGGCCACCAGCATGCGGTGCTGATGATCGACATCGTGGCCGAGCTTTTTCGGCAGGATGAAATCCACCGGCAGCGCTTGCGGGCCCTGGTGCAGCATTTGGAAGAAGGCATGCTGGCCGTTGGTGCCGATGTCACCCCAAAGGCTGACAATGGTTTGCCGCGGCACGGGCGCGCCACCGCGGGTAACGCCCTTGCCCGTGGATTCCATCTCAAGCTGTTGCAGGTAGGCCGGCAGCCGCGCAAGCGCCTGCGCATACGGCACAATGACTTGGCTGGGCAGGCCGAGGGCATTGGTATTCCAGATGCCGATCAGGCCCAGCCAGACCGGCAGGTTTTCACGCAGCGGCGCAGTTTGAAAGTGCTCATCCATCGCATGCGCGCCAGCGAGTAAATCGCGAAAGCTATCCATGCCCACAGCCAGTGCAATGGACAAACCCACCGCCGACCACAGCGAATAGCGCCCTCCGACCCAATCCCAGAAACCGAACATATTGTCGGTGTCGATACCGAAGTCGGCCACAGCGGCGTGGTTGGTCGAAACTGCTACAAAGTGTTTGGCGACGTCGGCGTCATCACCCAATTTCCCGAGCAACCACGCTTTCGCGGTCGCGGCATTTGCCAGCGTTTCGGCGGTGCCAAAACTTTTGCTTGTGACAATAAACAGCGTCGTCGCGGCATCCAGGCCGGCGCACACGCGGGTAATTTCGGTGGCATCGACGTTGCTGACGAAGTGCACCTGCAGCGGCTGCTCGCCAGCCACCAGCGCCTCGCAAACCATGCGCGGGCCCAGGTCGGAGCCGCCTATGCCGATGTTCACGACATCGGTGATGCGCTGGCCCGTGTGGCCCAGCCAATCGCCATCGCGCACGCGCGTGGTGAACGCTGCCACGCGGTCGAGCACCTCATGAACATCGCCCATGACCGGCTCGCCCAATGCGGCAAAGTCGGCCTCACGCGGCGCGCGCAATGCGGGGTGCAGCACGGCGCGGCCTTCAGTGTGGTTGATTGGCTCGCCGGCGAACAGGCGGGCAATCCAACTGGGCAGATCCGCGGCGTCGGCCAGCGCAAACAGGGCGTCTAGGCTGGCAGCATCGACACGCTGTTTGGAAAAATCCGCATACAGGCCACAGGCTTCGACGCCCATGGCGCCGACACGGCCGGGTTCAGCCGCAAACAACTCGTTGAGGGTGGTACCGCCGAGCGCGTGTGCGGCGGCATCAATTTGTGCCCAGGCCACCTCGCGGCGGGGCGTGGTGGACTGCGTCATGGGCTGGGTACCGAGTTAAGCCGCTTGGACGGGGATGGTGTTGCGCGTGTGCGTGATGTTGTTGTGCTCGTCGCAGTACACCAGCTTGGGCTTGTGATTGCTGGCTTGCGCCTCGTCCATGCCGCAATAGGCGGCGATGATCACGCGGTCGCCGGGGCTGGCGCGGTGGGCGGCTGCGCCGTTGACCGAAATAATCTTGGAACCCGCCTCGGCGCGGATCGCGTAAGTCTCGAACCGCTCACCATTGGTGACGTTGTAGATCTGGATTTGCTCGTACTCGTGAATACCCGAGGCACGCAACAAATCGTCGTCGATGGCGCAGGAGCCTTCGTAGTCGAGTTCGGCGTGGGTGACACACGCGCGGTGCAATTTGGCTTTGAGCAGTGTGACGTTCATGGCGAACCTCGCAAGCGATTACCAACCCAATATGGGCGCAAGTCGCTGATTTTCAATAACTTGAGTGAATAACAGTCGCGCGAGGGTCGTCCATGGCCAGCCGCCGCTGTCAGCAGTGATAGCGGTTATTTTACCGGCGTGAATACCTGCGCTCAAGCACCATTTGGCAGCACCTGACCAGCGCGCACTTGCACGTTATCAATCAGCCTGGCGCGGCCGAGCAGCGCGGCCGCGATCAGCGCGAACTCATCGCACCCGGCGTCAGGCTCGGTCAGCGCCGGCGAAAGCACGCGGAAGAACTGCGTTTCGAAGCCGGCCTCCAGCAGCCGCGCCGTGGCGGCAGCCTCCAATGCAGTGAAGTCGCGCTCGCCATCACACAGCAATTGCGCCGCCTCACACAAGCAGGTGTGCAGCAGTGGTGCGCGCTTGCGCTCGTCGGCGCTCAGGTATTGATTGCGCGAACTCATCGCCAAACCGTCGGCCTCGCGCACCGTGGCGCCACCGCGGATCTCGGTGGCAATGTGCAGGTCAGCGGCCATGCGCCGAAAGATCAACAGTTGCTGGTAATCCTTCTGGCCGAAGATGGCGATGTCGGGCGTCGTCAGGTTGAGCAGCAAATTGACCACTGTGGAAGCACCAACGAAGTGGCCCTTGCGAAACTCGCCACAAAACTGATGCGCCAACTGGCCGACGACGACTTCGGTGGCAATTGGGTGGCCGTTGGGATACAGCGTGTCGGTTGCAGGCGCGAATACAACATCCGGCGCCAAAGGCTCCAGCAGCGCCAAATCGGCGTCCAGCGTGCGCGGGTACTGGTCGAAATCCTCACCCGGCGCAAACTGCAAAGGGTTGACGAAGATGCTGACGATCACGCGCTGCGCCGCCGCCTTGGCTTGCTCGACCAGCGACAAATGCCCAGCGTGTAGATTGCCCATGGTGGGCACCAGCGCTACGGTCTCGCCGGCGCGTGCCCAGCCACTGCGCTGCTGGCGCAAGGCGTCAATGTCGGTCATCAGCATCATTCGCCGAAGGTTTGTTCCAACGCCGGGTAGTCGCCCGATTTGACGGCCGCCACGTAAGCCGTCACGGCGTTCTGTATCGACGCGCTCTCGGCTAGAAAGTCTTTGACAAACCGGGGCTTGCGGCCAGCGGTTGCGCCCAGCATGTCGTGCACCACCAAAATCTGCCCATCGACATCAGCGCCCGCGCCAATGCCGATCACCGGCACGCTGGACGCTTGGGTGATAGCGCGGCCCAAGCCGGTCGGCACGCATTCCAGTAGCAACATGTCGGCGCCTGCGGCCACCAGTTGTTCGGCCTTGTTGCGCATGGCGTCTGCCATGGCCTCGTCGCGGCCCTGCACCTTGAAGCCACCAAGTTTGTGCACCATTTGTGGCTGCAGGCCCAAGTGGGCACACACCGGGATACCGTGCTCGGCCAGCGCACGGACGATCTCAACCTGGCGGTCATAACCTTCCAGCTTGACCATCTTGGCGCCGCCTTCCTTGAGCAGCCGGCCGGCGTTGGTAATGGCGTGAGCGGGCGTGGCGTCGCTCAAAAACGGCATGTCGGCCATCAAAAATGTGCGGCTGCCACGCACCTGCGCCTCCAGCCCGGCCGCCACACAACGCGTGTGATAAACCATCGTGTCCATGGTCACCGGCACGGTCGTGCGCAAGCCCTGGATGACCATGCCCAGCGAATCGCCCACCAGGATCAGGTCAACCCCAGCGTCGTCTTCCAGCTTGGCAAAGGTGGCGTCGTAGGCGGTCAGGCAGGCGATCTTGTCGCCCGCTTCGCGCATGGTGTGAAAGTCCTGAATGGTCAGCGCCTTCACGGGGCTGTCGGCCGGCTGCGTGCTCATGGCAGGTGGATTCGTGTTCGGGCGGCGACTATAGCAGTGAGGCCATGGCCGAATCAGGCCAGTTGAATGCGCCGCTGCGGTGTGGCGATGGCTTCCAACACCTTGCGGTAGTCGTCAGGTTGGTTGACTAGGTCCAGCGTGGCGGCATTGACCGTAATCAGGTCGGTGTCTTTGTAGTCGGCAAAAAAGTCCAGATAGGCACCGGCCACCTGTGCGAGATAGTCAGCCGTCATGGGTTGCTCGGCGCTGCGGCCACGCTTGTTGACGCGCTGCACCAGCACATCGACTGGCGCATGCAGGTAGATGACCTTGTCGGGGCGCGGTGCCTCCCAGGCCAGGCGCGTAAACAATTGCCGGTACAGAGTGAACTCGCTGCCGCTGAGGGTGAGCTGCGCGAACAACGGGTCCTTGTCGAAGAAAAAATCCGCCACCGTGCAGCGCCGGAACAAGTCGGTCTGGCGCAGGCCATCGACCTGCTCGGCGCGTTGCAACAAAAAGCTGAGCTGCACCTGAAACGCCTTGGCTTCGGGCTCGCGGTAAAAGGCTTCGAGGAAGGGGTTGTCCTGCGGGCGCTCCAGCAGCAGTTCGGCGCTAAGATCTTTTGCCAGGCGCGTGGCCAGCGTGGTTTTGCCCACGCCAATGGGACCTTCGACAGCGATGTAATCCAGCCGGCTCATGCTTGGCTTAATCCGCCGTCCACAAGCGCAAACCCGCATCGCCCAGGCTATCGGCCATTGCCGCAACGGCACCCTGGCCCGGAACGTATGCGCCGGGCAGCACATCGGCCAAGGGGCGCATGACAAAGTTGCGTTTGTGCATCTCCGGGTGCGGCACAGTCAGGCCGGTTTGATCAATCACATGGTCACCGTAAATCAGCAAGTCGATATCCAACACCCGCGGCCCCCAGCGGGTGCCATTGCGTTCGCGGCCAAAGGCGCGCTCGACGCCTTGCATGCGCAGCAACAAATCATCGGCGGGTAATTCGGTACTCAGTGCCACTGCGGCGTTGCAGTAGTCCGGTTGGCCTGGTGGGCCTACCGGTGCAGTGCGGTACAGCGGGCTGGCGGCGACAATAGACAAATCTGGCAATTGTTCGAGCACCACCAGCGCGCGGCGCAGGGTGTCGTCTGGCTGGCCCAAATTGGCGCCCAGACCAATGGCAACAGGCCTCATGCTCCTGCCCCGGTCAGTCGCTGCGTTTGTTGCGACGGCCTCCGCCGCGGCGCCCACGCCGGCGGCGACCACTCGGCGCACTATCGGCCGTAGCCTTGCGCTCTACCGGGTTGGCTTCCTGGAATTCAGTCCACCAATCAGCCAATTCCTGCTCGGCTTCGCCGGCGGCAACGCGCAGCAGCAAAAAGTCGTAGGCGGCGCGGAACCGCGGATGCTCCAGCAAGCGCAGGGGCCGCTTGCCGCGGCGGCGCTCAAAGCGCGGCTGCAGTTGCCATATCTCGCGCATCGGCGTCGAGAAGCGCCGCGGAATGGCGACCAACTCAACTTGATCGGAGACAATATCGCCACCGGTCGCGGCCAAGGCCTGCGCAACACTTTCGCCGTCGGCCAGCCGCGGCGTAATGGTTTGATACACCACCGGCCACAGCAAAGCGGCATACAGGAAAGCCGGCGTCACCGGGCGGTCTTCGCGCACCCGCAAGGCGGTGCCAGCCAATGCGCCGTGGATCACGGTCTCGGTTTCCGGGTGCGCAGCCAGGGCATCGGCTGTCATGGGGAACATGGCCGCGAACAAGCCATGCGCCGACAAGTCGGCATAGTTTTGCTCGGCCTGCGCGCTCAAGAACAGCTTGAGCACTTCGTCGAACAACCGCGCGGCTGGCACATCGGCCAGCAAATCGGCCATGTCGGCCAGCGGCGCGGCGGCGGTCTCGTCAATCGAAAAGCCCAGCTTGTTGGCAATGCGCACAGCGCGCAGCATGCGCACGGGGTCCTCGCGGTAACGCGTGACCGGGTCGCCAATCAGCCGCACGCGCTTGGCGTGCATGTCGTCCATGCCGCCGACGTAATCGACCACCGAAAAATCGGTGACGCGGTAATACAGCGCGTTGATCGTGAAGTCGCGGCGGAAGGCGTCGTCTTCCAAGCTGCCATAGACGTTGTCGCGCAGGATGCGACCGCCGTCGTCAGTCAGGTGCAGCGGATCATCGTCACCGGCGTCGTCATCGCCAAGTTCGCCCGGCTTGGCGCGGAATGTAGCGACCTCGATGATCTCCGGCCCCATGCGCACATGCGCCAGCCGAAAACGGCGGCCGATCAAACGGCAGCGGCGGAACACCTCGGCGACCTGCTCGGGCTCGGCATCGGTGGCTACATCAAAGTCTTTGGGCTGCACGCCGGCTAGCAAATCGCGCACGCCGCCACCGACCAGGTAGCCCTGAAAGCCCGCCCGGCCGAGTTCGTACAAGACATCGACAACGCCTTTGGAAAGCGCCTTGCGCGAGATATTGTGGTCTTCGCGCGGAATAATAATGGGGTCGGTTATGACCAGGCCCGTCCGTGTTGGTGGTTGGATTGACCGCTGGCGGGCTTCGCCGCCGCGTTCGAGAATCTATGATACCGCGCTCCGCGGCTGTGGCGTTCAAGCCGTTGCCACGGCCCATGCCGGCGCTACACTGCGCAGCTTGTGACCGATTCCCCAGCCGCCAATTCGCCTGCGCATCATTTGCTGCCCGCATTGTTTGCGGCCTTGGCCGGCGCCATGGTGCTGGGTTTGTGCATCGGCCCGGTGCCCGCCACATTAAATGACCTGCTGGCTGCCATCGGCATCACCGACGCGCCGGGGCGCGAATACGCGCGCACGGCCTTGTTGGAATTGCGCCTGCCCCGCGTGCTGCTGGCGGCCATGACCGGGGCCACGCTGGGCGTCTGCGGCGCCGCCATTCAAGGTTTGTTCCGCAATCCGCTGGCCGAGCCTGGCTTGATTGGGGTGTCGGCCGGTGCAGCGCTGGGCGCCGTGCTGGTATTGGTCATCATGCCGGCTGCAATGCCCGGCCTGCTGGTGCCTATTGCTGCATGTTTTGGCGCCGGCGCAACCGTCTGGCTGGTGCTGCGCATCGCCCGCCGCGCCGGCCGCACGCATGTGGCTACCGCCTTGCTGGCCGGCGTGGCCATCAACGCCATTGCCGGCGCCAGCATCGGCGTACTGACTTATATTGCCGACGATTCCGCGCTGCGCAGCCTCACATTCTGGTTGTTTGGCAGTCTGGGGCGCGCCGACTGGCCAATGCTCATGGTTGCCGCGCCAGCACTGCTGTTGCCGACGCTATTGCTGCCCCGCTACGCACCCGCACTCAATGCCTGGCTGTTGGGCGAGGATGCTGCGCGGCATTTGGGCGTGCCCACCGAGCGTGTCAAACGCCACGTGCCGCTGCTGGTCACGTTGGGTGTTGGCGCGGCCGTGGCGGCGACTGGCGTGATCGGTTTTGTTGGTCTGGTTGTGCCGCATTTGGTGCGCACGCTCACCGGCCCGGATCACCGCCATGTACTGCCGGCCAGTGCGGTTGCTGGCGCGGTGCTGCTAGTGCTGGCCGATGCCACTGCGCGCGGCGTTGCCACCCCGGCCGAAGTGCCGGTGGGCTTGCTGACCGCCTTGTTGGGCGGGCCGTTCTTTTTGTGGTTGTTGCTGCGGCGGCGCGCGTGAGCCTGCAACTCGAACAGGTCGATTTGTGGCGCGACGGTGTGCAGGTGCTGCGCAGCGTCTCGCTGCAGATTTTGCCCGGCGAAATCCACGCCGTGCTGGGTGCCAATGGCGCGGGCAAAAGCTCGGTATTGCAGGTGCTTGCCGGCGACCTGGAACCCGCCAACGGCAAAGTCAGCTTGCAAGCGCAGGCGCTCGCCCAATACGACGCCACACGCCTTGCCCGCCAGCGCGCAGTGCTGGAACAAGCCAGCATGATGGACTTCGATTTCAGCGTCCGTGACCTGCTTGGCCTCGGCCGGCTGCCGCATGCGCTGGCAGACACGCCCACCGAGCATGCGGCTGCGGTTGCGTGGGCGCTGGCGCAGTGCGACCTGGAGCCGCTGGCGGCGCGGCCAGTCACGCATTTGTCGGGCGGCCAGCAACAGCGTGCGCACATTGCCCGAGTGCTGGCCCAGCTCTACCCATTGCACGCGGGCACCCCCCGCTACGTCTTGTTGGACGAGCCCACGGCGGGGTTGGATTTGCGCCACGCGCTGTCGCTGCTGCAGCGGCTGCGCGTGCTCGCGGCACAAGGTTTGGGCGTGTTGTGGATTAGCCACGACATCAACTTGGCTGCGCGATTCGCCGACACCGTCACCTTGCTTGCCGATGGCGAAGTCATCGCCCAAGGCGCGCCGGACACCGCACTTAACGCCGACAGCCTCGCACGCTGCTACGGCTTGCCACTCACCCCAATCGACAACGGCAAACAACGCTTGTGGGTGCCCGAAGCCATCGACTCGGAGTAGGCCCCACGGCAGAATCACTGCATGAAGTTGCTATTCAAATTCTTGTCGTATTGGCCGCTGGGGGCCTTGCAATCCCTTGGCGCGCTAGTCGGGTGGATGATGTGGCTGGCTGGTAGCAAGCGCCGCCGCGTGGCCGTGCGCAATGTGTCGGCCTGCTTTCCGGAATTGACGCCCGCGCAAGTGCGAAGACGCGCAAGGCGCGCACTGGTCGCCGAGATGCAGACGCTCACCGAAATGCCGCTGATCTGGCTAGGCAGCACGCCGCGCGTGCGCAAACTTTGGGTGGATTCCATTGGCATGCAGCACCTGGACGCCGCTATCGCCCAAGGCCGTGGTGTGATCATGCTGACCATGCACTATGGCTCGTTCGAAGGCACTGCAATTCCCTACTCCGAGCATCAGGCGATCACCGGCGTTTACAAGCCGCAAAAAGGCGCGCTCGAGGACTTGTCAGTCGCCGGCCGCACGCGTTTCAAGGGCCGTTTGGTGCCGGCGATTGGTGGGCAAGTGCGCCAGCAAATGATTGAGCAACTCCGCCAGGGCGAGCTGGTCTATTTTCTGCCCGATCAGGACCCACCCGAAGGCCGCGGCGTATTTGCGCCGTTTTTCGGCGTTCAGGCGCACACACCAAGCCTGGCGGCGAAGCTCATCCGCGAATATGACGCGCCCATCGTGTTCATGTTCGGTGAGCGGCTGGCGTTAGGCAGGGGCTTCCGCATGCACGTGCGACCACCGATTGACGACGCCATTTACAGCCACGACATCGACACCGCCGTGACTGCACTCAACGCCAATGTCGAGGCCTGCGTGCAGCAGTTCCCCGACCAATATTGGTGGGGCTACCGGCGCTTTCGCCGCCGGCCGCCGGGCGAGCCGCCGTTTTATACAGATTGACGGCTAGGGCCTGTTCACACTATTTGGATACGCCTCGCCGAAGGCAGATTTTTTGCCAGGCAAGGCGTGTTGAGCGCCGTTTAGCACGGCTAAATCAGCGAAACACAACGCAGTATGGCCAAAAATCTGTCCGGCCCGAAGGGTTGGCCCTGAAATCAGGCCATCCGGCGTTGCTCGTCGTTCATTTGGAATGACCAAATGTCTCTCCTCGCGCCTTGACTGACCTGATTTCAGGGCCAACGCGGCGCATTCAAATAGTGTAAACAGGCCCTAATCGAACGCGCCGGCAGGCAGTGGCCGGTCGTTGCGCTTGGCAAGTGGCTGCTGCGGCACGTAGCGCAGCTTGCTGATGTCGTAGCCCAAGTCGGCCACGCGCTGTTCCAGGGCGTCGGCAGTGTCGTCGTCAATCTGCGGCGTGCGCGCCATCACCCAAACCCAGTCGCGCTTTGAGCGCGCGACGATGGTGGTTTGGTAATCGGGCGATACATAGCTGATGGTGTATTCCATCTTGATCGGCCAAAAGAATTGCATGGCCCATACGGCGCCGTCGGACTCCTCGATGACCTTCGCCACCGGCTGCATCGACTTGGCTTCACCGGCAAAGCTGCCCTCGCGATAGGTGTAAACGGTCTGGATGGTGTCGTCATCAACCAGCTTGTAGCTCTCGATGTTGTTGTAAGAGTCGGCGACGACGTCGGGCGGAATGTGCGCGATCACATACCAGTCGCCCATGTAGCGGCTCACATCGACCGACGCTTCACGCGGGAAGTCGGCAGGCGGCATCACGCTACATGCAGTTAGCAAGACCAAAGGCAACAGGCAGGACAGGCGGGGCAAGCTCATGGGCGGGGCTCGAAAGGCAAAACTTGATGTATTTTTGCATGCTCGGCAGGCTCAGCGGGATCAAATCGCCATGCCCGTGGTCTCAGCCATAGCCGTGGGGCGGCGCAGCACCTCAGCCAGCGGGCTTGAAGCGCCCAGCGTCACCCCCACGTATTACCGCATACCAGACACACAACCACAGGACACGCGTTATGCGCACCGCACCGCATTTGCCAACCACACGCGCCGTATTTGCGGCGCTGGCCAGCTTGCTGCTGCTCGGCTTTTCTGCCGGCGCTCAAGCCCAGTTGCCCGACTTCGTCAGCCTGGTCAAGCAAAACAAGAACGCGGTGGTCAACATCACCACCGAGGCTTCCATCGACCGCGAGCAAAGCCAGTTCGACATCCCGGAAGACCATCCCTTCTACGACTTTTTCCGCCGTTTTGGCCCGCCAGGTGGCGCCCCACGCGGCATGCCACGCCCGGATGAGCGCCGCGCCCAAGGCCAAGGCTCGGGCTTCATCATTTCGCAAGATGGCATCGTGCTGACCAACGCCCACGTGGTGGATGGCGCCGACGAAATCACCGTGCGCCTGTCCGACCAACGCGAGTACAGCGCCGAGCTGATCGGCCAGGACGACCGCTCCGACGTTGCCGTGCTGAAGATCGAAGCCGACAGCCTGCCCACGCTCACGTTGGGTGATTCCAGCAGTCTGGAAGTCGGCGAATGGGTGCTCGCCATCGGCTCACCGTTTGGCTTGGACTACACCGCCACGCAAGGCATCGTCTCGGCACTCGGCCGCAGCTTGCCCAGCGACAGCTACGTGCCGTTCATCCAAACCGACGTTGCCGTCAACCCTGGCAACTCTGGCGGCCCGCTGCTTAATACGCGCGGCCAGGTCATCGGCATCAACTCGCAAATCTACTCGCGCTCGGGCGGCTACCAGGGCGTGAGCTTTGCGATTCCCATCGAAACCGCCGTGCAGGTCGCCGACCAATTGCGCGACAAGGGCTACGTGAGCCGCGGCTGGTTGGGCGTGACCATCCAAAACGTCACCCAAGACCTGGCCAAGAGCTTCGGCATGGAGGTTCCCAAGGGCGCCTTGGTGGCCAACGTGCTGGCAGACAGCCCCGCCGACAAAGCCAAGATCGAAACCGGCGACATCATCCTCAAGTTCGACGGTAAATCGGTGCTCAACTCGGCATCCCTGCCGCCGATCGTGGGCGCAACACCGGTGGGCAAAAAGGTCAAGGTCGAGATTCTCCGCGACGGCAAGCGCAAGACGCTCACCGCCAAGCTGGACGAACTCACTGACGACGTCATCGCCGCATCACGCAACCAACCCGGCCCTGGCGAAGCCGGCACCGGCAAGCTGGGCGTCAACGTCATGGAACTCGACGACGAGCAGCGCGAACGGCTGGGCATTGAAGAAGGTGGAGTCGTGGTCACCCGCGTCGAGCCCGGCAGCCCGGCTGCACGCAGCGAGATCCGCCGTGGCGATGTCATCCTGCGCTTGGGCCGCACCAACATCAGCGCGCCGAGTGACTTGCGCGAAGCGGTCGAAGCCGCACCGCGCGACCGGCCGATCTCGATGTTGATTCAACGAGAACAGCAATCGTCGTTTGTGGCAGTGACGATTCCGGAGTAAACCTGCGGATATAGGAAAAGCCCGGCGTTGGGAGACCAGCGCCGGGCTTTTTCGTGATTATCGATTGCGTGTTCGATGCGTCCCAGGGCGTCACCTGTGCTGCGCACGGACAGCGGCTCAATCAGCCTTTTCGACAACCCGCTCCCGAACCTTGGGATCGATCAACTCCGGATGCTCGGCGGCAAACCGCCGGCCTTTACGCCAATCCGACCACCAATGCCACGCCCAGATCAGCCCGGCAACACCAATCAATGACGCCAGCACCACGTTCTCGTAGGACTTGATGGCGGCCAGCCCGCGGGCAGCAACATCACCAAAGCTGATGGCGATCCACCCCACCAGCCCCGCCCAGATGGCGCAACCGACGATATTGAGCAGCGCGAACTTGATGCGGCTGGAGCGCATCGCGCCGAGCATGTAGGGCGTTACTGAGCGCAGGCCGTAGGCGAAGCGCAGGCCGACCATCACGCCGGCTTCGTTGCGTTTGATCCAGCGCCGCACCAGCACCGATTTCCGCCGAATTGCCGGGTGTTTGCGCAGCCACGCAATGCCAAGCCAGCGGCCCAAGTAAAACCAACCCTGGTCACCCGTCCAGGCGCCCGCGAAACCGGCAACGATGACCCATTGCGGATCGAGATAGCCCTGAAACGCCAGGAACCCGCCGATAAGCATGGCGGTCTCGCCCTCGAAGCAGGTGCCGAGGAAGATGGCCACGTAGCCATACTGGCTGATGAAGTCGTTCACGCCGGCTGCCAGTGTTTGTCGTCGGTGGCCACCGCCTCACCATCGGCCACCAACTTGTGCAGATGCGCTGTCACCGACCGCGCGGCCAGCGGATACAGCAGGCTGGGCACGTCGGTATAGACCACCTTGACCAACTGCAAAGCAGTCTGCGCTTCACCGGTGTCGCGCAGCGCTTGCAAAATCGCTGCCTCGCGCTCCAGGCGGTGGTCGATAATGGCTTGCAGCACAGCATTTGCAGGCGATAACAAATCGCCGTGTGCCGGCGCCAACGTGTCGATGCCCAAGGTCTGCAGGCGGCGTAGCGATTCAAGATAGGCCGCCATATCCCCGTCGGGCGGCGCAATGACCACCGTGGCGCCGTCCATAACCTGATCGCCGGCAATTAGCGTGTTCTCTTGCTCAAGCAGATAGCACAGGTGATCGGCGGCATGCCCCGGCGTGTGCAGCGCTCGCAGGGTAAATTCGTCGCAGGCAACCGTATCGCCATCATCCAGATACGCATCGGGGGCAAAGTTCTTGTCGCGCTTGCCTTGCAGGCGGATGTGATGCCCCAGCACTTGGGCGCCGGTCTCCCGCGCCAGCGTGGCGGCGCCTGGGGAGTGGTCGGGATGGGTGTGGGTGACCAGCACCCAGCGGATCTTGCCGGGCGCAGCCTGCATCACCGCATCCAGATGTTTGGTCTTGTCCACGCCGGGGTCTATGACCGCAACCTCGTTGTTGCCAACCAGATACGTGTTGGTGCCTGGCCCGGTGAGCATGCCGTTATTTGGCGCCGTAACGCGCTGCAATAGCGGCGACAGGCGTACGGCCTGCCCGTGCGGGAAGCGCTGCGCGATGTCGCGTTTACGGGGTAACTTCAGCATCCGCAGCGGGTCAGACAAACTCGTCACCCGGCGCGGCCGGCAGGCCTGCGCCGCTGCTGGCCCAGTCCAGCAATGCGGTGGCATTGGTGAATTCGGCATAACGGCGTAGCTGCATCAGTTGCGGGAAGATGATGGGAAACTCCCCGTCAGCGTAGGCCGTCAACGCATCGTCGGGGCTTATCCAGCGCGCAGCAATGATTTCGTCGCCATCGACCTGCGGCTCGCCGTCGCAGGCAGCCATGAAAAAACGCGTGGCGTAGCGCCGCGGGCTTTGCGGCGGCGTGACCAGGTAACCGCAGAACGCCATGTCGGCCAGCGCGCCCTGAATGCCGGCGGCGCCGAGCAGGTCGGCAAAATTCTGGTCGTCGCCCAGCTCGGCAAAAATCTCACGCGCAGTTTGCGCGTCCAGCCCTGGCGCCAATCGCACCTCTTCAAGCGCTTCACGCGCCGCTGCCCACCAATAGGCATGTGGCTCGGTCTGGCAAACCAGTTGCTGGCAGGCGGTGCTGGCATCCAGGCCGGGGATGGCCGGCGCGTTGCGATCTTGCGGCTCGACAATGCCGCCGGGGAATACCCAGGCGCCGGGCGCAAAACTGGCCTTTTTGCGCCGCTGCGCCATCAGCACCTCCAGCGCACTGTCGCCGCCGCGCACCAACACAACTGCGGCCGCATCGACAGGCGTCGCGGCTTGCTCACCGCCGGCTGAGTGCTTGCGATCGAGCATCTAACGCGGCGCGGCAGTCCAGCCGTCGTCTTTTTTTGTAAAGCGGATGGTGGTTGTTTCGTCGTAGGTGGCGCCCGCCTTGGCATTGCGGAATTGCTTGTAGGCCGCGAAGCCCTGCTCGCCCAGGCCGCCGACGCCGTCCGACTTGACCCACTCCGACACGTCTTTGACAAGCTGCAATTGCACCTTGGCCTGCACGTCCAGCACGCCGTCGCGCACTTGGTTTTTATTCAACGTCTCGACATCGACGATTTCATATAATCCAGGGTACGCGCGCAGGCCGGGGTACCGGTTGTGCGTGGCCAGCGCGTCGCGCACACCAACGTCGATTGACGGCTGGCGCCCGGCACACGCGGCGAGCATGATGATCAGCACGGCTAGCGGCCCTGCTGCGGCTTTTTTGATCAAGGTTTGAAAACGCATGGCTACCATTGTGACGCCTGCCAGCCTTTGGGTGCGGTTGGCGGCCCTATTTTACGACAGCCTGCTGGTGTTCGGGCTGTGGGTGGGCGGCACCTTTGCGCTGCTGCCATTCACCGGCGGCAAGGCCATCGCCGCAAATGAAGACTGGTATTTCATTTATCTGTTCGGGCTGGTGGCCGCGTTCTACCTGTGGTTCTGGCGCAAAAGCGGCGCCACCCTGGGCATGCAGGCGTGGCGGCTGCAATTGCGCTGCGACGACGAACAACGCATTGATTGGTCGCAAGCCATGCTGCGCCTAGTCGTCGCCTGGCTGCTGCTGGGCACCGGTTTCGTGTGGTGCTTGTTTGATGCACGGCGGCGCGCAGTCCACGACCTTGTTGCGCGCACCGAAGTTGTACGACTGCCCAAAGCCAAGCACTAGCCTGCTTGCAGCCGCGTGGCGGCTGATCAATCATGCCTGCAAGACGACACCCAAGTATTGCCATGCGCCTCACACCACTGCTGCTTTGCCTCGCCCTGCTCGCCCCCGGCGCTGCCGCGGCCGGATCACCGAGCGATTTCGACTTCTGGTTGGGCACCTGGAACCTGACTTGGGGCACCGATGGCAAGGGCACCAACACGGTCACCCGCGAACTCGGCGGCAAGGTCATCCAGGAACGCTTCGATGGCCGCCCATCCAGCCCGCTGGTGGGGCTGAGCGTCAGCACCTATGACGCCGAAACCGACCAGTGGAAACAAACCTGGGTCGATAACAGCGGCAGCTACCTGGACTTTACCGGCGGCCTGAATCCCGACGGCAGCATGGAATTGTGGCGCGGCGCAACCGACAAGGCTGGTGAGCCGATCCTGCAGCGGATGCTGTTCTACAACATCCGCGCCGATTCACTGGATTGGAACTGGGAGCGCTCGGACGACGGCGGCAAGACCTGGAAGACGCTGTGGAAGATTCACTACGAGCGCGGCAATTAGCCCGGATGTTTTACGTGATGCGCGGCGGCTGGCGCGGGATCGTTGGTTCTGGGCGCCGCTCTGGAGCGAGAAACGTAGCAATAGCTACGTTTGGAGTGAAGAGCAAGTCCAGGACGAGCGAGACAAGTCAGATGTTGTGCAAGCGATTCTTCGGTACAACTGGTTTTTTACAAAACCCTCGATTGTTGATCGTAATCATGGGCTTATAAGTTCTAACAAGCGGTCACGTGAAATATCCGGGCTACTAGCCCCTCACCCGCCATCGCTCCGCGCTGGAGACCTCTCCCCCGGGGAGAGGTGAATATTCCTTCTCCCTTGGGGAGAAGGTGGCGTGAAGCGCCGGATGAGGCGCTACAGGATGGCCGTTAGTCGCCGAAAGTCAGCCCGAAGCCAATGCGGATGTCGCTGATTTCGAGTTCGTCGAAGGTCTCATATTCCACTAGCAAGTTGAGCCGCTCTAGCGCTGCCCAGCGCACACCGACACGAGCCAGCGTTTCGGTGTCTTCCTCGCCCTCATCGACATCAAACTTGATGGTTTTATAGCGTGCGAACAGTTCCACGCCTTCGATGACTTCGGCGCCCACGCCAAGCTGCAATCCCACACCGTCGCTGCTGTCGGTGTTCACAAACGGCCCGACTGTGTTGGCAGGCGCCATCTGCTCGTCGTCTTCCAACCGCACCCTAAAATCGTCGTAGCTAACTGCTAGCAGCACGTTGAAGCGATCGAGTAGCACGGTGCCCGCTCCGATGCCGACACTGGCTGACTGCACGTCCAACTCTGCGCGGCCCGGGTCTTCGGTGGCGCTGGAATCGCCATCGTATTTGCGGACATCCACCTCGCCGATCAGCCGGCCGTAATCCCAAAAGCTGTTGGTGATCTGAAAACCGGCAGCAATATCACTGTCGGCGCTGCCATTGGCGAAGGCGCCGGAATCAATCTCCGAAACGATGTAGTGGAAATTGACGAAGCGCTCGAACACGCTGTCGGCCAACGCGGGCGGTGCTGCCAACATGAGCGCCGCGGCGCTGCATAGCCCTAAGCGGCGTGTCGAATCAAAGATGCGTGTCATGGCGGGTCTCCGGCCGGTCAATCGTTGGGGGCAGCGCCTCTGCGAGCGCATTACTTGCCGCAGTGTAATAAATCCTGCGCCCGTGTGACTGTAAGGCTGAAACCGTTATCAATCCCCCGATCACCAAAAAGGATCGAATCGCATGAGTTTGTTCTTGGCAGCCAGCATGGCGGCCACCGTGTCGTTGAGCCCTTGCCACGTTTCCGGTGCTGCGCAAGCGGTGGAATGCGGCACGCTGGCTGTGCCCGCACAACGCCCCGCAACCGCCGACGGCCGCACCTTGAAGTTGCACTTCATTCGCATTCCGGCGGCAGAGTCCGGCAACGCGCCGATCCTGTTCCTGCCCGGCGGGCCGGGCCAGGCTGGCAGCGATATTGTCGCCGTCGCCCGCGCCATCCTCGGCCCTAGCAGCCGCGCGCATGATTTGCTGATCCCGGACTTTCGCGGCACCGGCAAATCCGGCGCGCTGACCTGCAGCTTCGCCACCGACCTTGTGCAAACCGACATCGACGCCTCTGTGCGCGAAACCGCCAAGTGCCGTGACGCACTCGAAGCCGAAGGCATCGTGCTGGCCGACTACAACAGCAGCGCCATTGCCGACGACATGGCGCAATTGGTGCGCGCGCTGGGCTACGAGCAAGTGAATTTGTATGGCGGCAGCTACGGAACCCGCGCCGCGCAGGTGATCATGCGCCGCCATCCTGAATTGGTGCGTAGCGCGGTCATGGACGGTGGGGCACCACTGGGCTTGAC
>JAAFAL010000021.1 GCA_018222345.1 bacterium
GTTCCGCATGGCCTACACCGTGATGGGCGATGCCGTGAACCTGGGTTCGCGGCTGGAGGGCCTGACGAAACAATATGGCGTCGAATTCATCTGCGGCGAGACCACCAAAGACGCCGCGCCCGATTTTGTCTATCGCGACCTCGACCGCGTGCGCGTCAAAGGCAAGAACGAGCCAGTGGCAATCTTCGAACCGATCTGCCGCAAAGACGACCTGGACGCCGGCACCAAGCAAGACCTCAGCCGCCACCGCATGGCGCTGCGCTACTTCCGCTCGCAGGACTGGGACAAGGCCGAAGCCGAGTTCTTCGGCCTCAAGCAGTCAGGCCGCCCGCACGCGGTGTACGACCTGTACCTGGAGCGCATTGCGCTATATCGCAAAGACCCACCGGGCGACAATTGGGATGGCGTGTTCACGCATACATCGAAGTAGGGCGGCGCACTGCAACAAGCCGGGTACTTGATTGCACTGCAGCATGGCCACGCGCTGCGAATGAGCTTGCGGCAAGTGGACTGAGTTCCAGGCTTGCACGTCGCGGCGCTATGCCGAACTCGGGTGTTCAACTGAGCGTCCCCGAGCAGCACAGCGCACGCGACCACGGTTGACGCTACAGCTATTGCATGACAGCCCCAAGCTGTCATACGGACTGCGCTGTCGAAAATATCTCTAGCGCACCCAGCCTGCCGCAATGCGACATACTCAGAAGGCATCAAACTCCGGTGGTATCCCCATGAAGCGCTTACGTACAGCAATGAGATGAGCAATCACGAGCAAGCGATGCCACACGCAAGCCACGACGCAATCGACGCGTTGAACGGACTCGGCTGGGGGCCTTTCTTTCAAGGCCAAATCACCGAACCGAAAGCCGGCCAACCGGCACGAGTCGTCGGGCAACACCGACGTAAGCTCGAGGTTCAGACCGCCAGCGAACGGATTGTTGTGAGCACACGCGCTGGGTTACCACCAATTACGGTCGGCGACTGGGTTCTGGTCGGCGAAAGCGGATCCATCAGCCGCGTACTCGAACGCCGCAGTTGTTTTCGGCGCAAGGCGCCGGGCGCAGCAGTCGATGAGCAAGTGCTGGCTGCCAATGTCGATGTCGCCTTTATCGTTTGCTCATTGAACGAAGATTTCAGCCTAAATAGAATCGAGCGCTACCTCAGCGTTGCCCACGATGCCCGTGCCACGCCGGTGGTGGTGTTGACCAAAGTTGATCAATGCGCCGATCCCGCCGCGCCAATCCGCGAGGTGCGTGGTCTTGGTTCTGACCTTTGCATCGAGCCAGTGAACGGGCTCGATGCAGCGAGCGCCAGCGTCTTATTGAGCTGGTTTGATGCAGGCACAACTGCGGTTTTGCTGGGTTCATCGGGGGCCGGAAAATCGACGCTGACCAACGCATTGATGGGCGCAAAGGTACAAACCACCGGAGCCATCCGTGAGGCCGATGCCAAGGGCCGCCACACCACCACCCGGCGGTCGATGCTGATGCTGCCCAACGGCGGGTTGATCATTGATACGCCCGGCATTCGCGAACTGCAGCTCAGCGAATGCGAATCCGGCGTGGCCAAGACCTTTGCAGATATCGAACAAGCGTCGGCCAGTTGCCGATTTACCGATTGCGCTCACCAAACCGAGCCGGGTTGCGCGGTGATCCAGCAGATTGAGCAAGGCGTGATTGAAGCACGCCGCTTGGATAACTACCGCACACTCCTGCGCGAGCAGGCGGTGAATGCGCAAAGCGTTGCGGATCGTCGCGCCCGAGAGAAAAGCACCAGTCGCAGCTACAAAAAGCATCAACGCGCCGGCCGCCGCTTCAAGAAAGGCGAGGACTAATCGCTTCCAGTCAGTCGATTGCAGTCACACCGGTCGAACGCGAAACTTCCGATTCTTGATCTTGGTAGCGCGCAGGCGTTGCAGGGTGGCGCGAAAGCGCGGGTAGGCAACGGCCACATAGGCGCGTGTGGCAAACAGGTCGATCTTTCCAACCTCGTTGCCATGCAAGCCCCCGTCACCTGTGAGCGCCCCCAAGATGTCGCCGGGGCGCAATTTGTCGCGGCGGCCTGCGTCGATCACCAAGGTTTTCATTTTGGGCGTTGCGGGCTGGCTGGTGGTCAGCGGCACCTCGGGTTTTGACCACTCGGCGCCTTCGGCAAGCGCGTTGCGCAGCGCTTCGAAACGATCTTCCTCGCGGCGAGCAACCAGGCTGTATGCGAAACCCTTGGAGCCTGCGCGGCCGGTGCGCCCGATTCGATGGGTGTGCACGTTCGGGTCTTTGGGTAGTTCCCACGAAACCACCAGCGGCAGTTCTTTGATGTCGAGACCGCGAGCGGCCACATCGGTGGCAACCAGCACTTGGCAACTGCCGTTGGCAAACTGAACCACGGTTTCATCACGGTCGCGCTGATCCAAGCCACCGTGCAATGCTAGCGCTGAGAACCCCCGCTTAGCCAATCCGGTGGCGACTTGCCCCGCATCGTCGCGGGTGTGGCAGAACACCAGGCAAGACGCCGGTTGATCGTGCAATAGCAATTGGGTCAATAGGTCGAGTTTGGCCTCGGGTTCCGCCCGATAGAAACGTTGCGTGATGGCCGCGCCTGGGCTTTTGTCGGCGACGCGAATGATCTTCGGGTTGCGCTGCAGCGCGTCGCTGATCTGTCGAATGCTCGCCGGGTAGGTGGCTGAGAACAGCCAGGTCCGGCGGTCGCGGGGCGTGTGCCCGAGAATCTGCTGGATGGCTTCGACAAAGCCCATGTCGAGCATGCGATCGGCCTCGTCCAAGGTGACCGAATCCAATGCATCGAACGACAGCGCCTGATGCCCGATCAAGTCCAAAATGCGCCCCGGCGTGCCCACCACAACCTGCGGTTCATGGCTCAAGGACGCGAGTTGTGGCTGCAACGGAACCCCGCCGTAGAGGCTGAGAACCTTGATGTTGGGCGTGCAGCTCGCAAGAGTGCGAATTTCCTTCGCAACCTGATCGGCAAGCTCGCGCGTCGGGCACAGCACCAGCGATTGCAGGCGGGTGTTGCCCGGTTTCAGCCGCGCCAAAAGGGCCAGGCCAAAGGCCGCCGTCTTGCCACTGCCGGTCTGCGCCTGAGCCAGTACATCGCTGCCGCTGAGTAGCTCAGCGAGTGTCGCGGCCTGAATCGGTGTGGGCCGGTCGTAGTTGCGAGCGGACAGCGCTTGCAGCAGCGCAGGAGGAAGTTTCAAGTCGGCGAATGTCGTCATCCCGCATTGTTTCACGTTGTGTCGGCGGCTTGAGGTAGGTTCGCGTCAACCGAGTGAAAGTTTCATATCGAATCTGCTGGGTAAGTGGAAGCTGACGCCAAGCTGCGAGGTGGCGAGGAAGGCCGTGGCGATTCAATTAGCCACGACAAGCACGATAAAGATCGCCCTGAACTCACTCATATATTCCCCTTGCAACCCAACGCTTGCCTTCAGCCGCCCACTTGGAGCGAATGACCGAAGGGAAGTAGCGGAAAGTGGGTCGGCTGCAAGGCATTGTTGGGCGACAAATTACCCAATCAGCTTGTTAATGCCATCGAACAGAGCCTCAAATCTCTTCACCGTTTCCTTCCCAATATAGTCAGACTGTGTCGCTGCCTGTAAGAGAGTTCTAGAGGGGCGATAGTGATTGAAGCGAGTAACGCCGATTAACTTCGCGATCTGGTCAACTACAAGACCATTCTCAGAATCTAACTGCGCTTGAGTAATATCGTCATGTTCAGAGAAAGATTCATTGAACAATTCAAGATACTCAGATTTCTCAAACATATCCTCTATGTCAGCAGCGTCGTATTGAGCGAAACTGTCAAACAGAAGGACGTTCCTTTCTGCAATTATTTTTTGCTCAGTCAAGGATGCCAATGCGTGCTTCAATTTTTGTGACTTAGGAGTGTCCAGCAAACAGCAAACTTTTAATTTACTACCTCGAAGTAACGATATGAAGGTCGCAACTCTATCCGCGCCACCAACAGGAACAATAGTAATTTCATCGCTGAGACCGGTTTTGCCGATTGAACGTAAATGGTCACTCAATATCTGTAGAAAAATCAGGTCAGAAACCCCTTCAACCAATAAATTGTTCGGGGAGATATATAGATTCTGTGCAATGTCGTAACCTAACGCTGCCTGAAGCGGGAACAGTGCGTCGGGATCTTTTTCTTGAAGCGATTCCGAGATTCTACTGCCAGTTTTTTCCTCAACTAATGTGCGGACTCTGTGGAGCTGCCCAGGTTGAATCATGAATGGCGAATGCGTCGTATAGATGACCTGATAGTCAGCCGTTAAGTCTTCTATAAATCTCAGTAAGTCATGTTGCGCTGTGCCATGCAAATTCAAGCCGGGCTCGTCTAGTAGTATTACGTAGTTGGAATTCGGGTCTTCTTGAATCTTGTTAAACCAGACCAAAAATGAAAAAAACCAGTTAAATCCTTTGCTTCGATTCTTCAGCGGCAACGTAACGCCTGCGCGTTTGTTCTTTACCCTGATATCCAGAACATGCTCAACGATTCTAGTGCCTTGGGTCGGGTGAGATTTCTCTACCGGCTGGATACGAAAAGCAATTTCAAGATTCTTGTTGGTTGTCCAATATTTGAACAGCGTTTCAGAAATGGAAGCCTCTGTTGCCTCCAGCTCAGAAATAAATTCTTCCCAATCGTCAGTGTTGGATAGCTGTTCAATATCGATGTTGGCAAGTTCAACCAACGCTTGGGCGGTTTTCAGTTCTTCTTCTTCTAACGATGCCGCCTTTAGCTTTTCTAACGAAAATTGCGAGGGTAAAGAATAGTACTCATCGTAGTAGAGGTATTTCGGCAGATTCGGTGATAGAAAATTTTGCCAAATGTACTTGCTAACGCCATTGCCCCATTTTTTTGCATCAAATGCGTTGCGATATTGCTCCAAGTCCTCAGCATATTCTTCGCAATTTTCGTTGCTAATAATCTTGTCAAAGTCACTGTCTTCTTCACAAGAGGTTAGTGCTGCTGCGATTTCCCCATCTGAAGGAAATCCAATATTTGAGGCCAAGTTGGAAACAAATTTTTCAACAGAAGCAGAAACGCCGCCTATCGTTCGATACCCGTCATAGTGTGTGGTTACGGTAAAGCTCTTAGCACGAAAAACACCTTCTCCCAATGCGCTTTCGATAGATTCAAGCAGCTCCTTTGAAATTACATATTCACATGTTATTGCGGCTGGATTCTCTCCGGACTTTCTAACAGCTGTTAACTCTTTCTTTGGATAGTCCCTAGATAGCTTGAACTTGAAAGCGTCTTCGTCTCTGAAATAGTTAGTTTTTGCTATTGCCTCAATTGCCGAAGTTTTACCGGATTCGTTTAGGCCTACCAAGATTGTGGACTTTGGATCGACGGCGAACTCTTGCTCAGTTTCAAATGATTTGTATTTATGCAGCTTCACACTAGCAAGTGGCATTTTTTTCATGGGAATTTCCGATGGTTAGCTGTCGCGGGTTCAAGTTCGGTATTAGTCATGGCTTTGTCGCCCAACGCCTGAATTAAGCCGCGCCGCGAAGCGGTGTCGGCTTGAATGAATTGTTAGACCGCGGGATAGAACTGCCACGAGTTCGAAGAAGGGGTCAGAAAGTTCACCAGCCCGCGAGACTTCATTGCTTTTACGCACACAAGGTAGATGGGAAGTCTACGATTGTGGCCTATCGTTGATGCCTCTACATGCACGCACTTTCCAGCGGCGTGTGGCTCGATGTGCAGGGGGATGTCTAGGATAGGCTGCTTGTCTTGGCCCACATCGCTCTTGTCGAAGGTTAGAAGAACGTCGTAGCGTTTTAAGGAGTCGCGCTTCACCTTGCCGTAGTGGAAGTGGTATCCCTTCCTGTCGTGATTCTCTACGTCTATTCCTGTCCTGGTGTTAGGGATGCCCATGAATGCCAGCACATGGGGAATTTCAGACGGAGGAACGATAAGCTGCCGAGAGACAACAGCCAAAGCTTCGTCGTAGACGGGGATAACCTCTAGCTCCTCTTCGTAGAAGAGCCAGTCGATTGGCTGTTCTCTCTCGCTGCCCGCTCGGAACGCTGGGCTCTCAAGCTGTGCCAAGTGGTTGTTGAGGATGGCCAGTCTCCGGCGCACAACATCAAGGCTAGGTGCGTCCGAGTCATGCCAATAGTAATGATGATGCCAATCTGGCCAATCGCGGTGGAGGTTTAACGATAGCCAGATATGGTCAATTGCGTCTAGCGTGCTCTTGAGAACTAGGGGTCGCGACATAATTTTCTCTTCCGCGGTCTAACAGCCAATATACGGAACGTCAGTTCCGTATATGCAGGATCGCGCCAACCAATTAGTTCGCCTCAAACCGTTGTCGCACATACGTTTCCGCCAATTCATCTAGTTGGTTCATTCCAGCAAATGCGGACCCGCACTTGCGCAGCGGCACTATAGCAACCCGCCCATGGGTTGCGATGGGAATGATGGCAATTGGAACCTTCTCGCATTCTGGGAATTGGCATGCGCGTTCATCATTTGTACATGTTGACTACGTATGGTTCGCGCACGAGTTAATCACTCATTTCTGCGCGAGCCTTCCGATGTTTTTTGCACGACATGATCTTGTCTTACGATCGCTGACTGCGGCCGCATTGATGGCTGTTCTTGCTGCCTGTGGTGGCGGCGGTAGTGCCGAGCCGGTGCCGATTGGTGGCGGCAGCGATGACGGCAACAGCCCGGTTGTAATGCTGACAGGGCAGTTCATCGACGCGCCGGTTGCGGGTGTGACGGTGTTGGATAGCGCCGGCGCAGTACTGGGGCAAACGGATGCCGAAGGGTTTTTCGCCTATCCACGGGGCGGTGATGTCAATCTGCGAATTGGCGGCATCGACCTTGGCACCGCAGCGGGTGCCGATGTTGTTCTGCCCTTGGACTTGCAGGGTGGTGACGCGCGCGGGGCGGGCAATTTGTCACGCTTTTTGCTGACGCTGGATGCTGACGGTGATCCGGCCAATGGATTGCAGATCAGCGACGCCGTTCGCGAGGCCGCGGCCGACATGTCAATCACCGCCGGCGCCTTTGGCGTTGACGCGTCTGACTTTGCAAATACTGCCGCTGCAAACTTTGCCCGCACGGCGAATGGCGACGGCCAGCGGCCGCTGCGCAGCCAAGCCGATGCGCAGGCCGAGCAGGCCTGTACCGACCAGGATTTGGCCGACGGCCAATACGACGGTGATTGCGAGCGCGGTTTGCCAATCGTGACGATCGCCGCAAGCGATGGCGGCGACGAGGGTGCCAGCATCGAGTTGCTCGGTGTGGCGATGGCGCAGCAGGGGCGTTCAATTCAGCGCGTGTTGTGGTCGCAGGCCAGTGGGCCGGTCGCGACCGTCAGTGGCGCTAGCGATCAAGATGCCTTGTTGGTGACATTGCCGCAGGTCGATGCGGATACGCAGATCGTATTTCGGCTCACGGCCATCGACTCCGGCGGCTTGACCGGTAGTGCGCTGATTGATGTGCCGGTGATTGAGGTGTTGCCCAATCGCGTGCCCATCGTCGAGGCGGGCGAACCGGTGCAGGCGGTGTCGGGTAACACGGTGACGTTGGTCGGCGAGGCGGCGGATGCGGACGGCAGCATTACCGATTCGAGCTGGGCTGTCGCAAGCACCGATGTTGCTATCGACTTAACGGTTATTGACGCACGCTCGGTCGAATTCAAAGCGCCCAATGTGCCGGGCGAGCGCACGGTGTCACTGCGGTTTTCGGCAACAGACAACGAAGGCGCGACAGCGTCCGACATGGTGGCTGTAACCCTGACGCCGTCGCCCGACAACATCGCACCAACCATTGATGACGCGCTGGCAGACCCCGGCGTTGCCTACACCGGCGAGACGGTTGCGCTGAATTCATTCGTTAGCGACGAAAATGGCGACCCGCTGGAGTTTTCGTGGACGCAGGTCGAGAATGACGAGCCGCTGGTACTCATCGACAGCGCCAATGTGCAAAACGCTGCGACCGAGGTGCCCGAACTTGGCGGCGCTACAGCGTTCGAGTTCCTGCTGGCCGTTTCTGATGGCACGGCGACTGCTGAGCGCAAGGTTGAGCTGCAAGCCTTCCCTAGCGACACGCCGCCACCCACTGCACAACAATGCTTGGCCGACCCGGTGCAGCGCGGCTGCCCACTGTGGACGTTCCGCGACATGGTTTCGGCGGATGATTTCGCCACATGCCAAAGCAACCCAGCCGGCTCAGCCTGCCCCTTGTCGGTGCTGATCGATGCCGACCCTGGCCTGGTGGGCTGCCTCACCGACCCCGGTTTGGAGGCTTGCACGCAGGTCGTTAATAACCTGTTCGACCCCAGCTTTCTCACCGAGCGCATCCCGCCCGACGCGCCGACAACAAGCTGCAACCCGGCATACGATGCGCCTACCTTTGAGCACTATGCCGGCCTGTGGCACGAACACACGGCGTACTCCGACGGCACTTGGGGCAAGCGGCCAATCGACGTGTTCAACCAGGCCCGCGAACGTGGCTGGGACTTTGCCACCAGCACCGAGCATTCCGACACGCTCGACCCCGGCAACCCCGCGGCGCTGCCACGCGATTGCACATCCGACAACCCGATCGAATGCCAGATTGCCGACCTGGAAGAGCCCACCAACAACCTGCGCAAGTGGGCGGCAATTGCCGACATGGCTGATGCAGCCACGGATGAATCGTTTACCGCCATCCGCGGTTTCGAGTGGACATCAGACCGGTTCGGCCACATCAACGTGTTCTATTCAGACCACGTGATCAACGCCAAGACCGAGGCCGGCTATGCCGTCAGCCTGACCCGGTTCTGGCAGTGGTTTTTGTACCCCAGCATGTTCGGCGGTGGCGACGACGCCATCCTGAGCTTCAATCACCCCGGCCGCGAGGACGCCATTGAAGGCTTCCTGCATGAAGACGTGCAGGGCAATTTCGAAGACTTCTTTTTCGAACTGCCGACCGACCTGCATGACCCGACCTATACCTTCAACGACTTCCGCCACGTGCCCGGCGCCGACTACCGCGCCGTGGGTGTCGAGGTGTTTGGCAAGGGCTCGGAGTACGACTCGGACGGCCGCGGCGGCAGTTGGTTGTCGCACGCCTTGGACCAAGGCTGGCACTTGGGCCCCATCGGTTCGGAAGACCACCACGGCACCGACTGGGGCGGCGAAAGCCTGCCCAAAACGGTTGTCATCGGCCGCTCGAACAACCGCGTTGACTTGAAAGAAGGGCTGCTGGCGCGCCGGTTTTACGCCGTAGCGCAGCACTACAACGACGTGCGCGTCGAATACCTCGTCGGTGGGCAGCCCATGGGCGCACGCATTCGCGCACCACAGGGCACCAGCTTGCCGGTATCGGTGTCGGTTACACGCGGCGGCAACCCGTTCCCGGTCAATGTCGAGATCGTCACGGCTGGCAATACCATTGCCGAGACGTTGTCGGGCGCGGACGTAACCACAGCCTTCACGGTGCCAGACGCCGAAACCTATTACTTCCTGCGCATTGACGACCCGGCGACAAACCGGCCCATCGCGTTTGCTGCGCCGGTGTGGTTGTTGCCGGGGGAGCAGCCGCTGCCGGCGTGCCCGCAGAACGCCGAGCCGCCCAAGGCGGAGTCGTCGTCGCGCTAGTTGCGCGGGCCGTGCAGGGTCGGGTTGGCGCCGGGCGGTGAGTGGCCGGCGCGAGGCAAACCCACGGAATTACGGTGTCACCGTAATTCCGTCGAAGTGGGGCGGCTGTTGATCACGCTGCACTGCAGCGCGTTTATGGCGGCGTTTGTGCCGTGTCTCGTCAATACGCCAGACGCGCGGCGATGGGGCGAAGCGTAATCAGCTTGTTCGGCTAGCACGCTTGTCGATGGGCAGCTAAACCGCGGGTGTTTCTGCGCCCAACATCCTTGTCGCAGATTTAGTAACTGTGCGCTGAATTGTCGTGATGGCGACCTTGGTTGGGGCGCATGGCAATGATTGGTGCGCGTCGTGATTCACCCCCCAAACAGGGGGTGTTCCGGACACGAGTAACAGCGTTAAATGCCGGCTACAGTCCGGACTAACCGGCGCTGACCTACGCCGGAGACCGTCATGACAGCTCGCACACTCACCATTCCCACATTGCTTGCAACTGTGTTCGCAGCAGTTTGCTTGCCCGCTGCGGCAATGCAGTTTTCTCGTGTCGAGACCGGGCCGGACTCGGCCAACGTTCAGCGCGTTGATTCCGATACCGACGGCACGCTGCTGATTGCCACCGGCTCGCGTGTGCACCTCAGCAGCGACGGCGGACAGACCTGGGCGCCGGCACCGGGTCAGCCACCATCTCGCGTTCGCGCGGTGGCAGCCGACGGTGGCAGCTACTTTGCACTGACTGACGTAGGTGTCTATGCCTCGGTCAACGCCGGTCAGAACTGGGCACTGTTCAATGGCGATGGTGAAACGGCGCTTCCAGCCCCCGAATTTGGTAGTTCGATCCTCGAAGTGGCCAATGGCTTTGTCCTTGTCACCAATCAGACAGAGCCAAATTTCAACGCGCCGACGGGTGTTTACCGAAGCGCAACCGATGTGGCGGCGTGGACGGACGTGACCCCGCCGGGCACCGCGCGCTTCACTGATTTACGCGCGGCAGGTGACAACTTGTGCCTGCTGGTACTCAACAACGGCATGCGTTTTTCCACTGACAATGGCGACTCTTGGCAGACGACCAGCGGCTTGAATGGCAGCTTTACTGCCCTGGATGTGTCGCCTGACGGCACCAAGGCTGTGGTGGCGACGTCTGGCCGCTTGGCAAACAGCACCAACCAGTGTGGGAGCTTCGGCAATGCGGGCAACAATGGCATCGATACGTCTGGCAACAGCATTTTCGCCGCAGGTGTAGCCAACGACGGCACGCTATACGCGGGCCAGCAAAACGGCGAGCTATTTGTGCGGCCTGCCGGCGAGTTCACGTTTTCAGCAATCAACAGTGGCACGTTACCCGCAGCAACGGGCACCCGTATTGGCGCTATTCGCGCGGCAGGAAGCGCGTTGCTGGTCGGCACTGCCGGCGGTGGTGTACACACCGATTCCAGCGGCACATTTGCTCGCGTTTCTGGCCCTACAGCCTCCGGTATTTTCGACCTAGCGGCAGGGCCCTCGACTGGTGATATTGGGATTGCACTCAATGGTGGCGGCTATGCCAGCACCACTGACGGCGGAGCGACATTTACGCTGGCTAACGCGCCACAACTCCGCAGTGCCAACAGCGTGTATCGCGATGGCGATCTCGTCCTGGTTTCCACCAATGGCATTTTCAAGCAGGATTTCTCGACGTCACCGGCAACCGTGACCGGCACGACGGGCATGTTCCGGTCAACGGATAGCGGCGTTACATTCACCGAAGTCACAGCAGGTTTGCCAACGGGCGCGTCCATGGCTGGTTTTGCAAGCGATGGTGCGGCGCTCTACTCCAGCCTAAGCGGGTCGGCCAACTTCAACGACCGGGCTGTTTACAAATCAACTGACGGCGGGCAGAGCTGGAGCAAGATTGAAGGCTCGAATGGCGGTTTCGTGACCTTAGCCTCGGGCGATGGATTTATCTTGAACGGCCACGGTTCCGGCCTGCAGCGCATTCGTGCAGACGGCAGCATTGAGAACGCGGCAGCCGGCTTGCCCAGCAACCAGATCAAGGTTTACCGGGCAGGCGACACCAGCACCTACATTGCAACAAGCAGCAATGCGGTCTTCCGCACGGACAATGGCAGCAGTGGCACCTTTACCCAGGCAACAGGCTTTGCAATCAGCAGATTCGGCGTCAACGGCTTGGCGCTGGCGCGTGACGCTGACGGCGTGCTGTATCTCGGCGACGAGCACGCAGGCCTATCTGTTTCCACCGACGACGGCCTGACCTGGACTCCGGATTCTGACGGCTTGCCGCTCGGTGGCGTGTGCATCAGCCGCCAGCAGGCGCTGCTGGTCGATGGCAGCACATTGGTCGTTGGAGATGGCGAAGGCAACGGGCTGTTGACGGCGCCAGTATTGGGCGGCCAGACACCGGGCGATTCGGTCGATTGCACCACAGACGTTGATATATTCGTGAGCGCCTTCAGCTTTCAGCGGCAGGACAATGTGCCGCCTGCGACCGTGGTGACATCGAATACGGTTTCGATCAGCGGCATCGCGGCACCGGTGGGCATTTCGGTGAGCGGCGGTGAGTACTCGGTCGGCTGCGACGGCAACTTCACCACCGATGCCGGCACGATTGAAAACGGGCAAAGCGTCTGCGTGCGCCATACCTCGTCGGACAAAGGAGAAACCGAAGTCAGCACGATGCTGACGGTCGGCGATCAAAGCGCGACGTTTTCCAGCCTGACGGGCCTGATCTTTAATGGCGGTGACGACGAGATCAACACCGGATTTGGTGATAACGGGATTGCCACGGCACCGACCGTCGGCAACGTGCCGCGCGCGAGTGTTGGAGTGATCGACCCTGACGGTAATGTCGTAATGGGTGGCCTGACGACTGAGGGCGGCTTCGGTTCGCCGGTGCGATTGACACTCGCCCGCCTGACGGCAGACGGCCAACCCGATAGCACCTTTGGCGACAGTGGCTCATCCATCATCGATCTACCCGGAAATGCAGAAGTTGTGAAACTGCTGCGGCAAGCCGATGGGAAGTATCTGATGATCGGCTGGGTTCTAAACAAGAACGGCACCACCAACACCACGCAGGACGATTTCGGCCAAGTTGTTGTGGGCCGCTTCAATGCAGACGGCACAGTCGATACGGCCTACGGCACCGATGGCCTGCTGTTGGTCGATATCAATCCCAACGAACCAGGGCGGCTTGAACTGGTTGGTGACGCGGCAATGGATGCAACTGGTGCAGCCATCATCGGCGGTGGTGTGGTGACCGGCGGTAGCGGCACACATTTCTTCGCCGTGCGGGTGCTGACCGATGGCAACCTTGACACTGATTTTGGCGGAGATTCGGCACTGTTCGCTGACGGGGTCGCCAACATCCCATCGGGCGGCAGCATTTCGATCTCTGCCGGTAGTCTGGCGATCGACAGCCAAGGCCGAATCGTGATGGCTGGCAGGTTCCAGCCGAACTTCTCAACCATTGGTGCTTTGGTAACGCGGATGACACCCGCTGGTATCGCCGACACCGGCTTCAGCGAAGATGGCAAGCTGCAGTTGCTTGATGCTAGCCAGCTTAACGACGTGCTGATTCTCCCCAACGACCTGGTTCTGGTTGCTGGTGAGGTTCGTGATCCGGGCGATCGCCGCGCGCGGCCGGCTCTGGCACGTATCTCGGCAGGCGGGGAGCTGGACAGCGGCTTTGGAACAGATGGCTTGCTGTCATTACCGGACGTTGAAGGCAGCTTTAAGAGCCTGTTGCTGCGCGGCGACGGCAAGATTGCCGCCAGCGGAACCGGCATTGCACCGCCGGCCAGTGGCACCGCACCGAAGCTGCTATACGTGGTGTTCGACGCCAGTCTGAACTTGCAAAGCGACTTTGGTGAGGGCGGCATCGTGCTGCGCGGGCCGATTGGCTCGGCCGAGGTCGGTAGCGAAGAAATGCTGGAACGCGCCGATGGCGGCGTCGTGCATGTTTACGGCGGCTACAACGCGCTGGTGTTCGGTGGTGGCGACGGCGGCAACACTGGTGGCAATGACGACACTACGCCTGACGCCTTCACCTTCATCGACGTGAACGATGTCGAGCCAACGACAGAGCAAACCTCCAACGCCATTACCGTGGCTGGTATCGACGCTGCGGCGCAGATCACCGTGACGGGCGGCGAGTACAGCATTGGCTGCTCCACGACGTTTACCTCGGCTGCGGGCACCATCAACAACGGCGAGTCGGTCTGCGTGCAGCACACCGCTAGCGCCGACTTTGGCGGCATGACGGACACCACGCTGGCCATTGGCGGCGTGTCGGACACCTTCACCAGCACCGTGCGCGCGGTAGATGTCATGCCAGATGCGTTTACCTTCGTGGATCAGGCCGACGTGGCGCAGTCCACCGTCATCACCTCGAATACCGTGACCATCAACGGTATTGACGATGGCGCAGCAATCAGCGTTGATGTGGGCGAATACAGCATCGGCTGCGACATGGGAGGCTTTACCGCCACGGCGGGTGCCATCAACAACGGCCAGATGGTCTGCGTGCGCCATACCAGCGCGGATGCGCCCAACAGCGCGGTGAACTCCGTGCTAACTATCGGCACCGTGTCTGATACATTTACGACGACAACAGCGGCAGAAACCGGCACTGGAGACACCACGCCAGACGCCTTTACCTTTGTCGATCAGACCAACGTGGCCAAGGCCACCGTCATCCAGTCCAACGTGATTACCGTGGCGGGCATTGATGCAGCGTCTGCAGTGAGCGTGACGGGTGGCGATTACAGCATCGGCTGCACCGCGGCCATGTTCACCGCCAACCCTGGCGTCGTGAACAATGGCGACACCGTTTGCCTGCGGCACACGTCGGCATCCACCGATGCCACAGCGGTCGATACGGTGCTGACCATCGGTGGAGTGTCGGACACGTTCACCTCGACCACCGCAGCGGCGCAAACTGGTGGCGACGAGCAAACTGTGACCGATGCCAACGGCAACCCCGTGCCCGTCTCTAGCTCTGCTGGCACCATCGAAAACCTTACCAACACGCCCAACCCGCCGGCTGGCAGTAACCCGCCCGCCAGCGTGAGCTTCCCCAATGGCGTGTTCGGTTTCGATGTGACTGGACTTACGCCGGGCGACAGTGTCGTCATGACCATCACCCTGCCAGCAGGCGCTGCGCCGGACACGTACTACAAGTTCCAGAACGGCGGCAGCTTCGAGTTCCTGCGTGGCGCAGGCGATGAAGAAGGCGCGGTCATCAACGGCAACGTCATCACCTTGACGCTGATTGATGGCGGTTTGGGCGACGCCGATGGTGTAGCGAACGGCACCATTAGTGACCCAGGTGCACCGGGTGTCACGGCGGCAACACCGCCCCAGCCAGGCGGTCCGCAACCAGTAAACGTCACTGTATCTGACAGCGGATCACTCGGCTGGTGGATGCTTGGTGGCCTGGGTTTGCTGGGCTTACGCCGGCGCCACTTGTTGGCATAGAACGGGGACAAAGCCGATTAATTTAGGGCGGCCCTCGGGCCGCCCTTTTTATTGGCGCTAACCATTAGGCACTAAGGCTGTACGCGCTCGATACGGCCCAAAAAATGGGTTGACTCTCCAGACCTTCTTGCCACTTTGGCAAAACGGCTTGGCGACCGACGATCCAACATGCTCAGAAACCTGAAGCCTTATGGATGCCCCCACGCGTGCTGCGCTGCCCAGCCCCGCGTGTCGCAAGTTTTCCGACTACACACATGTGCGAACTTTGGCGACACTGTGCATCGACAAGTCGCCAATAAGAACAACGCACGATGTACAAGATACTCTCCGACGATGACATTCAACGGTTGCGCAAGCGGCCAGCGCGGGCGCGATTCGTGGCTGCCGTGATTGCGGGGGCCACGCTCGCCACCGGCGCAAATTTGTCGGCAGGCGTCGAGCGCTCCGCGAACCAGACACTCGCCGTACAACCGTTGATGCCGGCCTTTGTCAGCACGGCGCCGTCACGCACGCTCAAGCTGAGCAGCACGCTCAGCCTTGGCCAACACAGCGCCGACTAAGCCCTCGTAAGGCCCCGAGAGACAAGCCCCCGGGGCGCTGAATAACCTGAACTCTGCGCTACTCGGAGATCACCAGTGGCGCCGTCAGATTCGGGTCGGCTTGCACTTGCGCTTCGGTAAACCGCCAGGGAATCCACGCTTTGTCGGAATACGCTTGGGTCATGTCCTGGAACCACGGCGAGGCCGGGTCGGTGGACTGTGAGTAGGTGACAAAGCCTTCCGAGACAGGGTCGCCATTGCTATCCCACGTGACGGTTTGGATGTAGCTGTTGCCACGGATGACCGGGTAGCGGTCGCCGTCCAGGTTGGCGCGGCCGGCAATCGTGAAGCTGCCCTCGAAGCCTTCGCCGCCAAAGATCGGGATCTCGTCGTTATGCACGACCGAGAACTGGATGTCGCGCATCGGTGCGTCCAGCGCAATGCCGGCGCCGGCCAGCGCTGTGACGGCGTTAGCCAATGCAGCTTGCACCTCGGGGCTTGCCGTATTGATGTCATTGGGTGTGTTAACGGGGTCGGCAGCCGAGAATGGCGTCAGCCACGGGCCTCCAGTGGCGTCGTCAGCGCGGCGCCAGAATTCGCGCCAGATATGACCGCCCACTGAATCCAGATTGTTGCTGCGATCCCATGCGTCCAGCACTGTGCAGGCGCCGGTAATGTCCACAGGCATGACCGCCGGATCGCCGTTGGCATCCTCGGTGCCGAGCAACGTGCCTGTGGGGTTGGCGCACATCGTGTTGCTACTGAGCACATCATCCAGCGCGATGCGCGCGGTGTACACCTCGGACGACAGAACAACATCTTGTAGCTGGTCCAAATCCTGGAAGCCATTGCCGCCGCGATCATCCAGGTTGCCCAGGCGGTCGAGCACATGCTGGATGCACAAGCGTGTACGCAGGCTGCGCTCGGCTTCCTCATTGCCAATGATAGCGGCGAAACCGGTGATCGGCTCGTCGGGATGGGTCAGCCAGTAACTGTCGTTGCAATTGTGTACCCAGTCGTTGCGTTCCAGCTTGGGCAGGTTGGCGGGGCCGAAGATGCCGGGTGCCGGCGCGTCGTCATCGGTGTCCCAATTGCAGTCGCTGCGTGAGCCGTCAAGTACGGGTAGGCCGGGCACCAGTTGACCGATGGCCGGGCCAACCTGGGTGGGGCAAGCCGTCACTTTGCTGTCGGGTACGTTGGGCACCACGGTGACGTCGCCATAATAGGCCTGACCACCGGGTCCGGTGGCAATGGTGTTCACCCAAGGCACGCCCAGTACGGAGGCGTGCAGGTCGATGAACTCTTGCAGGGAATTGGCACGGTTCCATTCGAAGAACTGGTTGATCAGCCGGGTGTTTTCGGCGTTGGCATCGCGCAGCGAATAGGCAGTGGTGTTGTCCCAACGCAGCACGTTTTGGTCCTCGACTTGCAGTGTCATCATCGGGCCATATTCCGACTTGTACAGCGTGCGGGTTTGTTCGGTCACGCTGCCATCGTCTTCAAGGATTTCGATGGTGATGTCGGTGGCTTCCATCGGCACGGTGGCCCCATCGACGACGTAACTGGTGGGGTCGCCGGGCGCTAGCGTGAGTTCGAAGAAGGTAAAGCGGTACGCGGTTGAAACCGTGTGGCTCCAGGCAAAGTGCTCGTTGAAGCCAATCAGAGCCGCCGGAATGCCGTAAAGCGCCGAGCCCATGATGTCGAGCTCGCCGGGTATGGTCATGTGCGCCTGGTACAAGCGCTCGGTGCCAATCCACGGGAAGTGCGGGTTGCCGAACAGCATCGACTCTCCACCGGCAGTGGCGCCGGACGATAGCGCATACATGTTGCTGCCGATATCCAAGCCGTTGGCCAGCGGGAATTCATCGCGATTGATACTACTTGTGCCTGCGATACCGCCAGCAGTGGGAGGTTGCGCAGTGCCGATCTCGCCCACAAACACCGAACTGCTGGCCAGCACGGCCAAGCGGAAGTAGCGGCGATACATGTCGTTGAGCGTGATTTCTTCCACCCAGGCAGCGTCACGGCAATCCTGGTGGCGGCCGGGGTGCAGACCTTGCTGAATTTCGCGCACGTAGCGTGAATAGCCTGCTGCAAACCCGGCTGAGGCAGCTTCTGCTTCGGCTGACGAGTCTGCGGCGATGGCGTCGAGCCGATCTTGCGTGGCGACGTGGCGCCAGAAGAAGTCGGAATCGACGCTGTTGGTGGTGTTGCCGTTGGCTTGCAGGGTGTAGGGCGCGTCGCGGCCAAAATGGCGCGCGCGCTCGCCCTTGATGGTGATGAGGTCTTCGGCGAGCACGCACAGGTTGTCTTGCGCGTGCACGTAGCCATAGCCGTAGCCAATGTCGCCGTAGTCGCTGCCGGTGATGTGTGGCACACCAAATGACCCGCGGCGAATCGATGCGGTGTATTCGGCCGAGTCGATGACGGAACCGCCGTCTGCGGTTGCTGCGTCGGGATTACTGCTGCTGCCGCAGGCCACCAGCGCCAATGCGCAAGCGGCGTAAATCAAGGGTTTCAAGGTCGTCATCCTGTTGTCTCCTGGCAGCTTGTGTACTGCTCGAATCTGGTTTGTTGCTGATTTGCTGATTTGGGGGGAACCCAACTGGGAAAATTATCACACGCCCGAAAACATTGGGCATTGACTAGCCGACAATTGCCAATCCACTGACAAAAGAGTCGAGCCACGACGCGGCGCCACGTACAATTTGGCCATGCCCGCCGTTGTTACCTGCTGCGACCTCACCCTGCGCCGAGGCCGCAAGCGCCTGATTGCCAACTTGTCGTTCGACCTTGCGGGCGGCGAGTTGTTGCACGTGCGTGGCCCAAACGGTGTGGGCAAGAGCACGTTGTTGTCGGCGCTGGTGGGGCTGGCGCCGCCTGAGCACGGCACGGTGACGCTTGCGCCCCAATGCCGGATCGCTTGGCTGGGCCACAAGATTGGCTTGTGCAGCGCCGAGACTCCACACGAAGCGCTGCAGTTGCGCGCCAGCCTGCATGGCAGCGCTTTGGATGCGGTCGATGATGCGTTGGACAAGCTCGGCGTTGCGCATTTGGCGCATCGGCCCGTCGGGCAATTGTCGGCCGGACAGCAGCGCCGCGTTGCGCTCGCGGGTGTGCTGCTGCAGGGGGCAAACCTTTGGGTGTTGGACGAGCCCCTCAACGCGCTGGATATTGCTGGGGTCGCTGGGGTTGAGGCCTTGCTGCAAGCACACGTGGATGCCGGCGGCGCGGCCATTGTCACGTCGCATCAGGCGTTGACGCTGGACAAGGTCCGCAGCCTGGACTTGGAGCGCACCCAATGACAGCCATGGCTGCACTGATCCGCCGTGAGTTTCGCCTGCTGTGGCGCCGCCGCGCTGGGCTGACACAACCGCTGATCTTTTTCGCACTCGTGTGTTTACTTGGCCCATTGGGTGTGAATCCCGGCCCGAACCTGCTGGCGGCGATGGCGCCAGCCTTGCTTTGGCTGGCCGTATTGCTCGCCAGTTTGCTGACCCTGGATCGAATCTTTCGCGACGATGTCGAAAGCGGCGTCATGGAAGTTCTACTACTCAACCCATTGCCACTGTGGATGACTGTGCTGGCCAAGGCGCTGGCGCACTACTTGGCGGTGGGCGGTGTGTTCGTGGTTGCGGCGCCGCTGGCGGCAGTTGTGCTCGGCGCGCCGCCCGCAAGCATGTTGGTGATATGCATCAGCGTGGCGCTGGGCGCGCTCAGCCTGACTATGCTGGGCACGGTGGGCGCAGCACTTACGGTAGGGCAGCACAACGCCGGCGCTCTGCTGGCGATTTTGCTGTTACCGCTGTACGTGCCGGTGCTGATCTTTGGTGCCGGCGCAATTCAGGCAGCAGGGCAAGGCTTGCCGGCGGCGGGGCCGTTATACTTATTGGCTGCGATGGCGGTGCTACACCTGACCATCGCGCCGCCAGCCGCCGCCGCCGCGCTGCGCATCGCCTACGACTAAATCTCGCGTAACGAAATCAATGTCCAATTGGGTCTGGTTCCATCGCTTGGCGTCGCCGCCAAGTTTTTACCGCACTGCCGGCAAGCTGCAGTGGTGGTTTGGCGTGCCCGCGGCCTTGCTGATGGCTTATGGCCTGTATGGCGGTTTGGTACTGGCGCCGGCGGATTATCAACAGGGCGAGGCCTTTCGCATTATTTATGTGCACGTGCCCAGCGCCTGGTTGTCGCTGTTTGTCTATACCAGCATGGCCGTTGCAGGCGGTGTCGCGCTCATCTGGCGCATGAAGCTGGCCGAGATTTACGTGACCGCCGCCGCGCCACTCGGGGCCAGCTTTACCGCGCTGGCACTGGTCACCGGCATGCTGTGGGGCAAGCCCATGTGGGGCACCTACTGGGTGTGGGACGCGCGGCTGACCTCCGAGCTGATCTTGCTGTTCTTGTATCTGGGCGTGATGGCGCTAGGCGGCGCCTGGGATGACCCCCGCCGTGGTGCGCGCGCTGCCAGCGTGCTGGCGGTGGTGGGCGTGATCAACGTGCCCATCGTGCATTACTCGGTGGAGTGGTGGAACAGCCTGCACCAGGGCCCGACCGTCACCAAGTTTGACCAGCCGTCGATTGCGGCTGAGATGCTCTGGCCACTGCTGGCCATGGCGCTGGGCTTTACGTTTTATTTTGCTGCCGTGCAATGCACGCGCATGCGCGCAGCGCTGATCGACCGCGACCGCGACGCCCGTTGGTTGAAGCAAGCCTGGGGCAGGGCATGAGCGAGTTTTTTGCGATGGGCGGCTATGGCGCGTTCGTCTGGCCCTGCTTTGGGTTGACGGCCATCGTGTTGGTTTTGAATGTGGTTTTTCCGCGTGCACAACATGCTGCGCTGCGCAAAGAGATTGAAGCCGAATGGCTGGAAGACGATCAATGACTAAAAGGCAGTCGAGAATGCTGGCTGTTGGCGCGCTTGTGCTGGGCGTGGGCGCTGCTGTGGCGCTAGCCCTGACGGCCTTCAACCAGAACCTGATGTATTTCTACAGTCCCAGCGAAGTGCTGGCAGGCGACGCACCGGAGCAAGCGCGCATTCGCGTGGGTGGGATTGTTGAAGACGGCAGCTTCGTGCGCGACCCCAACAGCCTGCGGGTGGACTTCCGCCTTGCCGATTGCGATGTGGCCGTTGCGGTGACGTATACCGGCATCCTGCCCGACTTGTTCCGCGAAGGGCAGGGCATCATCGCCATGGGCAACATGGATGGCGATATATTTGCTGCCGATGAAGTGCTGGCCAAGCATGACGAGAACTATATGCCACCCGAATTAGTGGAATCCCTGAAAGACAAGCAGGGAACGAGTTGCATGCCGGTAGCTGCGACATGATTCCGGAGTTGGGACACTTTGCACTGTGCCTTGCGACTGGTCTGGCATTGGTGCAATGGCTGGTGCCTACGGCAGGCGCCGTCACCCGTCGTTGGCGCTGGGCGGCAGTGGCGCAGCCCGCAGCAGTCGGGCAATTCATCTTTGTAGCGTTTGCATTTGCAGCGCTCACTTACGCATTCATCGTCAAGGATTTCTCGGTGGCCTATGTGGCCGCCAATTCCAACAGTGAGCTCCCGCTGATGTACCGCATCTCGGCGGTGTGGGGCGCACACGAAGGCTCGCTGCTGTTGTGGGCACTGATGTTGTCGGTGTGGACCCTGGCGGTGAGTGTGTCAGCGCGGCGTTTGCCGTCTGATGTGGGCGCCATCGTGATCGCGACCATGGGCGCGGTGTCGGTTGCTTTCCTGCTGTTCACGATCCTTACCTCCAACCCGTTCGAGCGCCTGATCCCGGCGGCGGCTGACGGCAACGACCTGAACCCTTTGCTGCAAGACCCCGGCCTGATCATTCACCCGCCCATGCTCTACATGGGCTACGTGGGCTTCTCGGTGGCATTTTCATTTGCCATTGCTGCGTTGATTACTGGCCGGCTGGACACTGCCTGGGCACGCTGGACGCGGCCCTGGACGACTACAGCCTGGTTGTTCCTGACCATCGGTATCGCCTTGGGCAGTTGGTGGGCATATAACGAGCTGGGCTGGGGCGGCTGGTGGTTCTGGGACCCGGTCGAAAACGCCAGTTTCATGCCGTGGCTGGTGGGCACAGCGCTCATTCATAGTTTGGCTGTAACCGAAAAGCGCGGCCTGCTGAAAAGCTGGACCGTGCTGCTGGCCATCTCGGCGTTTGCCCTGAGTTTGCTGGGCACATTTCTGGTGCGCTCGGGTGTATTGGTGTCGGTGCACGCCTTTGCCACCGACCCCCAGCGCGGTGTGTTTGTGTTGGCGATCTTCACCTTCTTCGTGGCGGGCTCGCTGCTGCTGTATGCGCTTCGTGCGGGCAAGTTTCAAAGCTCAGCAGGTGGCATCGCCTTGTTCTCACGCGAAGGCTTGTTGCTGCTCAACAATGTCTTTCTGACAGTTGCGGCGCTGGCCGTGCTGCTGGGCACCTTGTACCCCTTGTTTGTCGATGCCCTGGGCGGCGGCAAGCTGTCGGTGGGGCCGCCGTATTTCAATGCTGTGTTTGTGCCGCTCACCATCCCCTTGGTGGTGCTGGTTGGCCTGGCCAGTGCAGTGTCGTGGAAGCGCGGCAAAATGGAGCGCGTGCGCAGCCAGTTGTGGTTGCCGGGCGCTATTGCAGCATCCTTGGCCGTCGTCGCCGCGGTTGTGGCCGGCGGACAATGGATGGCGGTGGGTTTGGCCGTGTTGCTGGGCGTGTGGGCGATTGCCACGGCGCTGTATGACCCGGTCAAGACTGTGCTCGGCCGCAGCCGCGTCAAGCTGGGCCGCGCGGCGTGGGGCATGAGCCTCGCCCACATTGGCCTGGGCATCTTCGTGATTGGCGTCGGCATTGTGTCGGCCGCATCGATCGAGAAAGACGTACGGCTCAACATTGGTGAAACCGAATCGCTGGGCGGTTACGACTTCACCTTCATGGGTGTGCGTGAAGCACCTGGGCCGAATTACACCGCCCGTATCGGCGCCGTCGAGGCTGCCCGCGGCGGCCAAACCTTCGCCGAGTTGGCGCCCGAAAAACGCCTGTACCCCTCGCAGCAAAACCCCATGACCGAGGCCTCGACGCACATCCTGCCGTGGCGCGATGTGTATGTGAGCCTGGGTGAGCCGCTGGAAGACGGCGACGTGCGTGGCGCGTGGAGCCTGCGCTTGTACGTCAAACCCTTCATCCGTTGGATTTGGCTGGGCAGCTTCTTGATGGCCCTGGGCGGCGGCATCGCGGCGTCCGACAAACGTTACCGCCTGGCAGGGCGCAAAGCTGTGCCGGCACTCGACAACACTGCAGCGGCGCAATGAACGCCAAACGACTCGCACCGCTAGCGATTGTGCTGGCGCTGATTGCCGTGTTTGGCGTCGGCCTCACGCTCAAGCCGGGCGAGATTCCGTCGCCGCTGATTGGCAAGCCCGCACCGACGTTCGAGTTGCCGGTGCTGGGGCAACCCGATCAATTGCTGACGCTGGACACCGTCACGCGTCAGGTCAGCTTGCTGAATGTCTGGGGCAGTTGGTGTATCGCCTGCCGGGTTGAGCACCCGCTGCTCATGCAATTGGCCGCAGACAATGTGGTGCCAATTTACGGGCTCAACTGGAAGGACGAGCCAACCGCCGCGCAGCGCTGGCTACAACGCCATGGCGACCCCTACGTGGCCAGCGGGCAAGACCTGGCTGGCAATGTGGCGATCGACTACGGCGTGTATGGCGCGCCCGAGACCTTTTTGATCGACAAGGCCGGGATCATCCGCCACAAGCACATCGGGCCGATTACCGAAGATGCGCTCAACAACACCTTGCTGCCAATGATTCGCGAATTGCAGGCCGCATCATGAAGCGTTGGTTGTTTGTGCTGCTGCTTGCTGCGCCATTGGCGGTCGCTCAAGAAGGGCTGAACCCCGAGCAGACGCAGCGTTTTCAGAATTTGATCGAAGAACTGCGCTGCCTGGTGTGCCAGAACCAGAGCATTGCCGAGTCAAACGCCGGCCTGGCCACCGACCTGCGCGCGCAAGTCACCGAGCAGATTCAGGCGGGCAAGACCGACGCCGAGATCAAGGCCTACCTGCAGGCGCGGTATGGCGATTTTGTGCTCTACAACCCGCCGCTGACGGCCAAGACCATTGTGCTGTGGGTGGGGCCGTTTGTGCTGGTGCTAGGTGTGCTGATTGCTGTCATCGTGCAATTACGTCGGCGGCCGGAGACGGAGCCCGACGAGCAAGTTGACCGCGCTGCACTCAAGAAAATGTTGGACGAATGACTGCTTATTTGATTGGCGCATTCGCGCTATTGACCGTGCTCGCTGCGTTGTTCGTACTTTGGGCGCTGCGCATGCGCGCGCCGCGGGCGGCCAGCGCGCGCCAGCAGCAAAACATCAATGCCTACAAAAGCCGCGTGGCCGAACTGGACGCCGAACGTGACGCCGGGCGATTGACCGACGACGAGCACGCAGCCCTGGAGGCCGAAGCTGCTGCGGCATTGTTGGCCGCGCAAGACGACGCGGGCGCCAGCACGCCGGGTGGCAACGGTCTGTTATGGGCATCGGCATTGATTGCGCCGGCAGTTGCCATCGCGCTGTACCTGTTCGGCGGTGGCCTGCCGCCGGTGACGCCGGCCGAACAAGCCGATGCGCTGATCGCGCAGTTGGTCAAACAAACTGAGCAGAACCCGCACGACATCGAGGCCTACGCCAACCTGGGCCGGGCCAACATGATGGTCAACCGCTTTCAGGCCGCCGCCGATGCTTACGCCCGCGCCAACCAGCTCACCGAATACAAGGCGCCGGAATTGATCGTCAGCGAGGGCGAGGCCTTGGGCTTGGCGCGCGGTGAAGACTTGCTGGGCCGGCCGGCGCAATTGTTCGAAGCGGCGCTGGAGATCGCGCCGAATCACACCAAAGGCTTGTGGTATGCGTCGCTGGCAGCCGCGCAACAGCAAAACCAAGACGCCGAGCAGGGTTATCTGCAGCGCTTGGCGGCGTTGAACTTGCCGGAGGCGTTTCGTCAGGCGGTCGATCAAAGACTGGCCAACATGGGCGTGGCGTCTAATCCGCCGCCGGCGGATGTCCCACCGTCTGATGCTGCCGACAACGACGACGGGGTATCGCTGACCGTCAACGTGCAACTCGATGACGCGGTTGCCAATCAAATTCCCGCCGGCTCGACATTATTCGTCTTCGCCAAGATGCCCAGCGGCCCGCCGATGCCCTTGGCGGTGCGCCGAATCGGCAATCCGAGCTTCCCGCTCAGCGTACGATTGACGGAGAACGACGCCATGATGCCGAACATGTCGCTGGCAACCGCCGAGCAAGTGCTTATCACCGCGCGCTTGAGCGCCAGCGGTACGGCCAATGCGCAGGCGGGCGATGCACAAGGTTCGGTGACAACACCAACACGCGATATTCAGGGCCCTGTCGAGGTGTTGATCGATACGGTTGTTGAATAGCAGCTTCAGAGTTCGGGCTTGATCAGCCCCAGGCGCGCCGCTTCAATGGCTGCTTCGGCGCGGCTGGAAATGCCCAGCTTGCGATAGACCGATTTGATGTAGCCCGCAGCGGTGTTTTTTGTCACGTTCAGGCAGGCCGCAACTTCAGGCAGGCGCAGCCCCTTGCCGATCAGGCCCAGGGTTTCTCGCTCGCGCGGCGACAGGTTCTGCCTGGCCGCTGTGTCGGGTTCGTCCGGCGAAAACACCTTCATCAGCCGCCGCGTAATGGCTGGCGACAGGGCCGGCTCGCCAGCCGCAATGCCGTGGAGTGCTGCAACAACTTTTGCGCGCGTCTGATCCTTTAGAAGATAGCCGCGCGCGCCGGCGCGCAAAGCCGGGAACAGGTGCCAGTCGTCGGCAAAGACCGTCGAGACGATGCAAATACAATTGGGTTGCGCGTCTTGAATATGGCGGATCAGGCTCACGCCATCCCCATCGGGTAGGCCCAGGTCGATTAGGGCAATCTCAGGAAGTTGCGCATCTAGTGCACGGCGGGCGCCCGCGATTGATCCCGCCACATTGACAACGATGCCTTCGAACGCATCCTTCAATGCGTCAGCCTGCCAGGCGGCGGACGCCTCAAGGTCTTCGACGACTAGGCCGTGTTTCATTGAAGCACTTGCTCGATCATGTTGGCAAAGTATCGCCGCGAGCAGGCCGCAGTGATCCCCCCCATATGGAGGTTAGTCATTGAACAGCTCGGTCAGCGGCACACGCAGCAATACTTTCGTGCCGCCAATGCTCCCGGCATCCCAGTGAATGTGGCCGTGCAAGGCCTGGGCGCGTTCTCGCATATTGTTCGTACCGCGCCCTTGGCCGATCTGCTCGCGGCGCATGGTTTGTGGCGCGTCATCGGTTACATCAATCAACAGATCGTTTTCGGTCTGATGCACGCGGATTCGCAGTTCCTTGCCAGGGGAATGCCGTAGCGCATTGGTGATGGCCTCGCGGATGATGCGCTGCAAATGCAGGCCTTTGGCTTCGGCCAATGGCAGGTCGCTACCCTGGACATCCTGCATCCAGGTCAGAGCGCAGCCAGCAGTTTCTAACCGCATCTCTGCTTCTTCGCGAATGCCTTCCATGATTTCGGCAAGCTGACCCCCAGCATTGTGCGAACTGGCAATGACGGCGCGTAGATCCTGCAGCACCTCGCGTGCCAGATCGGCCTGCGGTGTGCCGTCCGCTGTATGCACCAGCGTCAGTAATTTTCCGCCGATGTCATCGTGCAGGTCGCGGTAGATGCGTTCACGTTCGGACAGCACGGCTAGCCAGGCGGCCAAGTCAGGTTCGGACTCGCTGTCCGACTCGAGTTCGGCGATCTCATCGTCCTTTGCACTACTCGAACTGCCGGCAACGCGGTGGCTAACGCTATCCGAGGTCTCGCGCGTCAACATGAGGGCGGCGGCCGCGAGTATTGCGCCGATTGCGACCCCCAGCACAAGCATTGTCACAGTGGTTCACTGTTGCGGGCCTGGATGCGATCCTGCACACGTTGTGCTTTGGCCGTTCTGGGGTGCTCTGCCCCCAGTTCATCAAGCAATTTTGAATGCGCAGGGCCGATGACCGCTTCGGCCTGGTCAAATTGCTCCATTTGCCGCAAGCAGTCGGCAAGATTCAGCGACCAGATCGCGACATTGACATGGTCGTCGCCCAGCGCCGCGCGTGTTTTTTCGATGGCTAATTCTAGTTCACGTTGTGCCGCGGAAAACATGCCTTGCTCTAGCAGCAGCATGCCCAAATTGTTGCGTAGCGCCGTGTTCTGCGTATGGCCGGCGGACGGGGAACTTTCAAGTGTGCTGATGGCATCGCGTAACAGCGTTTCAGCCACATCGTAATTGCCACGTTTCTGTTCGATGTACGACAGGATGTTCAGAGCGGACATGATCTTGCTGTGCCCGGGTTCGAGCAGGCGTTTGTAGGCCTCGAGAGACTCCCGCGCGTAGCTCGACGCGCGCGGCAGCAGTTCGGGGTCGCCAGCGGATGCGAGTGCAGCCGACGCGTTGAGCCGTGTTAGCTGCGTGCCCGGGGCGTCAGGCCCGATGCTTTCAATCTGCAGTGCAAGCACGGCCTCGAACTGCTCGGCCGCTTCGGTATAGGCGTCGCGGGTAAACAATGTTGCACCCAGCAAGGCTTCGGCATCCAGTGTGGATGAATGTGTCGGCCCATAACGTTCGCGGCTGCCGGCAATCAACGTGCGGATCAGGGGCAGAGCATCCTTGTCACGTGACAGGTTGTTGTACGCAGTTGCCAGGATGTAAGCGATGCTGAGTGTTTCCTGGTCGTTGTCAGGCAGCACCTTTCGCGCCTCGGCCAGCAAGCGTTCGAGGCGAGCCGTAGCTTCCTGAACCTGGCCCTTGTTGGCCAGCGTTTGGGCTGTTTCCTTACGTAGTGAAATGGCAGCGCGCTTTGCCGACAGGCTTCCACTACGTGCCGCTGAGAGATCGGGCTGTGCTTGCAGCAAAGCCAAGGCATCGTCATAGCGGCCGAACTCATTCAGCGCATTGGCGTAGGTCAGCGCGATTTGCGTGCGTTGCAGCGTGTCAATTTGGTCGCTTTGCGTGGCTTGCTCATAAGCGCCACTCAACATCTCGGACGCAGCGTCGGCCTCGCCAACACTGAGGTAGGTGCTACCAATTGTACGCAGAAGGTTCAGCCGAACGGGTTCTTCGATGGTCAGATTGTTTGCGAGATCTCGGGTCGCGGCGTCGAGCAAATCGCGCACGCTCAATTGCTCACCCTTGGACTGATCGGGGTTGGCCGACGTCAGCATGGTTTCGAGGAAGTCGGTAATGGCCTTGTTCTGCGCCAACCGCAGTTCGGCGTCGTCGCGCGCTGCCTTGGCATTGACCGCAAACCCAAGTGACACCAAGGCCGCGATCAGTAAGATCAGTGCAGACAGTGCGGCTGTAGCGCTCAGGGCCTTGTGCCGGCGCACGAACGTGCTTGCCAAGTAAGCGGCCGTTGGCGGCCGGGCCTTGATGGCTTCGCGGCGCAGGTAGCGCTCAATATCCGCAACAAAGTCGCCCACTGTCGCGTACCGCTGCTCGGGTTCACGCGCCAGCGCCTTCATGATCAATGTGTCCGCATCATCGGGAATGTGCGGATCAATTTTCCCCAGCCGTTTAGGCGACTCTCGAGAAAGACGTTCGACCGCGCCCACCAAGGTTACCTGCGACAGACCGGGATAGGGCGCCTGGCGGCCCACCAGTTCGTAGGCGATGGCGCCCAATGAGTACAGGTCACTGCGGCCGTCAAGCTGCTGGTAGTCGCCGGTGAGTTGCTCCCAGCTCATATACGGCACGGTGCCAAGGATTTCCCCGTCACGCGTCATGGCCGTCATTGCTTCGTCGCCCACCAATTGCGCCAGGCCGAAATCCAGAATTTTCGGAATGCCGGCGGGGGTGACGTGAATGTTCTCCGGCTTCAAGTCACGGTGGATGACGCCCTTTGTATGGGCCGCTTGCAAACCGCGGCCGATCTGCCGGATTAGCGCCAGAACTGAATCAACTCGCTCAGTGGGCTTGTCCGGGAGCTTGTCAGCGCAGTAGTCGCGCAGGTTGTCGCCCTCGACATACTCCATCGCAATCCACTGCGTTGGCGCGCCGTGCACTTGCGCTTCACCAGTCTCATAAATACGCGCAATGTTCGGGTGCTCGAGCCTTGCCAGCAGGTCAGCCTCGCGGCGAAACCGGCTTGCCATCTCGGGGCCAGAGCGGCTGAGCAATTTGATGGCGACATGACGTTGCGGGCTGTTTTGCTTGGCCAGATAGACGCGCCCCATAGCGCCGCTGCCCAATTCGCGTACCAATGTAAAGCCATCAATCTCGAAGCCAGTATCGATTCGCTGGGGGCTCATGCGCTAACCATGTTGATCTGCCTGCTTCAGCGATGGTAGCCCAGTACTTGTTTAGAAAACGTGTGACCTGCTGCCACTCCCCCCATTTGGGGGCAATCTTTTTTTTCAGCCGGCACGCAAGATTGATTGGCGCCTGAACACGCCGTCCTTATCAAACAGAGTCTGCGTGAACAGCCAAATAAACAAACCGCGCATCGTGCAAGCAGTTCTTACGTCAACAAACCCGCCTAGCGATCCTAGCTCGGTTGCAGGAGTAGATTAATCATGAGCAGCCATACAGTTATCGCGTCTTTACTACTTGCCTTTGCAAGTGTTGCGGCTGCTGGACAGGTCGCGTACGACACCGATTTTGGGACAAATAGCGTTGCCAATATCCCGATTGGCGACAACCAAGCTGCCTATATTCATGATGCCGCCTTGCAAGCAGACGGAAAGATTGTGGCCGTCGGCGAGAGCAACCCAGGAACAGGTTGGGTGGTGGCCAGGTTCAATGCCGACGGGTCTGCCGATAACAGCTTCGGTGTAAACGGGCTTGTTCGTACACGATTCATTGATGGAGGCAATCGATCGGATGCGGCAAAGAGTGTCAGCATTCTGGGCGATGGCAAGATTCTCGTTGGCGCCTACACGAACAACTTCGCCGGACGTGCAGACGAGGGCGTCGTGTTGGCCCGCTATACGAGTGATGGGAGTCTTGATGCCTCATTTGATGGCGACGGCATGCGGCTGGTGATCGACGGAAGCACCGCGACTTCGCAGGAAAAGTCGTCCGACATGTTGGTGCAGCCGGACGGAAAAGTCCTGTTTTACGATTTCCGCAGTCTGTATCGCTTCAACGCTGATGGAACTGCAGACACAAGTTTCGATTCAGACGGCCGGGTTTTTCCGGTGAGCGATTCCAGTGGCGGCAATCGGCTGGGCTTGCAAAGTGATGGCAAGATTCTGGCCACCGCTTGGGGGCAGGGCGCGAGCAGCCAGCCGCTGATCACTCGATTCAATACTGACGGTAGTCGAGATACCGGATTCGGGACAAACGGCAACACCCAGCTAACGGGCGTCAAGCCACAGTCTGGCCGCGGCGAAATCTTGGCTGTACGCGTGTTGACTAACAACTCCGCGTTGATGATCGGTTACGCCGGCGGCAGTACTTCAAACCAACAAAATATGTGGGTTGCACGCATCTTGGCAAATGGGGCGATTGATACCGCATTTGGTGCCGGTTCAGCCCCGGCAGGTTCTGTATTTGTGCCTTTCGCCAGCCGTGCTGGTAATACCTGGGAGCAAGCGTTTGACGCAATCCCGCTTAGCAACAACCGAATCCTTCTAGGCGGTTTTATGGGTGGGGGTGTCATGGCGGGTGCTGTGCTGAACAGCGATGGGAGCTTGGACACCACGGTCACCTCTACCGTGCAGGCCGACATGCTTGGCACTTTCCGCATTACTCAGCCTAGCGAAAACCCACTGGCCAGCGAGGTCAATTTGCGCGCGACATCGCTGCTTGCAACTACCTCTGGTGATGTCATTTTTCAAGGTTATTCGGCCACGGCGCCAGGCGACGGCCAAGGTGGCGCGCGAGTCCGGGCAGTGAAGGTGCTTGGCTCCAGTTTTGCCGAGGCCGGCCCTGGCGATAACACACCTGACCCGTTCAGCTTCAATGACGTGACGGACGCAGCCGTGCCGGTGACAGTTGCGACGATAGCAGCCCGTTCACCGATCAAACCGGAATGATTGACCCCGGAGAAAAGGTTTGTGTTGGGCTGTTTGCTGCGGATCAGCCTGATACGACGCGATCCGTAACCTTAACTGTCGGTGATTTCTCGGAAGATTTTGTTGTGACAACCGCGGGCGGGAACACTACGCCAGATACGACGCCTGACACGTTTGGATATACCAACCAGTCAAACGTGGGCCAGAGCACATTGGTGGTATCAGACACCGCCACGATCACTGGCCTGACAGCGGACGCCGCACTGAGTATTGCCAATGGAGAGTATTCAATTGGCTGCAATGCCACATTTGCGAGCGCCGATACGACAATTGGCAATAACGCTTCGGTGTGCGTACGCCATACGTCGGCAGACCAGCCGTTAACTGACACAGTGACGACGCTGACTATTGGCGGTTGTCTCTTCGACACAGATAAGAGCAT
>JAAFAL010000192.1 GCA_018222345.1 bacterium
AGGCGGCCACACGAGGAATTCGCAGCAGATTCCGCGAAGTCCGACAGGCTGCTAGGCCAGTGGCGTATTAGTCGTTGACGTTGACCTGATAGATCGTCGTCGTGCCCGACACTTCATTGCCAACCAGCAGCAGCGGCTGGCCGTTGGGACTGTCGGCCGCCGGCACGAACACCATGCCCTCGGGGCCAAGATCGCCCGCTGCCGGGTTGTAGTCGCCACCAGCGGTTTCGGGGTCGGCGTCAAAATTGCGTGTGGTGAGGTACTGCACAAACTGCGGCGCCTCCGGCAAGCTGACGTTGTAAACCATGATGCCGCCGACACGCTCCAGGCCAACGAATGCGAAGGTCTGGCCATTGATCTGGCCGACCGTCACCGCCTCGGGTTCTGGGCCTTTGTCGTCACTGCGGTCGTCGCCGCCGTTCTCGTCGTTGGTGGCGTTGAAGCCGGCGGCACCCAGGCGCTGCGCGGTGATCACCTCGAAGGCGCTACCGCTGTCGAACACGCGCTGCTGGGTGTCGGCATTGAAGATCGAAAACGACCGGCCACCGTAGGCGACGAGTTGCTGGTATTCGCAAGCCGCTGTGGGCTGGCCGCCGTCGTTCAGGCAGGTGTCGTCGTCCAAGCCTTCGGTAGCTATGGCCTTCAGCCGGCCAAGGTTTTCGTTCTCGAACAAGTCGGCAATGGTGTCGCCGTCTTCGTCGCCGAGGAACTCCACATAGCGGTCAACCGCCGGCGAATCGACGGTGGCGCCAATCTCATCGGGATCGACGATGTCGCGAATGCGAATTTCGTCCAGATAGACCAGACATTCACCGTCGTCGAAGTCGGCCAGACCGCGGGTGCACTCGGCTTCGGTATCAACGTCGATGATGTACTCGCGGCCGTCACCTTCGTTGGCGGTGACGATGTAATTGCTACCGCCGACGGCGTAGGTTGCCATGGCGTCGGGCATCAACAAGCCCTGCACCGGCCAATTGCGGATGGCAATGGTGTCGTCGCGGTTGCTGGCGTCTAGCTCGTTGCCCGGCAGGCTGAAGTCTTTGGTGCCAGTGCCCCAAACTGCGGTGATGCTTGCGCTCGCAATGTCGATTTCCGCGATTGCGCTGTTTTCCTGCATCGCTACCCAGGCAGTGGCCGAATCAGCAGCGACTGCGATGTACTCCGGCTCCATGTCCTGCGACACCGTTGCGCCAAATGGCTGTGGCAAGCGCACGCCCTCGGCGCGCAAGGCCTCGGCCGTGAAGCCGCCAAAGCTCAATGTAGTGACGTCCGCATCCAGCACGCCGCCAGCGCCTGCTGCCAGATCGATGAGGCTAATGCTGCCTTCGGGGTCAACGCTGTAGTCGTCGTTGGGCTCGCCCTCGTTGGCACTCAGTGCAAACGCGCCATCAGGCGTGAACGTCACCATGTCGGGCAACACACCAACCTGCACGGCGGACAAGAAGCTACCGTCACTGGCCTGGTAGAAGGCCACGAAACCGGGGTCGGTTTTGGGGTCGGCTTCGATCGCAACAGCGAGGACGCCGCCTGACACTGCCACGCTATTGGCGGCGCCCAGATCGTCGGCGCTGGCGACATCGTCGCGCCCCGCGGCAACATCGCTGGCAACGTCCAAAGTGGTCGCCAAGCTCGGCGCGTCGGGCGCCGAGATGTCAACAATATCGACCGACTCGGATTGCGCATTGACGACGTAGAGCTGCGCGGTTGGCGCGTCGAATGCAACGATCTCTGCTGCCGACTCGTCAAAGCCAGCCGCCGGGTTGCGAAAACTACCCAGCACGCTGAGTGCGATCTGCACGGTGCTGGCATCCTGACCATCAGCGCCAGTTGCTCCCGTCGCCCCGGCCGGTCCCGGTGCTCCGGCGGCGCCAGTCTCACCGTCACATGCGGCCAATACACCTAGCAGCGCCACGGCTGCCCCCAAACGAAACATTGCTTGCAACTTCACTACGCGCTCACTTCAGGTGGAAAGCGCGGGAAATTAGCCCGCAAGCGTGTCGCTTTAATTGCACACCGATGGAATTTTTATGACAGGCCCCTGCGCGGCGCTGCTAGTCGATCACCGCCGACAATGCATCGAGCGCATCGTCCAGGTGCTCGAGCAACCTTTGCAGGCTGGGCAACGTGCGGCGGCAACCCACCAAGCCGAAATCCACCGAGTCGCATCGGTTGACGAGGGTGATGTTGAGCGCCAGGCCGTCGAGCAGCAGCGACGCCGGGTAGATGCCATCAACCTCGCAGCCCTGCCAGAACAATGGCGCGCGCGGCCCCGGCACGTTCGACACGATCACGTTGGCTGGCGGGTGCTTGAGCCGGCGGGCGAGCAAATTCAGCCCGCCCGGCGCGAGTGTGATGGCGCTGTAGGCCAGCAATTCGCCTTGGGTCATGTTGGCAAAGCGCTGCTTGTTGTAGTCCATGCTGCGCTTGATCTTGTGCAGGCTGGCCAGGGCATTGGGCTGGTCGGTGGCCAAGGTGGTCAGCGCCAGTGTGATCTGGTTGCCAGTGCCGACGGCGTCCGAGTCTTCGGCACGCACAGACACCGGCACGAAGGCCGTCAGCGAACGCTTGGGCAATTCGCCCAACTCCAGCATGTAAGCGCGCAGCGCCCGCCCGCACATGGCGAGGATGACGTCGTTACTGCTCGCACCTGTGGCCGCGGCGATGGCTTTGATTCGGGTGCGGTCGTACGACTGCGCAGCAAACCGGCGTGAGCCGGTAATCGCCGTGTTCATCACGCTTTGCTGGGTTTGCGTGCCGGTGACGAGGTCCGGGTGCTTGTGCCGCCGGTCTTCCCAGGTTTTGCGCACCTCACGCGCAACAGTGAATGCCGATCGCCCAACATCCAAAGCACGTGCACCAGCCGTCAACGGTGTCCGCGGCGGCCGAGGCTTGGCGGTTTTGGGTGGTAGTACCTCCCACGGCGGCGGCAGCGCGCAGGATGCGGCGCGGTCGGTGTCCATCGACTTGAGCAACAGCCGCACACCGGCCACGCCATCGACCATGGCGTGGTGAATCTTGGCAAACAGCGCAATACGGCCGTCTTCTAGGCCCTCTCCCATGTAGATGCGGCAAAGCGGATCTTTGCGATACAGATGCGCTCGCTGGACCCGCGACACAATCTCCAAGAGTTCGCGGAGGCGGCCGGGTCTGGGCAGCGCCAATTGGAGCAACTGGTGG
>JAAFAL010000193.1 GCA_018222345.1 bacterium
TCACTGCCCTGCGAATGCGCTGCGATGCGCTAGGCATTGCCCGTTTGCTGGGCGCTGCCGAGGTGGGCCGCTTCGAGTTCACCGACACCCCAAACATCGAGCCAATGAACATCATCAAGCTGATCCAGACTCACCCCAAAACGCATCGTTTCGATGGCAAGTCCAAGCTCACCGTGGGCTGGGATGCCGAATCCGCCGAAGCGCGTATCGATGCCGCGCATGCGGTGCTTGATGCGCTAGAGGGCAAGCAGGCGCAGACAAGCTAACCCGCATGTTTCACGCGACCGCTTGTTCGTACATGTAACAGAGTGATTGTATTAAACAACTTTGGGCTTTCTGAAAAACCAGTTTGGATCGCGGCATGGCTTGCACAGCACCTGGCTGGTCTCGGTCGCCCTGGGCTTGCTCTTCCCTCCAAACATAGCTACGGCTATGTTTCTCAGTCCAGAGCCGCGCCCAGAACAACCAATCCTGCGCCAGATACTGCGCATCACGTGAAACATGCGGGCTAAACTTACGCCAATGCGCTTACTTATCTTCGCTATCTTGGCGGCCATACTGCCGTTGCCCGCCAACGCTCAATCGACGCCCTACCGCGTCGATCTGATCATTTTCCTGAACCAGGCAACGCCTAACGGTGCGCCCGGCGAACTGTCTGCCCCGCTCAGTGATTTTGAACTGCCCGAGGACTTACTGGAGCTGGACGACACGGCGGCGCTTGGGGTTGCAGGGGTTCGCCTACTACCAGAGGCTCAATTTGGCCTTCCGCAGGCCTGGCAGCGCATGCGCAACGCCCGAGCATTCCTGCCAATCGAGCGCCACGCCTGGGTGCAGCGCAATCTCAACCAGAACACCGCCCCACACCTGCGCTTGCGCAACAACCGCCTGCTGCAAGTGATCATTGAGCCTGACCCCATTGATGTCGAGCCAGATCTGATCGAGCCTGCGGCCCCGGAAACATCCCAACGCTTCGTGTTCGGAGATGGCGCCGCAACGCCTTACGACGACATCGAAAACACCGAGCCGTTAACCCTCTATCAGTTGGACGGGACGGCACGGCTCTACAGCCGCCGGTATCTGCACTTGGAGCTAGACCTGCGCTGGACGCAATCGGCGAATGGTGACGCAGCCCGCAGTGGCGAGTTATTACCAGAATCAACCTTGCGCAGCTTCCGCCTGAACGAGACACGGCGCATGCGCCGCGACCAGTTGCACTACTTCGACCACCCACGCTTTGGCGTGCTGGCGCGGGTCAGTCGCGTGGAGCCCGAAGCCGACGAGCAGGACGCGGACTAAGCCTTAGCGCGCCCCTACCCAAGCGCCATCAATGCCGCCGCGGTCGGCAATGTCGGCCGACGCGCGATTGGCGCGGGCGACCGTGTCGTAACCAGGCACGCGTACGCGGTACCAGGTGCGCCCGCGCACCTCGGCGGCTTGGGTATCCACCGGATAGCCCAGGCCACGCAGTTTTGTGAGCAACGGCGCAGCCTTGTCGGTCGAGGGGAAACTGCCAACAATCAACGCCCATTGACCATCGCCCTCAGGCAACACGGCGTCGCCAACAACGCTGGGTTCTGAGGCCACGACGACAGGTTCGGGCTCGATATATTCCGGGTTCACCGGCTCGACAGCGACCGGCTCGGCCTCGCGAAACGGCCGCCCGCGCTGCTCGCTCATGGTGGTGTCGTCATCCACGAAAGCGCGTCGGTAGTCGTCCAGATAATTGCCTGAACTCGTCGCGCCCCGGCGCGGGCCGGCATTGGCCAGCGCTGGCAGGCCAGCACGCACTTGCCGCCGGCGCGCCACCCAATCGTCGGCGACGCGTTCCTGGCGCAGTGCCGGCTTGCGCGCCAGGCTGTAACAGGCGATGGGCTTGAGCGTTTCTACGGCCGCAGCATCAGGCCGATCCAGTGCGATCTGCCCGGCCGCCACGCACGCTTCATACAGCGAGCCATCGCGTTCGAAAAAGTATTCGCCCGACCCCAAGCTGGCGCGCAGCGTGTCGATACCAATATAAATCGGCCAGGTGGTGGAGATTTGCGGGTGCTTCCACACCACGCGCAGTTTGCCGCGTGCCAGTTGCAGCTCGGTGCGCAGGCGGGTGGCGTAGGACGAAAACGGCAGCGATTCGACTTCCAATTCCGACGACGGCCCCAAATCCATCCGGCCATGGCGCGACAAACGCATGTTCACGCGCGACTCGGCGTCGGTCACCACCCGGCTGCCCTCATCCACCTCGTCATTGGCCGCCAGGCGCTGGCGTTGGCCGTCGGCAGTGTAAACCCAAGCCTGACCCTGGACGGCATCGACGGTGAGCAAAGGCCGCTGCGCCAGTGCAAGGCCGGGCAACAACACGCCCAGCAGTGCGGCGGTAGAAAACAGTCGAAAAATCAATCGCATAAATAATTCGTAGCCTATGGAGGCCAACGCGGCCCAGTCTGTGTGCATGCCAACGCCGACCCGCTGGCATGGCTGCATGCGCAGTGTCGCCAACCGGGCGCGTGTAGTAAAGCGCTTTAGCCGGCAACGGCGCCGCGCTGCAATCAAGTTGTCATCAGTTTGGCTTAGCGTGCGCAGCGAATTTACCCGCCGACTCAACGATGCCAAGCACAAAAAACCCAACCGCAGCCGCACTCGATCCAACCCTGTCGCGCCGCGCCATGTTGCGCAGCCTATTCATGGGCGCAGGCGCCACCATGGCGCCTGGCTGGGTGCTGCGCGCGCATGCGCAGATGGCGTCGGGCCAACTCACCATCCCGGCTGGGCCGTTGGCCAATATCGGCCCAGTTCAACCGGTTACGCTTACCGCTGGCGCCATCGACGGCGTTGATGACGAAGTAACTGCACCCGCCGGGTTCGACGTGCGTGTCGTCGCCCGGCAGGGGCTCAATCCGCTGACAGGTCAAGCCGATCCAAACGGGTTTGAATGGCACATTGACCCCGATGGCGGCGCGGTTTACCCCGCAACGGCCGACGGCGGCTGGGTATATGTGTCCAACAGCGAGGAAACGCCCGGCGGCGTCGGCGCGCTGCGGTTTGATGCCGATGGCAATTTGATCGACGCCTATCCCATCCTCGAAGGCACGCGCAACAATTGCGCCGGCGGCGCCACGCCTGGGGTTACATGGTTGTCGTGCGAGGACAACGGCAATGGCGAAGTGTGGGAGTGCTA
>JAAFAL010000022.1 GCA_018222345.1 bacterium
GATAGCGACCCTGCGCAAGCAGTTCCATGCAACAGGGTTTTTTGACGCGGCGTAACCTAGCGCGGCGGGGCAACATGCACATTCTTGTATCCAATGACGACGGCTGCCGCGCACCGGGGATTGCGGTGCTGGCGCGCGCCATGGCCGAACTGGCCGACATTACCGTGGTGGCACCCGACCGCAACCGCAGTGGTGCGAGCAATTCGCTAACGCTGCAGCGCCCACTGCGCGCGCACACCCACGACGATGGCGTGGTGTGCGTCGATGGCACGCCCACGGACTGCGTGCACCTGGCGATTACCGGCTTGTTGGATACGCCGCCCGACATGGTCGTCTCGGGCATCAATGCCGGGGCCAATCTGGGCGACGACGTGCTGTATTCGGGCACTGTCGCAGCGGCCATGGAAGGGCGCTTTCTGGGCTATCCGGCGATTGCCGTGTCGAACGTCAACCACACGCCCAATTATTGGGAGACTGCCGGCCGCGCTGCCCTCGAGGTCGTCAAGCAGGCGCTGGCGCACGAGCTGCCGGCCGCGACCATCCTCAACGTCAATGTGCCGGATGTGCCGTTCGATGACATCGCCGGCTTTGAGGTCACGCGGCTGGGCAACCGCCACAAGGCCGAGCCGGTGATCGAGGCGCAAGACCCGCGTGGCCGCCCGGTGTATTGGGTCGGCCCGACCGGTCCCGAGCTGGATGCTGGCCCCGGCACCGATTTCAACGCCGTATCGCGCAATTGCGTATCGATTACGCCGATCCAAACCGATTTGACCCGCTACGACGCGCTGGATGAAGTCGCCAGTTGGGCCGCAGGCATGAAAGCCTGATGCAGTCACGCCACCCGCACAGCATCGGCCTCGGCATGACCAGCGAGCGCAACCGGGCGCGGCTGGTGGAGCGCGTGGCCGAATCCGGCGTGCGCGACGAACGCGTGCTGACGGCACTGCGCAAGGTGCAACGCCACCGTTTTGTTGACGAAGCCCTTGCCAACATGGCCTACCGAGACACCGCGCTGCCCATCGGTCACGGCCAGACGATTTCGCAACCGGCAGTGGTTGGCCGCATGACCGAAGCAGCCTTGTCTGTCGGCCCGGTCAAACGCGTGCTTGAAGTTGGCACCGGCAGTGGCTATCAGGCCGCAGTGTTGGCCGAGTGCGTGGATGAGGTTTACAGCACCGAACGCATCCGCCCCTTGCATGACCGGGCGCGTAAATTACTCCGGCAATTGGGTTACAACCGCGTGCGGCTGCAGTATTCCGACGGCAGTTGGGGCTGGCCGCAGATGGGGCCGTTCGAGGCCATTGTGGTTACCGCCGGTGGTGACAGTGTGCCGGAAGCACTGTTGGAACAATTAGCGCCTGAGGGCGTGCTGGTGATGCCCGTGGGCGCTGCCGGCCAGCAACGCCTGGTGCGCATCGAACGCCGTGGCGACGGTTGGCGTGAAGACATGCTCGGCATGGTCAGCTTTGTGCCGTTGCTCGGCGGCAAAGTCTAGTCTCGCGCATGTTTCGCAAGCTCTACGACTGGACCATGCAGTTGTCGCGTAAGCCGCGCGCACCGTGGTACTTGTTCGGGTTTTCTGCGGCCGAGTCGGTGTTCTTCCCGGTGCCCACCGACGTCATGCTGGCGCCAATGGTTATGGCCCAGCGCGCGCAGTGGTTACGCTTGGCTGTGATTGCCACAGCAGGGTCGATTGTTGGCGCGGCCATTGGTTACCCGCTGGGCTACTTTTCCATCGAAGCACTGACGCCGCTGCTGCAGGATTGGGGCTATTGGCATGCATTCGAGACTGCGCAGGAGTGGTTTGCCAATTACGGCTTCTGGGCCTTGTTCATTGCCGGCTTCACGCCGATCCCGTTCAAGGTGTTCACGATTGCCGCAGGCGCTGCGGCGATGCCCTTGTTGCCATTTTTCGTTGCCTGTTTCTTTGGCCGCATGGCGCGCTTTGGGCTGGTGGCGGGGCTGGTCAAGCTGGCTGGGCCAACGTTTGAGGCACGCGCCCTGCGTTATATCGACGCCATCGGTTGGGCCATGTTGGCACTGATCGCAGTGGCCGTGGCGGTGTGGAAGCTCGCCTAGGGAAGCTCTGATTGAATCGCACGAACCGCGTTCGAGACCTGAAAAGCGCTGATGCAAGGCGGACGGCGCAGCGCCGTAGTCATTCTACGGCCAAGCCGGCCAACGCAGTCAGCAGCGCCCCGAGAAATATTTTCAGGGAGGCCGAACCCCACGGGGCCGGGCCTTTCCGGCCGCCTGGCGGCGTCACTCGTCGTTCGTGTGGAATGACCACATGTCTCTCCTCGTTCCTTGCCAGCCAGCCGGAAAGGACTCCGGCGCGGCCGTACGATTCAATCAGAGCTTCCCTAACGAACGTAGGCCGATGCTTGCTGCTCGCCGTCCTGGCGGGCTCGCTAGCCGCGTGCGCTTCCGCAGCGCGGTGGGACGACAACCCAAGCAGGAGCAATTCTGGCTGGGATACCCCGGCGACCCACACGGTGCGCCACGGCGACACCTTGTACGCCATCGCCTTTCGCTATCAGCTCGACTATAAAGACCTTGCGCGCTGGAACGGCATCGGCGCCGGCTATCTGATTCATGCCGGCGACGAGCTGCGGCTGACGCCGCCGAAGCCAGCACAAAGATCACCAACACCGAGCAACCGCAGCAAGCCGCCGCAGTCGGCGCCGCGCCCGCCAGCAACGCAGCCACAACGGCCAGCTACGCGCCCGCCAACACAGACTGCCAGCGCGCCGTACCGCTGGCGTTGGCCCACCGACGGCAAGATCGACCGCGGTTTTTCGCCGCGTAGCAAAGGCATCGAAATTGGCGGAACGGCGGGGCAGAAGATCGTCGCCTCAGCCGCCGGCAAGGTCGTCTATAGCGGTGGCGCGCTAAAAGGCTACGGCCAACTGCTCATCATCAAGCACAACAGTGGCTGGCTGTCTGCTTACGGCCATAACCGCACGCTGCGTGTGCGCGAAGGCGACACCGTGACTGCAGGCCAGCACATTGCCGATATGGGGCTGGGTCCTGCGCGGCGCGCCGTGCTGCACTTCGAGATTCGCAACAACGGCAAGCCGGTCAACCCAGAGAAATACCTGCCGGCGCAATAGCGCGTGTCCGCGGAATCTGCGGCCGATTTCTGCCACAATCGCCGACCGTCTGTGACGACTCCGTAGCCGCAAGCCGCATGTCCTACCAAGCCCTGGCCCGCACTTGGCGCCCCCGCAATTTCGACCAGTTGGTTGGCCAGCAGCACGTCGTGCGCGCGCTGCGTAATGCCATGGCGCAAGGCCGCGTGCACCACGCCATGCTGTTCACTGGCACCCGCGGTGTCGGCAAGACCACCTTGGGCCGCATCATCGCCAAGTGCCTGAACTGCGAAACTGCCGCCGGCATTACCGACGCGCCGTGCGGTACCTGCGAAGCCTGCACCGGCATCGACCAGGGCCGCTTTGTTGACTTGATAGAGATCGACGCCGCCAGCCGCACCAAGGTGGATGACACCCGCGAGCTGCTTGACAACGTGCAGTACGCGCCCACGCGTGGCCGCTACAAGGTCTATCTGATTGACGAAGTGCACATGCTGTCCAAGCACTCGTTCAATGCCCTGCTCAAAACCCTGGAAGAGCCGCCGCCGCACGTGCGCTTCCTGCTGGCGACAACCGACCCGCAAAAGCTGCCCATCACTATTTTGAGCCGCTGTTTGCAGTTCAATCTCAAGCGCTTGCCAGTGCCGCAGATTGCCGAACACCTGGCGGCGATCCTCGACAAGGAAGGCGTGAAGGCCGAACCCGCGGCATTGCAACTATTGGCGCAGGCCGCCGACGGCAGTGTGCGCGATGCGCTGAGCCTGACCGACCAGGCCATTGCCTTTTGCGACGATGGGCTGAACCAGGACAGCGTGCGCGACATGCTGGGCGCGGTGGGCACGGCCGACGTGCTGCGCACGGTGGATGTTGCGGCGCGGGGCGACAGCGCCGCGGTGGCGGCGCTGCTGCGTGACCTGGATGCGCTGGCGCCCGATTTTGACGGTTTGCTGGCCGACGTTGCCACCGCCTTGCAACGCATTGCGGTGCGGCAATTGGCACCGGAATACGGCGAAGACACTAGCTTTGATCCGCAGCGCATTGGCGAACTGGCCGAAGCCATTGCACCGGAAGATGTGCAGTTGCTTTACCAAATGGCGGTACATGGCCGGCGTGACTTGCCGTACGCGCCGGACCCGCGCGCCGGCTTCGAGATGTGCTTGCTGCGGATGATTACTTTTCGCCCGGGCGGCGGCCGCGCGGCCACGCCGAGTGCGGTGCGCAATGCAGCGGCCGAGCCTGCTGCCGAGGAGCCAGAGCCCGCCGCGGCTGCACCAGAGCCGGCAGAGGCCGCTGCCGCGCCGATGGAGCCCGCCGCTGCGGAACAGGCGCCTGCGGCTGTACAAAAGCAGTGGATGCCCGAGCACGATTGGCTGCAAATGATCGACGTGCTGCCCGTGGGCGGGCTAGCCAGCCAGTTGGCGCGGCACAGCCGCTGTATCGCCGCCGACGATGCAACGCTGACGCTACGGCTGGATGCCAACGCTGCCGAGGTCAACACCGATACCGCGCGTGACAAATTGCAAGACGGCCTGCGCGAATTGCTGGCGCAGCCCAGCTTGAAACTCGTGGTCGAAACCGGTGAATTGGCCGGCCCGACGCGCGCGACTGCCGACGCGCAGGCCCAGGACGACCGCCAAAAAGCCGCTGAACTGGCGGTGGAAAACGACAGTAATGTGCAAGTGTTCAAACAACGCTTCGGCGCTACCGTAAGGCCCGGCTCTGTTGTTCCACTAGACAGTTAACATTTAAATTCAACAGATTGAGGAACTAATCTCATGTCAAATATGAAAGGTGCTTTGGGCAACATGATGCGCCAGGCCCAGCAGATGCAAGAGAAAATGGAAGCCGCCCAGAAAAAGCTGGCCGAGCAGGAAGTCGAAGGCCACGCTGGCGCAGGCATGGTCAAGGTAACCATGAACGGTAAGCATGCGGTCAAACGCGTCACGCTCAGTGACGAGGCGTTTGCCGAAGACCGCGAGTTTCTTGAAGACCTGATCGCCGCTGCCGTCAACGATGCCGTTGCACGTGTAGAGGAGACTAACAAGGAATCCATGGCCGACGTCACCAGTGGCCTGAATCTGCCGCCGGGCATGAAGCTGCCGTTTTAGCCGATCCGTGCATTACCCACAAAGCCTGCAAACGCTGATCGACGCCCTCAAGCGCCTGCCGTCAGTGGGGCCGAAGACGGCTCAGCGTATGGCCTTCCACATGTTGGAGGCCGACCGCGCGACCATGGCGCAATTGGCGCACGCATTGACAGCGGCAGATGACGCGCTGCGCGATTGCGGCCGCTGCCGCAATTTCAGCGAAGCCGATTTGTGCGGCTTGTGCGCCTCGCAGCGGCGTGACCAGGCCAGCATTTGCGTGGTTGAATCTCCGGCCGACCTGGTTGCCATTGAGCAGGGCGGTGGCTACAACGGCCAGTATTTCGTCTTGCACGGCCGCTTGTCGCCGCTGGACGGCGTCGGGCCGGATGTGCTTGGGCTAGACGCGCTCGACGAGCGCCTGGCTAACGGCGAAGTCGAAGAGCTTATTCTGGCCACCAGTTCGACTGTAGAAGGCGAAGCCACTGCCCACGTGCTGGCCCAAATGGCCCGCAGCAAAGGCAAGGCCGTCACCCGCATTGCTCACGGCGTGCCGATGGGCGGCGAGCTGGAATATGTCGATGCCAGCACGCTGGCACACGCGCTGCGTGGTCGGCAGCCGGTGCAAGCGGACTGAGCGGCGCAACTTGCTGCTGTACTCATAGCCAGCCGCGGGTTTTTGCTGCTACGCCAGCCTGAAAGCGGTTGTGCACGCCGAGCTGTTCATACAGTTCGCGGATGCGCCGGCGCACAGTGCGCACGGTAACGCCCATCTCTATTGCGATGGCTTCGTCCTTGAGCCCCATGGCCATCAGCCCCAGCAGTTTTTCGGGTACTTCGCCGTCGGTTTCCACACCACTGTCGCCGCGGATGCGCACACCGCGGCTCCACAGCAGGTCGAACAATGCCGACAGCGCGTCGAGCAGTGCTGACGGCCGAACCAGGATGACGGTTGGTTCGTCGTATTGGCTGTTGCGCGTAATCATCACCATTGCAAAGCTGTCATCCACCAGCACGATCTTGATCGGCACATTGGCGGTTACGCGTGCCTGCTCGCCCCATTCGACAGCCGTCATCACGCGGTTGGTGTGTGCGGGGTCTTCAAACGTGGCCTGGTCGTAAACCACCTGATAGATCAGGCCCTCGGCCATGCGCTGGCGCTGGGTTTGCATGCTGCTGAGGTCGGGGGCATTGAAGTAGGGCGGCCGGTCGGTCATGCGGATGCGGTCTTGCGCCGAACGCTGGCCCAGGTGCCATTGTTCGGCCAGCGCGTCGCCGGTGAGCACCTCGACAATCGAACTGACATTGTTTTGCTGGCGATGAGCACGCAATTGCTGCGTCAGCCGGATCGACTCTAGCCGGGCGCTGTCGAGCTTTTCCTGCTCGCGGCGGATCAGTACTGAGATGGCGGCTTCGGGATCGGTCGCGGTGTAAGTGCCCTGGGGAGAGCTTTCGGCTACCAAACCGAGTTCGATCAGCGCTGCGAGGTCGGCTTCGATGCCGGCCGGAGCAATCTTGGCAGTTATCGCCAAGGACTCGGCAGTTTGATCCGGTGCTTCGACCAATTGCCGATAAAGGCGCTCTTGCTTGGCTGTGATACCAATGCGCTGAAGAATCGATGTGCTCATGGTTGGGGTGTTGTCCGCATGCTGCCATTGATCGCTAAGGCCGGTGTTTCATGAACCTGACCTGTTGGTCAGATTGTCGGCCCGGTCGGCGAGACCAAATGTCCTAATGCGGACATTAACAGTAATGTGACTTGCGGGCGGGAAAAGATTGCCAAATACTGCATCTGGCGTAAAACAATTGTTACGTCTTCCCGGGGCTGCGATTCGAGCCCGCCGCCCGGGACCCATACAAATTCATTCCCTGGAACTACGATGAAAAACGCAATCATGAAACGAGCGCTGCTTGCAGCGGTCACCAGCTTCGGTATTGCAACAACGGCCAACGCCGGGCTTTTGCCATTGCTTGGTAATGGCGTTGTTGACGCTGAAGTGGCTAACGCCAGCGGCCCAACCTTGGCGCTTGTGCACCCTGCTGAGGGCACGCCACTGACTACTGTGATCAGCGCAGCCGAGACTGCTGGCCTTCAGATCAACGGCGTGTTCGAGCAAGTTGGCGTGTTTGGCGCCACCGGCACGCCGGCACTGTTCAATGTGCTGGCCGCAACCGGGCTGATCAGCCGGGTTGAATACAACCAACCGCTGGAATACTTCCTTGAAACCTCCAACCAAGCCACTGGCGGCCAAGATGCCATCAATGGCGCCGTTGGCGGTGTGTCGTACGACGGCACCGGCGTCGGCGTGGCGGTGGTCGATAGCGGTATCGACGGCACCCACCCAGACTTTGCCGGCCGTATGGGTGGCAACGTCAAACTTATTCCGTTGACAGGCATTGCGGTGCCGGTTCCAGATTCCGACACCATTAGCGCGGGCGGCCACGGCACGCACGTCGCCGGCACGGTTGCCGGCACGGGCGCTGCGTCCAACGGCATCAACCATGGTGCTGCACCAGGTGCCACGCTATACGGCGTGTCAGGCGGCACGGCCATCAGCATGCACGACGCGGTCGCTGGGCTGGAATGGGTTCTAGACAATCATGACCAGGTCGATCCCGCCATTCGCGTGGTCAACAACTCTTGGGGCAGCGCCGCAGGCGATCACAACCCAAACAGCGCAACTGCGTTGGCCAACAAGGCGCTCGTCGAAGCAGGCGTTGTCGTGGTGTTTGCGGCCGGCAATGATGGCGGCAACGGCTCGGCACAAGCCACCAGCCCAACCTGTGTTGATCCCACGCCTGGCGTCATCTGCGTTGCAGCGTATGACGACCAGAACAGTGGCGTGACCAATGGCCCGATGGCCGACTTTTCGTCGCGCGGTCTGGCCGGTTCGCCAAACACCTATCCGGACATCTCCGCACCGGGCGCCAGCATCCTGGCACCGTGCCGCCTGACGCTGCCGATTTGTGCAACGGGCACCAATGGCTCAAACGAGTACGCCACGCTGTCCGGCACGTCGATGGCGGCGCCGCACATTGCCGGTATCGCTGCGCAGATTCTGCAAGCCAATCCCAGCCTGACACCGGCCGAAGTCGAGGACATCCTCGAAGACACGGCGCGTCAGATCAGCTTTGGTGCGCCATATGAGGCCGACCCCGCCAACCCGACCACGCCGACGTCGTTCGACAAAGGCCATGGTTTGGTTGACGTGGTGGCGGCAATCACCGAGGCGCTGGCACGCTAAGCGCGGCCACACCCTCCACGCGCGGTTCTCGCCGCGTGCCACACAGCCCGCCTAGTGCGGGCTGTGTGCGTTTTGGGCCCGGGTTTGGCTCGCCACAGCAGGCGGGGCGTCGGGGGCAAGTATTGATCTGGTAATCAATCAGGTCACGGTTTTTGAGCGGCCGAGGTTGCATAAACGATCATAAGTTAAAAGGTTGCTATATAGTTGAGTAATCAATTAAAAAGCCATACAGTGATATGCCAATGACGCTCAAAAGGAGCAGCATGTGAGCTTGTCTCAAGACGCCCGGACCGTTCTCGGCCTGATCAATCTCAACAGCAAAGTGCATCGCAGGCTGGGTGGGGCGTTGTCAGTGCATGGTCTCGGAGTTTCGGAACTCCTTGTGCTGATCGCATTGCGCGAAGCACCTAGCCGGACGATGCGCCGAGTCGATTTGGCTGAACGGGTTGGGCTGACAGCGTCAGGCATTACGCGCCTTCTCAACCCCTTGGAGAAGGTCGGGCTTGTGGAAAAGACCCAGGGGGCACGCGATGCCAGGGTCAGCCTCGTTGCCTTGTCTGCCGGGGGGCAAAGAATGCTCGAAGACGTCGAAGTTGCGGTCAACGACACTGCCAAGTCGCTGCTCGCGCCGCTGGATCGTCGTCGGCAGCGGGAGTTGAATGGACTCACCCAGGCCTTGAGTTAGCCTGACCACTTGTTGGGCAAAGCACACACGAAAACGCCAGCGTAGTGCTGGCGTTTTCGTGTGATCAGCAGGCGGTGATCCGCATCAGCTTCTCCGCACCCGGCGGCGCAAGCCACCCAGCATCAGCAGTGACAGCATCAGCGTGCCCATGGCGCCACCGCCACCACCACCAGTGGGCGCGGGCGATGTGCCGCCAGCGGCAGGTGAGGAGGTTCCACCGGATTGCCCTGCACCCGAACCGGCGCTGCTTTGCTGCGTGATGTCATCGCCGCAATACAGGTAAGGATCGGGGTCGGGCGCGTTCAGGAAGGTTTCGCTGCCGGCGTTGCTGGTATCCCAATAGGCTTTACGGGCGTCAATATTGCCGTTGTTGAACTCGCAATAGCCGCCGGTTTTTTCAGGCACTTCGCCGTCGGCCACGCCGAGCGCACGCAGCGCCAGTTCGATCACGCCTTTTTCGGTCTGCGGCGAGATCACGCCCCAACTGACTTGCGCCCACGGGGCTGCGTCATTGATTGGCAAGCCGGGGCCGAATTCGAACAAGGCGGCGTTGGGGTCGAAGTCTGCAAAGCTTGGAATCCAGGCCGCCATTTCCAGAGCGCGGCGCATCTGCCAATTGGTCAGCAGGAACGGCGCGCCACCCATGCTGCCATGCACCATGGTCGGCTCGGCAGTGTTCAGATCAATCGGGCCGGTGTGGCCGGCGGCAAAGCGGGCATCTAGCAAAATCTTCGAAAACGTCCCGGCTGAGCGTGGCGTGGCGAAGCTGGTGCCGCCCACGCCTTGGTCCAGGCCGTCTTCGCATTCGGCGCAGTAGGGCAAGGTTTGGGTGAAGTCGGCGATGAAGTCGGGGGCTGTGCCCGACACCGATTGGCGGCCGCCGGATGACGGCGCTTCTTCGTTGTCCTGGGCTTCTTCAAAGCCGGCTACGCCAACGCTCCACCACGGGCCGCAGGTGCCGTCGGCTTGTGCCAGTGCAGGGGAGTTGTCGCAGGCACCGAAATGCAGTTTGCCGTTCAGGTAAGTGCCGGTATAAGACTGCTCGATGTGACCGGGCAGCGGCAGGCTGCCGGGGGCGCCGTAGCTGGTGGTGATGATGTCCACGCTGGGGTGGTTCATGGCAAAGGACTCGGACGCAGCGCCAACGCCTTCCAAAAACAGCAGCACGGCATCGGGGTTGGCCGTGAGCACCGAGGCCGAAACGCCCACGCCGTGCGTGTCGTCTTCGTCATCGGGCATGTAGGGGCGCGTGCCCGGGCTTGAGCTCTTGGCCAGGATGTTGGTACCCGTGAACCAAACCACATCACAGCTTGCGGCGCGGTCCCAAGTGCCCTTGTCGAGGTCGGCCTGGTAGTCGGCAGCAAAGTCGCCGCTGCGGGTCAGTGTGATGACACAATCCGGGCCAATGTTGAATTCGTTCAACACGTTTTGGCTGACGGCCGACGGCTGGGCGCCGTTGTACAGGCTGCCATCAGCGCGGAAGTAGGCGTGATAGGGGTTGATGCCCGAATCGATTGCTGCCACGACCACGCGGGTGTCGCCGCCGCCAGCACGCAGCGGCGTGACCGGGGCGCGCACGACCAACGACGCGGTGCCGGTGTAAGGCTCGGCAGGTGCGGCGAAGGGCACGATTTGAATCTCGATGCTGCGCTCACCCGAGCCAGCCGCAAACTCGAACACTTCGGGCTTGTCGGCGCTGGCGGCTGAGCCGATGACCTCGCCGTCTTCCACCGCGTAAATATCAAAGTCGGCGTCGGCCAGTTCCCAATCCACTTGGACGCGAATGGTGTCGTTGGCCTGGGTGTCTTCGTAGTCGTCGGGCAGCGACAGGTTCAGCATGAACACGTCGCATTCCACGGAGTTTGAGGTGCAAACCGGGTCGCCAGCCGTGGGCGATACATTGGGCGCGCCGCCGGTGCCCGAAAAGCTGACTTCCTGCGAGTCCAGGCTGATCGTGCCTTGGGCGGGTTCGGTGGGCAGGGCGTTGGCAGTCATGGGCATTGCCACGGCCATGGCCGCGCTCAACAATGAGCGGATTAGTGTGTGCTGCATGATGGGGTCTCGCTTTTGACGCTTGCGGGGGGATCGCAAGAAAATTCAACGCGTGAAATATAGGTGAAAGCAAATGGAATTGCCAGGTAAATTTGGCCTGTTAGTCAGGTGAAGCCTGATAATCCATCGCCCTACTTCAACCACTACGCAGCCTGTGTGTAAGCTGGTTGGCCACTATCAACCCATACCGCTATGGCCAAACGTATTCTGCAACTCAGCCTCGACGGCAACATCCACGACAACGCGCGCCTGGATGAGATTGTCGCCGACCATGCGGTGTTGCTGGACCAGAACGGCCAGGGCGACGCACCGTCGGTGCTGCAAGTGCTGGTTGGCGATGAAGAAACAGAAGCGCTGATGGACCGCTGCGAAGAATTGTTTGGTGCCAGCGATAGTTTCCGGCTGGTGCTGCTGCCGGTCGAGGCGGTATTACCAAGGCCAAAACAAAAAGACGACGAGACCGAATCTGGTAACGGCGAGAGTGACGAGGCGCGCAAGCGACGTGTCAGCCGTGAGGAGTTGTACAGCGACATCGTGGACAGCCTGGGCCGCTGGCAGGTGTTCGTGGCCTTGGCCTGCCTGTCCACAATTGTTGCCGCCGTTGGCTTGATGGAAGACGACGTCGCAGTGGTTGTGGGCGCCATGGTGATCGCGCCGCTGTTGTCGCCCAACGTGGCGCAGGCTTTGGCGATTGCTCTGGGCGACATCGATCTGGGCCGCCGCGCATTGCAGCGCAACGCGTTAGGGCTGAGCGTCGCATTTGTGCTGGCCGGCACGATTGGGCTAGTGGTGAGTTTTGACCCGTTTGTTGACGCCATCAGCAGCCGTACGGACGCTAGCTTGGGCAGCGTGATTTTGGCGCTGGCCGCGGGTGCTGCCGGCACCTTGGCTTACACCATCGGCTTGTCCGGCGCGGTGATTGGCGTGATGGTGGCGGTGGCCTTGCTGCCGCCTTTGGTCGTTTGCGGCTTGTTGCTGGGCGCCGGTGAATGGCGCGGGGCCATCGGTGCTGGCGTGCTGACGCTGATCAACATCATTTGCATCAACTTGGCCGGCGTCGCAACGTTCTACTTGCAGGGCGTGCGGCCGCGCACCTGGTTCGAGAATTCGCGTGCACGCCGCGCCATGCGCATGTCGGTGCCAGTGTGGCTGGGCATGCTGGCCATCTTGATCGGCATTCTGTTTTTCAGCGACTTCGGGCTGGTGTCAGCCAACTAGCGCGGTGCGTGCTTCAGCCCGCGCCGGCGCCCTGCATGTAATCCAGTTTGCTCAGCTTGACGCCGTTATGGCGCAACAGGTTGTAGGCCGTGGTGATGTGGAAATACAGGTTCGGCATCAGGAAGTTGAACAGGTAATCATCACCCTTGAACGTCATCTCGCCGAAGGGGAACTTCATGACGATCGTTTTGTTGGCCGAGCCGGCATAGTCGTCCGAGTCTTGCGCATTCAAGTGCGTCATGACGGTGTCGATGCGGGCATCGAGCTCGGCAAAGCTGCTGTCGGTGTCCGACAGAACCATGCGTTCGGCGCCAGTCAGCCGCATCACCATGCCGGTGGCGAGTTCAGTGGCAATACGCACTTGGGCGTCGAACGGCAGCATGTCCGGGAACAAGCGCGCCTTGGTGAGCGCCGCCTCGTCCAGGTCATGCTCGGCTACGTGCGCGGCGCCTTTGGCAATAAGATGCTTGAGGTTGGCCAGCTTGTGCGCCACCAACGGGGCCGAAACGGCGTATAGATTGTCCATGCGTTGTTCTCGATGAATCGGCTAAGGGCAAGCCGTCAGATTGTTGATCCAGTTTTCCATTACCGCCACGCCTTGTGTATCGACCACATTTCGGCTGATCGGCGGCATGCGGTCGTCGCCAGTAGATGCCATACGTTGCACCAGTACCGAGTTGTCGGCGTCGCCCGGCACGAGCAAAGTTTCGGCATTGTCTTGCGTAGTGGGTACGTTGCACAGACCCATATCGCCGAAGGCCGTATTGAAGCGCAGGTCCATGCTGCTGTTGGTGCCGCCGGCAGGGCGGTGGCATTGGCTGCAGTTGGTATGCAGGTAGCTTTTTGCGGTGGCCTGCTGCGCTGCCGGGTCGTCAGCGATCAGCAGGTTGGGGTCGGGCAGGGGGTTCTCAAAATCGCCGTCATTGAGTGCGCGGCCAAACCACATGATGTGCTCCAGCGTGTCGAGTTGGTTGGCTTCCACATCGCTCTCGGGGTAGTTCAGTAGGCCGTTGAGCTGCTGGACTTCCGGGCCAAGCGACACATTGGCTGCCTGGGTGTGGCAAGCGCTGCATTCGTTGCGGCTGGGGTAGTGCCAAGTCTGCCCGGCAACGGTTTCGTCCAGCGCGTCAGGCAACAAGTCGGCATCGGTGCCGTCGTCATTCCAACGGTAGCTATAGCCCTGCCAGCCGTCAGTGTGGTGGTAGAACAGCCGGGTTTCAAAAATCTCACCCGACAATTCAAAGTGCTTGATGAGCACCGACCCAGTGGGAAGCAGCATGTCGCCGTTGGCATCGATGCTGATCGTCGTGCCATCGGGGATAGCCGCCGCCCGATACTTGGTCGCGCCGTCCGACCAAAACACCGCATTGGGTTCGTATGACACCGTGCCCGGCGCGGGCTGGCGCGGATTGTCGATGTTCACGCAGCCGGTTTCCGACAGCAGTTGCGGTACCTGGTCATTGGCTGGAGGCGTGCCCATGGGCGGTACGATTTTCTGAATCGCCGTGCCAGCGCCGCCAGCGAAACTCACCACATAGAGTTCGCCGTCGTCATCTTCGGCAAACGCGGCAATATTCAAGCCGGTGGTCAGTGCCACATCGGACTGGTCAATATTGCCGGCATCGCGGTCGATGGCCCAGATATTGCCATTGGTGAAATCACCAAACACATAGCGCCCGCGCAGGCCCTGGATGGCGCTGCCGCGATAGACGAAACCGCCTGTCACAGAACGCCCGGCGGCGTGGGGATAGGCAGCCACTGGCAAGGCACGGTTACCCACCGTGCAGCCCGTTGCCGGGTCGAAACAGGCAAAGCCTTCCATGGTGTTCCAACCATAGTTGCGGCCGATCTCGATGATATCGACCTCCTCGAAGCTGTTTTGGCCGACATCGGCCAGCCACAGTTCGCCGTTTTGGCGGTCAAAACTCCAGCGGTAAGGGTTGCGCAGGCCAAAGGCGTAAATTTCCGGTGCACCGCCATTGCCGTCGGCGAAGGGGTTGTCGGCTGGGATGCCGTAGTTCAGCCCGCCGCTGGGGTTGTCCACGTCGATGCGCAGCATGCTGCCCAGCAGGGTGTCGGTGTTTTCGCCGTTTTCCTGTGGATCATTGGCGCCACCACCATCGCCGAGGCCGATGTACAGGAAACCGTCCCGACCGAATTCGATGGTGCCGCCGTTGTGGTTTTCGGCGAACTGCGGAACTTCAAGTAGCACCAACTCAGTGCCAACATTCAGGGTGCCGTCAGGATTGGCCGTAAAGCGGCTGACCCGGCTAGCGCCGTTAACGCTGTAGTACAGGTAAACGAAAGCGTTGGTCGCAAAATCCGGATGAAACGCCAGGCCCAGCAAGCCCTGCTCGCTGGAGGTGGCCACAACGCCGCTCAAGTCCAGCGCCGTGGTCAGCGAATCCGCAGCCGGGTCATTGGCAAAGCGCAGTAGTTGGCCGCTTTTGCGCAAGGCGTACCACGCACTCCCGTCTGGCGACAGTTTCAGGTAGAGCACCTGCGGCATGGCCGGCAGATTGGGGAACGCATCGACCAGGCGAAACGTTGCATCACCACTGGCAGCAAACTCTGGTGCGACGCAGGCGCGGTTAGTTGGCCGCTGCGCCAGGCCTACCGGGTTGTCGGGTGTCATGCTGCCCGGGTCGGGGACTTCCTGCGGTAGCGGGTCGTTGCCGCCGCAGGCAGCAAGTATCAGTGCGGTGAGCAAAATGAGGCTGCGATGAAGCATGTGGGCTCCTGCCGGCGGTAACCAGCGATTCGACCGCGCACGATGCGGTGGATGCGCGTGACAAGCGTCGTCCTTAGTCTAGCGCGCCCGTTGCGACGGCCCCGTCGCCACTGAAGGAGGCGCGAAACATGCCGGTGGTGGTGTGTGGTAGCACCATGTCGCCATTGGCGGCGATGGCGATCAGGCCGCCGGTGCCACCGATCTCGCGCACGTCTTCCAAAGCCTCATCGGCCGCGGCCTCTAGCGAGGCGCAGGCCAACGCCATGCGCCAGTGCATTTGCGCGGCCAGGTTGGCGCGGATGTAACTCTCGCCGTGGCCCGTGGCCGACACCGCGCAGGTGGCGTTGTTGGCCCAGGTGCCAGCGCCGATGATGGGTGAATCACCGACGCGGCCGGGGATCTTGTTGGTCATGCCGCCGGTTGATGTGGCTGCAGCCAAGTTGCCAAAGCCATCACGGGCAACAGCGCCAACCGTGCCTTTGGCGTCGCCAAAGGGTTCGTCGTGATCGAGCACGATGCGGTTGCTTGCCAAGGCTTTCTTTTGCTGTGCGGCGCGCAGTTCGGTGACGAAATACGCCGGGTCGGCCAAGGCAATGCCGTGGCGTTGGGCCGCCGCATCGGCATTCGGCCCCGCGAACATGACATGGCGCCCATCGTCGAGCAGGGCACGCGCCAGTTGCACGGGGTTGCGCACGCGTTGGCAGGCGCCGACCGCGCCGGCGCGGCCGTCGCCATCCATGATTGCTGCATCGAGTTCGGCCACCCCTTCGCGGTTCAACACTGCGCCGTGGCCAGCATTGAACAGTGGGCAGTCTTCAAGTGCTTCTACAGCCTGTTGCACCACGTCCAGCGCCGTTGTGCCGGCTATCAGCGCAGCCTGCGCACGCTCGGCGATCTCGCGCATGGCCTGTTGCTGCTCGGCATAGCCATGGTCTTTGGGCGGCATGTCGCCGGCGCCGCCGTGCAGGGCGAAGCGGATGAGTTGGGGCTTGAGGTCGGTCATGGTGTGCGGTACATCAGTCGGGGGCGGAATTTTACGTATAATTGTTGGTCTATCGTTGCGCACGGCATCAAGCTACTTGGTGCTGGGCGCATGTTTTGTTACGGAGCAAGGATGCACGCAACCCCGCCGCAAACCCCAGCCTTCTGGCTGCGTTTGCGGGTTTACTTCGAGGACACGGACGTCACCGGAGTGGTTTACCACGCCAATTATCTTCGGTTTTTTGAACGCGCTCGCAGCGACTGGCTGCGCGAACGCGGGATCGGCCAGCAACAACTGGCCGAGCAAAGCGGCATTTGTTTTGCCGTCACCCGCATGGATGTGCGTTTTGCCCAGCCGGCCCGGCTGGATGATGTCCTGCATGTCAGCGCGCTGCCGCACGGCGGTGGCCGCGCTAGTTTGTCGTTCTCGCAGGAAATCCGCCGCGACACGCCCGATGGCACGCGCCTTGCCACGGCCCAGATGCGCATTGCTTGCCTGAATGCCGACACTTTCAAACCCTGCCCATTGCCCTCCGAACTGAGAGGACTCGCCCCATGAACAATGAACTATCTATCACGCATCTGATTCTGGATGCCAGCCTGCTGGTGCAGGGCGTGATGCTGTGCTTACTGGCCGCGTCGGTGTTGTCGTGGGTGATTATTTTCACCAAACGGCGGCTGTTGTCGCGCACCAAAACCGCGGCCGACCGCTTCGAAGAGAACTTCTGGGCTGGCGGGCAGTTGTCCGACATCTACGACCGCGTGCGTCGCAACAAGGGCAGCGATTCGGGGCTGGAGGGTATCTTTCAGGCTGGCTACGAGGAATTCACCCGCCTGCGCCGCACCGGCGTGACCGACCGTGACGACGCGATGGCCTCGGTGCAACGTGCGATGAAAGTGGGCCAGATGCGCGAGGTTGATGCCTTGGAAAACGGCTTGCCTGTGCTGGCGACCATCGGCTCCACCAGCCCGTATGTGGGCCTGTTTGGCACCGTATGGGGCATCATGAGCAGCTTCATCGCCATCGGCAATGTCAAGCAGGCGACGTTGGCCATGGTGGCGCCAGGCATTGCCGAGGCCCTGATTGCTACGGCCATGGGCCTGTTTGCCGCGATTCCGGCGGTTGTGGCCTACAACATCTTCACCAGCCAGGTTGACCGGCTAGAAAGCCGCTTCGAAACCTTTACGGAGGAGCTGCAGGGCATTCTCGAGCGTGGCTTCAAGGGCGCAGGGCGCGCCCAGCCCACCGACGAGAAGGTATAAGACGATGGCCCGCCGCAAGCTGGCATCCGAAATGAACGTGGTGCCGTATATCGACGTCATGCTCGTGCTGCTGGTCATCTTCATGATCACCGCGCCGCTGCTCACCCAGGGTATTGATGTTGACCTGCCCGACGCCGACGCCGCGCCCATGGCCTTCGACCCCAGCAACGAGCCGGTGGTGTTGTCGGTCGATTCAAAAGGCGACATCTATTTGTCGGTTGGCGACGATCCTGATTCGCCAATCACCGACGAGGACGTCGTGCGCATTGTCACTACCTTGCTTCAGCGCCGGCCCGACCTCGGCATTATTGTCGAAGCCGACGGCCGCGTGCCGTATCAGGCGGTGATGCAGGCCATGGCGGCATTGCAGGCCGCTGGCGCGCGCAAGATCGGCTTCGCCGCTGACCCCGAAGCGCAAGGCTAGATGCGCACCAAGCCGATGAGTCGCACCACGCGCAGTGATGTTCTGCAGGCCGTCCTATGGGCGGTGGTGCTGCATGCTGGGCTGATGTTTTTCATCATCGGTGGCTTGTCGTGGTTTGTGCGCACGCCGCAACCGGTGCCGGTGGTCGAGGCCGTGATTATCAACGACGTGGATGGCCGCCTGGGCGCCGCGCGCAAAAAAGCCGAAGCCGAGGCTGCGCAGCAGGCCGCACAAAAAAAGGCTGAGCAGGAGCGGCTGCAGCGCGAACAAGCCGAAGCTGAGGCGGCCGAGCAGGCCCGTGTGCAGCGCCAGCGTGAAGAACAAGCCCGCGCCGAAGCCGAGCAAAAGGCCCGTGAAGAAGCTGCTGAACAGGCCCGCAAAGCGGCCGAGGAAGCCAAACGCAAAGCCGCCGAGGAAGCCGAGCGCAAACGTCAGGAAGAAGCCGCTCGCAAAAAAGCCGAGGAAGAAGCCAAACGCAAGGCTGAGGAAGAGCGCAAACGCAAGGAAGCCGAGGCCAAACGCAAAGCCGAAGAAGAAGCCAAGCGCAAAGCCGAGGAAGAACGCAAACGCAAAGCCGAAGTCGAGCGTAAACGCAGAGAAGAGGCCGAAAGAAAAGCCCGCGAGGCCGCCGAAGCCGAAGCGCGCCGCAAGGCATTGTTGGAAGCCCTGGGCGAGGAGGAGGGCTCGCGCGAGCAAGCCGCTGAACGCAGCCGCTGGCAAGATGTCGTCTATACACGTATCAAAAACGCGTGGCTGCGCCCGCCGGGACTGCCCGAGGGGCTCAAGTGTGACCTGCGCGTGCGCATTCTGCCCAATGGCGAGGTCATATCAGCCAAGGTCGAGGCTAGTTCGGGTAACCGCCTATTCGACGATTCGGCACTGGCCGCCGTCAACAAGGCTAGCCCGTTGCCTCCTCCCCCTGCCGGCCTGCGCGATGCGCTGGTCTTCGAATTCAACCCGGACAACAGCTAGGCTGCCGTCATGATGTTCAAACGACTTTTTGTCTCAAGACCTGTTATCGCCGTGCTTGGTTTGCTGCTGGCAACCGCCAGTCATGCCGACCTGCGCATCCGCATTGACGGCGGCGCCGTCGGCGCCAAGCCCATCGCCATCGTGCCGTTCGTCAACAACACCGGCAGCCAGCTCGACACCGATGTGACCAAGGTGATCGGCGACGACCTGCAACGCAGTGGATTGTTCGAGCCGCTGCCTGAAGACGCCATGATCGCCAGGCCAGCCGGCCCCGGCGACGTCAAGTTTCAGAACTGGCGTGCCGTCGAGGTGGATCACTTGGTGATTGGCAGCGTCAATGTGCGGCCGGGTGGCGGCCATGTGGTGCGCTTTCATTTGTTTGATGTGTATAAAGCCGAACAACTGATTGCTTTCGATGTGCCCACAGACAGCCGCAGTGGCGGCCTGCGCTCAGCCGCGCACCGGGTGGCCGACTATATCTACGAGGAAGTCACGGGTATCCCCGGCGTGTTCGACACGCAGATCGCATACGTGACCGTTGAGGGTAAAGGCCCGAGCCGGCAGTTCCGGCTGGTTGTTGCCGACGCCGATGGCTATGCACCCAAAACCGTGGTCAATTCCAGCGAGCCGTTGTTGTCACCGGCGTGGTCGCCGGACTTCCGCAAGCTGGCCTATGTGGCTTTCGAAGACGGTCTGACGAGCATTTATGTGCACGAACTGGCAACCGGCCAAGCACAAAAACTGGTGAGCAAGCGCGGCCACAACGGCGCGCCGAGCTGGTCGCCCGACGGGCGCGAAATCGTCGCATCGCTCAGCCACCAGGGCAGTGCCGACATTTATCGCGTGAATGTTGCCAACGGCAAACTCACCCGCCTGACCGATTCCAGCGCTATCGACACCGAGCCGGATTGGTCGCCGGATGGCAGCGATATCCTGTTCACCTCCGATCGTGGCGGCAAGCCGCAGATCTACATCATCCCGGCCAGCGGCGGCCGCGCCACGCGCGTGAGCTTCGAAGGCAAAAGTAATTCGCGCGGACGTTATTCGGCTGACGGCAAGCAGATTGCATTGGTCAACTATGACGATCAGGGGTATCGTATCGGTGTTTTGGACTTGGATAGCCGACAAACCAACATCCTGAGCCGCGGCCCGTTGGACGAGAGCCCAAGCTTTGCGCCCAACGGCGCGGTCTTGATTTATGCACGGCAGACCGCAAATGGTGGCGAACTCGCAACCGTGACCAGCGATGGCCGGGTGCGCCAGCGCTTGAGCCAAACCGGCTCGGTACGCGAGCCCGCCTGGTCGCCTTATTTGAAATAGCCTGTTTGAAGGCGTTTCGCACAGTTTATTTTTGTCCGCCCATCCGGGCGATTTGCTAAGGAGAGCATGATGAAAACCACCACCCTGCAAGGGATTGCAAAACCAGCCACTGTGGCTTTGGCCGTTGCGTTGCTCGCTGCCTGTGGCAGCAAGGACGAGCAGCTTGACCAAGCCGCCACACAAGAAACAACCACGGCCGATTCCGGCTTTGACACCGGCAGCGCCGATGCCAACCGCCAGCCGGCACAGCCGCAACCTGCGCCGGTTGACCCCGACGCTGCATTGCGCGAGCAGCGCACACTTTACTTTGCGTTCGATAGCGCCGAGCTAGACAGCGAATCAGTGAAAGTCGTGCGTGCGCATGGCCGCTACTTGCTGGCCAACCCCGGCATTCGCATCCGCCTGGAAGGCCACACTGATGAGCGCGGCACACGTGAGTACAACGTGGCACTAGGCGAGCGTCGGGCCAAATCGGTCGAGCGCGTGATGTTGCTGCAAGGCGTGGCCCGTTCGCAGTTGTCCGCTATCAGCTACGGCGAAGAAAACCCGGTTGACCTCGGCCACACCGAGTCGGCTTGGGCGAAGAACCGCCGCGTTGAGATTCAATACCGCTAGACACACCGTTTGACTCAAATGAACGCAGTATCCGCATTCATCAAGCCCGCCGGCATCGCGTCGGCGGGCATTCTGCTCAGTGCTTGCGCCGGCTTTGGCGCCCCGGTGGAGGAAGGACCCACACCGGAGCAACGCCGGCTGACCGCGCTGGAACAACGCCTCGACCTGCTGGAACAAAAGTTCGAAAATTTCGAGCAGTTGGCAACTAGCTCGGGTGGCAGCGACGAGCAGGTGCGAGAACTGCGCGGTGAGATCGAACGCCTCAACTTTGAACTGACCGAGGCCAAACGCCGCGAACGCCAGTTGTACCTGGATGTGGACAAACGCCTGCAGGCCTTGGAGCAGGGCGGCGTGACGACCGGCACTGGCACTGGCGGCGATGTGCCGACTAACGAATCACCTGAGTCTGAGGCGGCCTATCTGGCGGCCTTCGACCAGCTCAAGGCCGGCAACTTTGACCAGTCCATCACCGACTTCAACCAGTTTCTGGGCAATTATCCGCAAAGCGGTTATGCCGACAACGCGCAGTACTGGGTGGGCGAGGCGCATTATGTGAAGCGCGCCTTCGACCCGGCCGTCAAGGCGTTCAACACCTTGCTCGAAAAATACCCGAGCAGCCCGAAAGTGCCTGATGCGCTGCTCAAGTTGGGCTATATCCAGTACGAGCAGAAAAAGTTTGGCGATGCGCGCAAGACCTTGGAGCGCATTACCAGCGACTATGCCGAGAGTTCTGTTGCGCGCTTGGCCGAGCAGCGGCTGGCCCGGATGAAGCAAGAAGGCCGCTAAGTTGTCCTCCGCAGCCACTGCGGCCACCGCCGCGGTGGCTGATCAATCGGGCGTGGACGCCGCGCAGCGTCTGAAACTCACCGAAATCTTCCTGTCTATCCAGGGCGAGAGCACGCTTGCTGGCCTGCCAACCGTGTTTGTGCGCTTGACAGGTTGCCCGCTGCGCTGCAGCTATTGCGACACGGCGTATGCCTTCCACGGCGGCGCCTGGCACAGTTTTGACGCCATCGAGGCGCGTATTGGCGAGTTGGGCGCCAAGCAGGTTTGCATCACCGGCGGCGAGCCGCTGGCACAGCGCAACGTGCTGGGCCTGATGACACGGCTTTGCAACGCCGGTTACACGGTGTCGCTGGAAACCAGCGGCGCCATGGACATCGCCAATGTCGATCCGCGTGTGATCAAGGTGCTCGACCTTAAAACCCCGGGTTCAGGCGAACTGGCACGTAACAAGTTCGACAACCTTGCACATCTGACTCCGCAGGATCAGATCAAGTTTGTGGTCTGCGACCAAGCAGACTTTGATTGGGCCGTAGAGCAGATCGAGTCCCGCGACCTGATCGCCACATGTACGGTGCTGGTTTCGCCGTCTTATGGTCAGGTGGCTCCGGCCGACTTGGCGAACTGGCTGCTGACCAGCGGCCTCAACATTCGCATGCAAATGCAGCTGCACAAAGCGGTTTGGGGCGAGGAACCGGGGCGATGAGCGCGCCTCGGGCGGTAGTTTTGTTGTCAGGCGGTTTGGACTCCGCGACAGTTTTGGCCATTGCATGCAATGCCGGCTTCGATTGCCACACCTTAAGCTTGGACTATGGCCAACGCCACCGCGCCGAACTGGGTGCCGCGGAGCGTGTGGCGCAAGCGTTGGGTGCTGCTGAGCATCGTGTTGTGAAGCTCGGGCTGGATGCGATCGGCGGTTCAGCGCTGACCGACAATGCGATTAATGTGCCAACGCTGGGCGACTCTGACGGCATTCCAGTTACGTACGTTCCGGCCCGCAACACCGTATTTTTGTCGCTCGCACTGGGTTATGCCGAGGTGCTGGGTGCGCAGGACATTTTTATTGGCGTGAACGCCGTCGATTATTCCGGCTACCCGGATTGCCGCCCTGAGTTCATCGAAGCCTTTGCCCAGCTTACCCGGCTTGCCACCAAGCGCGGCGTGGAGCAGGGCGAGGCAATGCGCATCCATACACCGCTGATTGATTTGACCAAGGCGCAAATCATCCAGCGTGGCGCAGCACTAGGTATCGACTACGCCCAAACCGTGTCCTGCTACCAAGCCGATGCCGCCGGCAGGGCGTGCGGCGTGTGTGATTCATGCCGCTTTCGCGCTACTGGATTCGCCGATGCTGGCGTGGACGATCCAACGGTGTACCAAGCCGGCCAAAGCGGGTAGAATCTCGCCCCCTCAAGTCGCAACGGCTTGGGAATAGTGTCGGGGTGTAGCGCAGCCTGGTAGCGCACCTGCATGGGGTGCAGGGGGTCGCAGGTTCAAATCCTGCCTCCCCGACCATACAATCAAAAAGCGGTGTCTTTGGCGCCGCTTTTTTTGTTTGCGGGCCTCTTATTGAGGCGCGGATGCGTAGAGCTGCAGCGCAGCGGCGTAATGCGCCGGGTCGGTGAGTTCCAACTTAACCTTGTCGAAGGATTGGAACAATTGGCGGTGCCTGTGCAGGCCATACTCGTCCTCGCGTGACGCGTATTCCCGCACCCAATCCATCAAATTCTCCAGGTTTGCGTGTTGCGACTCAGGCGAATCGAATTTTTCCGGTTCCCACGGGCGGGCGCGGCAATGTCGGACGCACACATCGACACCGGGGTTCAGAAAGATCAGCGCATTTGCGTGAGCGAGGACAGGCTCGACGATGTCGGAGTAGCACCCCTCAACGACCCAGGACGCGTGCGCAGCAACAAATTGCATGGCGTCTGCGACGCTGTCTTCCAATTCGCGCCGCTGCGAACCCTCGGAAAACGCGAGTTCGTCCAGCGACAGCCTGGCAGCCGGCTCAATCTCGAGTAGCTTGCGCGATAAGGTACTTTTGCCCGCGCCGGCATTGCCCAGCAATACAGTCTTCATGCGTTCAACCCAATTGAGGCGCGCACCCGAATTGTAAGTAAAAGGGCGCCTCGTGTTGGATTCGACAATTTCGTCAGGAACGAAATTGAGCGAGCGCAGCGAGTCCGAGCCTGCGAGGATCAGGGCCATGGATGGCCCTGACACAAATGCGTAGGGAACGAATTTGAACGAGCGCAGCGAGCCCGAAGGGTGAGGATCAAGGATGATCCGAATAACCAACGACGAAGTCGTTGGTGAGCAAGCGGTTATCGAAGGCGACTTGGGTTTCGTGGCAGGGAGCCTACAACGAAAAAATGGTGGGCCGTGTTGGATTCGAACCAACGACCTGCAGGTTAAAAGCCCGATGCTCTACCAACTGAGCTAACGGCCCACACTGTATGCCTGAACGGCAATCTGCTGGGGCTTGATCGCCGCAGCGGGCGCGCATTCTACCCGCTTGTTCGCTCCGGCTCCACCCCTGACTGCTATTTGCTGGTCATCACCCAAACGCCATCCCAATCTTTGGGCGGCTTAGCCTCGAGATGCTCGCAGCGCTGGATGTATGTGGCGCTAAGCTTGTCATCCGGGTTGGCTTTGAGCGCCTCGCCGAAGTTGCGCACGGCATCGCTCCAATTGCCCAAGCCGTAGTGGCGCACGCCTTCGTTGAAGTAGTTCACCGTGTCCATCAGGTTGGGGAAGCTGTCGGCGTTGTGATAGTCCAGAATCTCGTACACGCCGACGGGCTCGGTTTTGCCCTTGACCACCACACGATCGACATTGCGGGCGCGGTAGGTGCCCTTGAGCTTGGCATGGGTGAATTCGCTGATGAGGATGCGCGCAGAATATTGTTTGCACGCCGATTCCAGCCGCGCAGCCAGGTTCACGCCGTCGCCAATCATGGTGTAGTCCATGCGTTTGGGCGAGCCGATATTGCCGCTGACGATGTTGTCGGTGTTGATTCCCAGGCCCATGTCGATGGGCAGTTTGCCTTGGTCGGCGCGCGTTTTGTTCCAACCCCATAGCGCCTTGATCATGGCGATGCCGGCGCGCACCGCGCGGTCTTCGTCGTCGTCGTGGGCGATGGGGATGCCGAAGCCGGCCATGATGGCGTCGCCGATGAATTTGTCGAGCATGCCGCCTTGCTCGGTGATGCAATCGACCATCAGCGTGAAGTACTCGTTGAGCATGGCCACGGTGCCTTGCGCGCCCAATTGCTCGGTGATGGTTGTAAAGCTGCGGACGTCTGAAAACAGCACCGTGGCCTGTGTGTTCTTGCCACCCAGCAACTCCTCGCCGCCGTCCATGAGCTGCTCGGCCAGTGTGGCGTCCATATAGCGCGACATGGTCGATTTCATGCGCTTTTCGCTGCTGATGTCTTCAAGCATGATCATGCTGCCCAGGCGCGTGCCATCGTGGCTGAGCAGCGGCATGAAGGTGGCATTGACCGATTTGGTGTCTTCAGCTTGGTGGAAGCTGGCGTCCATCACGGCGACGGTTTCGCCTTTGGTGTCGGCATCCAGTTCGGCGATTTTCTTGCAGATCCATGGGTTGCGTGAGCCAAATACTTCGGCGTACGGCTGGCCGACGATCGCCTCGGAGAACAGCCGCAGAATTTTCTGCCCGGCATAGTTGCAGGTGGCAATGTTGCCGTCTTCGTCGATGGTGATCACGCCGTTGCTCATGCTTTGCAGCATCGCTTCGTTGTAGTTCTTCATTGCCTGCACGTCTTCGAACAGTTGCGCGGTTTCAAGCGCAACAGCGATTTGCCCAGTGAAGGCGCGCAGGCGGCGTTCGTCCTCGTCGTTAAAGGGGCCACCGCGTTTGTTCAACACTTGCGTGACACCGATGACTTTGCCGCGCTTGTTGGTGATGGGCACGCACAGGATGGAGCGCGTGAAGTAGCCGGTTTGCTTGTCGAAGGCCGGGTTGAAGCGCAGGTCGGCGTAGGCGTAGGGGATGTTGATGGTCTCGCCGCTGGAGAACACCGCGCCGGCAATGCCCACGTGATTGGGCAGGCGGATTTCGTTGACCGATTCGCCCATGGCTACGCGCGAGAACAGTTCATCGGTTTTCTCGTCATTCAGGAACAGCGTGCTGCGGTCGGCGTTGAGCAAGCCAGTGGCTTCGTTCATCACCTTCGACAGCAGCGCGCCAAGCTCCAACTCGCTGGTGACGTCGGTGACGATGCTCAGCAGCTTTTGCTCTTGCTCGCGCCGCGCCTGCATGCGCTCAACCAATTGCGTGCTTTGCAGCGCCACGGCCGCTTGCGTGGTCAGCGCCTCCAGCAGGTGCAGGTCGGCAGCGTCGAACGCGCCGTCGCGCTTGTTGAGGCACTGCACGACGCCGATGATTTCGCCCTTGACCGTGCGCACAGGCGCAGCAGCAATGTTGTTGGTCTTGAAGCCTGTTTCTTCATCCACTTGGCTGTTGAAGCGGGTGTCGGCATATGCGTCCTGGACGATTTCGCTGGCGCCACTTTGGAACACGGCGCCGGCTATGCCCGTGTCATTGAGGATGCGAATCTCGCGCCGGAATGTGCCTTGTGCGACGCGCGAATACAGCTCGTTGCTGGCCGGGTCGTTCAGGAATAGTGTGGCGCGTTCGGCGTCCAGCTCGCGTGAGGCGATCTCGACCAGCGCCTCGAGTACCTCATCCAAAGTTTCCAGCGCTGCGACCTGGCGCGACACCGCCAGCAGCAGTTCGGCCTGGCGCAGTTTGGCATCGGCCAGGGCCAATTTGGCCTGATGTTCGTCGTCGTAGTGTTGTGGCGATGAGTCGGGTGACACGGCGTTCAAGTGTTGGTTGGGGCGAGTTGGTCACGCAGCGCCTGCACGGTGGCTTGCAACTGGCGCAGTTCTTCGCGTTGCGCGGCGTTGAGGTCGTCCAGCGCTTGGTGATGGGTGCTGTGTGCTAGTTCCAATTGCGCGCGCAGCTCGGTGATTGTGGCTTGCAATTGCTGCATGTCGTTATGGCCGCTGGCCATTGCTGCTTGCACGTCGCGCTTGCGTTGTTGTTCCAGTAATTCCAACTCGTCTCGCAGCGACGCTGTGGTTTTCTTGAGCTGGTCAATCTCGTCGCGTGCGCCGGCGAGTGCCTGCTGAACCGCGGCGGCGTGCTCATGCGCCTGTTGTTCCAGCGTTTCGCGCAGGTGCGCGACCGTCAATTGCATTTGACGGACATCATCCTGGTCGGCCAATCGACCAGCGGTGTGCGCTTGAGCAGCCATGGCGGGATCGTAGCGCCGCGCAGCGTAATGTTGCGTAAAGCGCCTGCGATGTCGGTGGGCTTGAAACCTGTGGTAGCTGGTAGCATCTAAGGGTGTCTATGAGTGAACCTGACAAACCGCTAATTGATGACGACGATGCCGGCATAGGCGTGCTGGAGGCCCCGGCCAAGCCGCGGCTGAAAGAACCGCCGATGTACAAGGTGCTGCTCATCAACGACGACTACACGCCGATGGAGTTTGTCGTGCATGTGCTGGAAAAGTTCTTCCGTATGGATCGTGAGAAGGCCGTGCAGGTGATGTTGGCAGTCCACACATCCGGTGCTGCGGTGGCGGGTGTGTTCACCGCGGAAATTGCCGAAACCAAAGTGGCGCAAGTCACCGAATATGCGCGTCAGAACCAGCACCCCTTGCTGTGCCGGCTCGAGAAGGCGTAATTTAGGTCCATGAACTTACTGCGACGTCAGTCGAAAACGCGACCAACCCGTCAACCGGAGGCAAAGACATGCTGAGCCAGGATCTACAGAAGGCACTGGACGCCGCATTTCTTGCTGCCCGCCATGACGGACACGAACTGCTGACCATCGAGCATTTGATGCTGTCGTTGCTTGATGACGCAATTGTTGTGCAGGTGCTTGAAGCCACTGGCGCGCGCCTGGACACGCTGGAGCGCGACCTGCGGGCCTTCATCCGCGAGAACGTGCCGGTGATTGAAGAGGGCGGCGAAACCCACGAGGTGCAGCCCACCTTGTCATTCCAGCGTGTGTTGCAACGCGCGGTGTATCACGTGCAGTCGGCTGGCAAGAAGGAAGTCACGGCATTGAACGTGCTTGTGGCGATCTTCTCCGAGCGCGACTCACACGCGGTGTATTTGCTGGCCGAGCAGGGCGTGACGCGGCTAGACGTGGTCAATTACGTCAGCCATGGGATTTCCGGCGAGCCCGCAGCGGACGGCGAGCGACAAGCCGAAGTTGGTGGCGATGAGGCCAAGGGCGAGGACGGCGCTGCTGCCAGCCCGCTGGAGCAATACGCGTCTGACCTGAACGAAAAAGCCTCCAACGGCAAGATCGACCCGCTGATCGGCCGCGCGCACGAGGTTGAGCGCGTGGTGCAAATTCTTTGCCGCCGGCGCAAGAACAACCCGCTGCTGGTTGGCGAAGCCGGCGTGGGCAAAACCGCCATCGCCGAGGGGCTGGCCTGGCTGATTACCGAGGGTGACGTGCCCGAGGTGTTGCTAGGCGCGACGATCTACTCGCTGGACATGGGTGCACTGGTGGCCGGCACCAAATACCGCGGCGATTTTGAAAAACGCTTGAAAGGCGTGCTGGCCGAGTTGGAAAAACAACCCGGCGCGATCCTGTTCATCGACGAGATTCACACCATCATTGGTGCCGGCGCGGCCTCAGGCGGCGTCATGGATGCGTCCAACCTCATCAAGCCGGTGCTGGCTAGTGGCGAGCTCAAGTGCATTGGCTCGACCACCTACCAGGAATACCGCGGCATTTTCGAAAAAGATCGCGCACTGGCGCGGCGCTTCCAGAAGATCGACGTGCCCGAGCCCAGCGTGCCGGAGACGATCAAGATCCTCGAAGGACTCAAGTCGCGCTTTGAAGACCACCACGACGTGCGCTACACGCTCAATTCGCTGAGCAGCGCCGCCGAGCTGGCCGCCAAGCACATCAACGACCGCCGCCTGCCCGACAAGGCCATCGACGTGATCGACGAGGCTGGCGCGCACATGCGCTTGCTGCCGGCGTCCAAGCGGCGCAAGACGGTGCAGGTCAAAGACATCGAGAGCATTGTGGCCAAGATTGCGCGTATCCCGCCCAAGAGTGTGTCGAGCAGTGACCGTGATGCGCTGCAAACGCTAGAGCGAGACCTCAAGCTGAGCATTTTTGGCCAGGACGACGCCATTGCCACACTGGCCTCGGCCATCAAGATGGCGCGCAGCGGGCTGGCCAACCCGGACAAGCCGATTGGCAATTTCCTGTTTGCCGGGCCGACCGGTGTCGGCAAGACCGAAGTCACCAAGCAATTGGCCGAGCGCCTGGGCATCGAGCTGATCCGTTTCGACATGTCGGAATACATGGAGCGCCACACGGTCTCGCGGTTGATAGGCGCACCGCCGGGCTATGTGGGTTACGACCAGGGCGGGCTGCTCACCGAAGCCGTCATCAAGCAACCGCACGCCGTTGTGCTGCTGGATGAAGTTGAGAAGGCGCATCCGGATGTTTTCAACCTGCTGCTGCAGGTCATGGATCACGGCACCCTGACTGACAACAACGGCCGTCAGGCCGACTTCCGCAACGTCATTCTGGTGATGACCACCAATGCCGGCGCCGAGGCGCAATCACGCCGCGGCATTGGCTTTGCCCCGCAGGACCACAGCAGTGATGCGATGGAAGTGATTCGCCGTGGCTTCTCGCCGGAATTCCGCAACCGCCTCGACGCGATCGTGCAGTTTGCGCCGTTGTCGCAAGACATGATCGAGCGTGTTGTTGACAAGTTCGTGATGGAACTGGAGCTGCAACTCGAAGCCAAGCGCGTGGCGCTGATCATCACGCCAGAGGCACGCTCATGGTTGGCCGTGAAAGGCTACGACGACAAGATGGGCGCACGGCCGATGGCGCGCGTGATCCAGGATTACATCAAACGGCCGCTGGCCGACGCGCTGCTGTTTGGTGATCTGGTCGGTGGCGGCACCGTGACAGCGCGCATCAAGGACGACGCGCTAGTGCTCGACGTGGTGTCGAAACAGGCCGAGGCTGCGGAGACAGCCTGAGGCTTTTCTTCCCCTCATCCGCCTACCCCCATCCGCCCTTCGGGCACCTTCCCCCGCAGGCGGGAGAAGGGAATCTGTGCTTCGCACTGTCTATGGGGCACCTTCTCCCAGAGGGAGAAGAAAAGACGTGCTTCGCACGGTCTGGTCCACGACGCAACCTACCCAGCGTGGGGTGAAGCTCGTCGTTTGAAATGCTGGAATTCACCTCTCCCATTGGGAGAGGTCGAAATCACCTCGTGATTTCGGGTGAGGGAGTCTAGCGGCCGCGATAGACGATGCGGCCCTTGGTCAGGTCGTAAGGCGTCAATTGCACCGTGACAGTGTCACCGGTAAGAATCCGAATGTAATGCTTGCGCATCCGCCCGGAGATGTGGGCGGTGACGGTGTGGCCGTTTTCCAGCTCCACGCGGAAGGTGGTGTTGGGCAGCGTCTCGGTGACGCGGCCTTCCATTTCGATATGGTCTTCTTTGGACATGCTCTACTGCTCAAACGCCCGCGCGGCGTGCGCATTGGGCTGGGAGGCCGCGGATTATCCACAAACCCCTGACTGCGCACAAATTTGGGCAGTTCAGTGATCGCTCAAGCAGGGCAGTGTTCGGCGCTTTGCCACTGGCCATCCTGGTAGCGCTCCAGCGGTTCAAACTGGGTTTTGTACTGCATGGTCTTGGCCGCGGCGATCCAATAGCCCAGATATAACCACTGCCGCGCACTGCGGCGCGCCAAGCTGATTTGCTGCAGGATTGACCAGATGCCCAGGCCGCGCGCGGCGTGGTCGGGGTCGAACACGGTATAAACCGCTGACAAGGCGCTGGGCGTGTCGTCGGCCACCGAGAAGCCGACCAGCCGCCCATCGGCATCGAGATAATCGAGTTGCAGCGGCGTGGCCCAGTCGCAGCCCAGAAACCGATGGATTTGCTCGGGCGATTCGTTGTTCATTGGCGAGTCGCTATGGCGTGCCGCCAGGTAGCGCTGGTAGAGCGCGACATGCGCGTCGCTTAGCCCCATGGAATCAATACGCACCTGCAAATCGTCATTGCGCCGCAAATTGCGTTGGTGCCGGCGTTTGGGCGCGAATGCCTGCACCGGAACCCGTACCGGCACGCAGGCTGCGCAGCTGCTGCAGTGCTGGCGATAGACCTGATCGCCCGAGCGGCGAAACCCTGCTGCCAGCAATTCGTCGTATAGCGCCCGGTTGAGTGGGGCGTCGGGGTCAATCACCGCCTCGTTGGCACGGCGTTCGGGCAAGTAGCCGCAGGCGTGGCTGGCAGTTTTGTACAGCGCCAGGTGCGACATGGCTAATCCGGTAAGTGGACGGACGCGCGGGGCACGTCAACACCAAATGCCCACGGCCCATCGTGCGGTGGCTGGCCAACGCCGCGGTTCAAAGCGTCGATGAACTGCGCACGCGGCCAATCGACAGCGCCAAGGGTGTAGAGGTGCGGCGAACCAACCTGGCAATCCAACAGCGTGAAGCCCCAGTTGCGCAATTGGCGGCGCAGCCACACCAAGGCAATTTTTGACGCATCGCGCTGCGCCGAGAACATGGATTCGCCAAAAAAGACTTTACCCAGCGCCAAGCCATACAGCCCGCCAATGAGTTCGCCGTTGCGCCACACCTCAATACTGTGGCCGATGCCGGCAGCGGACAGCGCGCAATAGGCTTGGCGCA
>JAAFAL010000194.1 GCA_018222345.1 bacterium
ATGTTCCCCACTGCGGTCGTCGTATTCGGCGTCAGCGCGGCCACCCGGCTCTGACGAGCAGGCAACCAGCGCGATCAACGCGGTGCAGGCTAGCAATGTGCGAGTCGTTCGCTTTAAGGGTTCAGTGGTCATGATCGTTGTCCTGTGTGGGTGTGCCGACAGGGTCCGCGAGCAAGGTCTGCTCCAGCGGTGCTCCGGCCAAGCGTTCGAGTTCGATGCGATTGATGTGGGCGCGGCGAGCCGCGTTGATCAGCGCCAGACGGGCGTCGATCAGTTCGCGCTGAGCGGCCACCAGTTCCAGATAGCTGTAGCGGCCAGCGCGGTAGGCCTCGCGCGTCTCTGACAGTGCGGATTCCAACCGGGGGATCACCGCATCGCGCAGCAGGGCAAACGCTTCGATGGCGTGAGCGCGGTGCTGCCAGGCCTCGAACAGCGTGGCGCGCAAGGCAATTTGAGCCGCCCGCGAGTCAAAGCGGGCGGCCTCGCCCCGTGCGCTCGCGGCGTCAATAGCGCTCTGTGCACGACGCCCGGAGAACAGCGGAATGCTGACGCCTGCAACCAGCCCCGTGCTGTCGCTGCCTTCCAACCGCCGAACGCCTGCGCGCCAGCGCAGGTCGCCCCGCGCATTGGATTGCGCCAACAGTAGGTTCGCGGCCTGGATGCGTTCCTCGCTGGCCAGTTGCTGCAAGTCGGGGTTCTGGCCTATTGCGTCCACCAGTGGTTCGAACGCACCGGCCCGGCCGGGGTGGAACAACGCATCGTCATCAACACGCGCGAAACCTGGCTGCTGCGCGCCCCACAGCGCAGCCATCTTGACGCGCACTGTGGGAATCTGGTGCTCGATGTGGCCGACCTCTAGGCTGGCACGAGCGGTGGCTGCCATGGCCCGCTGCAACTCCGCTTGTGGTGCCCGGGCCCGGTCTACGCGGCGGCGCACCGTCTGTTCGGCTTGACGCGCCAGCGCCTCCGAGCGGCGCGCCACCTCAAGCTCTTGCTGCAAAGCTGCCAGCTCGACGAACATCCGAGCTGCCTGTGCCTGAGCATCAAGCAACTGCGTGCGTCGCCGGGCGGCTACCAACTCCCCGCGTGCATTCACGATGGCAATGCGCGAGGCCGGGCGGTTGCCGAGCTCGATCACGCTGGAGAGCGCGAGCGTGAGCTCAATGCCCTCCACACCTCGCGCGTCGTTGGTGCCCCCGAACTCATCCGCATCGGCAATCAACTCCAACGGCGGACTAAGTGCCGCCGCAGATCGCTCGCCGACTAACGCCTTGAAGCGTGGCGCATAGGCAGCCAGCGACGGGTTTTGATCGGTCACCCTGCGCAAGGTATCGCGCAGGGTCAGTGTTTCAGCGGTTTGCGGTTGTGCGTGGCCCGCTGCAAGCCAAGTGAGCCCGACGGCGAAAAACGCCATCCGGCAGAAATATCCAAACATGGAAACTCCAGAAATCGTTGCGCCATAGGGGCGCATGGCGGTGCCAAGCTGGCACCGGCGGCGATGACTAGAAGTTTAGAGGCGGGGCTCTGGCAGGCGGGCTGAGGCTCAGACGACGTCGCGGCACCGACGTTGAACGGTGCGCAACGAGCACAACATGGGGCGCGACAAGCAAGCCCAAGAGCACGACTGCAATGACGGCGAGTAGATCTCCATCATCCACATCAAGCAGCTTGGCAAGAATGCCGTCTGCCGCTTCAATCGTCGAATCTACACAAGTCTCTTCCGCGCAGGACTCGCTGCCGTGAGTGCCGGAATCAATATGGGCATGAACGAGCACGTCAGCGTGGGCTTCTTGAAGACAGTCTAGGTCACCATCGGAGCAAGCATGAGCATGCGCACCCAATATTCGACTGACAAGCACTATAGCTAGCAGCAGCCAGACCAACTTGTGAGAATTGAGTTGCAAGTGACAAGTACGCAGATTGAAGCGAATAAGTACAGTCTATCGGATAGTGCGAAGACTCTGACAAACATCAGTAGACAAAGTGCCCTCGTCTAAAGTTGCTCATCCGGGAGTTTGCGGCTCTACGCAATAGCGACCTACCCCAGCGCCTAGCAGAAGCGAACCCCGACTCACCACTTCGCCAGCCGATACTGCCCGTCGCAATCTAGCCCAAGGCCGAGTTGTTCTGTGCTCGTTCGATTTCGACAATCAAGTCGTCAGCGATCGGCATACGTTGCCAAGGCCGAACGTTGCTCCCTCCAGTATTCCCATGAGGCACGAGCCCCACCGCAGTCTTCGTTGCCGCCCCAACCATGCGGATACATTGGCCGATTACTTCTCGCCAATCTCTCCGTCGCAAACCCCATAAAAACATCGCCCAGTGAACACGAACGTGCTCACTGGTACTCGCTTGCCCCAGAACATGCGCTCTTTCGAGGTGCTTGAAGCTAAGCCCACGACAGCCGCTACTTTCTGCTTGTTTTGCTAGCGCGAGTTCTCGGCTGACCGCCGGTCGGATTTGCTCAGAGAAGCTCATCTATCAATAACACTAGTTCGGATGAAAAGACAGACAATACTAGCGTCGTAGCTGCACGTTCGGTAAAACACGGGTTCGAAACCTTTTGGACGGACGGTTTTTAGAAGAGAGGGTTGACCTGCGAATGACCGCTATGGCACTACTGCGCCAGCGAAGTGGAAAGCTGTGAAAACATCTCCTCTATTCGATCCCAAGTTTCGGCGCTCAGTGCGTCGGCATCTATGAGTGTCGTCAACTGTTGCGCGACCAGGTAGTGATTGAAACCGCCAGACGCGCGCAACTGGATTGACTGCGACCGGAGCCACTCGTTGATTCGTTCGATGATCCTTGGGTGCTTGCCAAGGTCACCGACTTTCAGCTTCGCGCTGCCCAGCTTCTGCGCGTAAGCAAGATTGAAGGCCTTGACGTAGAGCGACGGAGTGAAGATGTCTTCAAGATCCGCTGGCTTGGTGTCGTCACCGCAGAACATCGAGTAGTTGAACACGCGTTTCTCGTGCAGAAGGTTTCGCCGAATCAAGTCCGTGAGTCGCTGCTCCGGCCGACCAACATTGTCGTGCAGCACGGCAAGGTCGAGCTGGTTCGCCCCCAGCAGGGCCACGAACGTGGCGACCTTCTCCAGCCCGCCGACTGGAACAGTCACCCATTCGTGATCCG
>JAAFAL010000023.1 GCA_018222345.1 bacterium
ATGATACGGGGACCAAAGAGATCTAAAAAATGAAAATCGCCGGAAGAGTAAGAGGGGTATCAGAGAAAGACCGAAACTCTGCGAGAAGAAAAAGACATTGGAGTCCAGTGCGGCCGGGGCCTGCCGAAATGACCTACATGAGGCCTTGCGTGCCAGGAGGCGGTGTCGCCACGCGGCCGGATTGCCTTGATGCACGGCCTTGCCAGCGGCCAACTGCCCATGACACCCGCAGCCGAACACAATCTCGACACCTGCCTGGGTTGCCGCGCTTGCGAGGCCGTCTGCCCCGCGCAGGTGCCCTACGGCCGCATGATTGACGCCGTGCGCACGCAGATGGGCGAGCAAAAACCCGCACGCCGCAACGCGCACCGCTTGATGGGATTCGTGCTGACAAACGCGCTGCCGCGCCGCCTGCTGGCCTGGGCCTTGTGGCTGGTCAGTGCAATCGGGCTCGTCACGCTAGGGCGGAAAGTGCTCGGCCGAAGCAGCCTAGGCAGGCTCGCTAGCCTGCTGCCGCCATTGGCGCGGCCGGGTGTTCGCGCCCAAACCGCGGTGTCTGCTCCGCGCGGGCGTGTGGGTTTGTTTACCGGTTGCGTGTCATCCGTTACCGAAAGCCAAGCCCTGCGCGACAGTGCCACGGTTCTGGCGCGAATGGGTTTTACCGTCGAGGTGCCGCGCAAGCAAACTTGCTGCGGCGCGCTCGCCGGTCACAACGGCCTGCCTGCCGACGCCGATGCGCAGGCCGAGCAGAACGTGCAGGCCTTTGGCAGCGACCTGGACGCCATCATCGGCACTGCCAGCGGTTGTGCTGCCAACTTGGTGGAATATGGTGAGCAACTGAGCGGCGAGCCCGCCAGCAACTTCGCCCGCCGCGCGCAAAACATCGAACAATTTCTTGCAGATGCGGACTGGCCGGATGATCTGGCCTGGGACGAAACACCGATCACGGTCGCCGTGCACACGCCGTGCAGCTTGCGCAATGTGCTGGGTGACGCCCGCGCCGCCATCCGCTTGCTGCAACGCTTGCCCGGCGTGACGGTGCTTGAATTGGACGGCAACACCCGCTGCTGCGGCGCCGCCGGCTCTTATTTCGTCACCCAGCCAAAAACTGCCGACGCGCTGCTACAACCCAAGCTGGACGCCGCAATTGCCAGCAACGCCGACCGGGTCGTCAGTTCAAATGTAGGCTGCGCCATGCATATTGGCGGTGGCCTACGGCGGGCCGGGCAGCGGCTTGAAGTCACGCATCCGATTTCGCTTGTTGCGCAGCGGCTAAAAGCGCCAGCTTAACAACGCGCCTGATCGCGTCACGGGCGCCGCGAGGCAAGGCGGATTCGGAGAAAAAACCGCGGTAGCGCTCAGCGGCGCATCCGCGCGGCTGTGCTGTATTCATCTTTCAAATACCACCCCAGCGCACGCCCCACGCCCATCTTGGTATCGGGCTCCAAGCCGTCACCCATGCGCGCGATCTGCTTGTAGTACCAGCCCTGCTGGCCAAACACATGGGCGACTTTGATCAGGTAGTTCTCCGATGCCGCGCTCAAATTGCCGCTGCCCATGTTCAGCGTGTGCTCGAAGCTCGGCGCTTCATCGATGCTGGCATCAAGCAGGCCATTGGCGATGCCCGGGTGCGTGCACAACGGCCGGCCCAGGCCGACGACATCGCAGTGGCCCAAATCCAGCGCCTCATTCATTGCCGCGCGAGTGCGGAAACCGCCGGTTTGCATGATCGGCATTTTGGCGATCTTACGGATCGCCGCGGCGTAGTCCGAGAAGTAGGCCTCGCGTTTGCGCGTGCTTTCGCGCTCCACTGCGCCGTCTTCCTTGCCTTCGTAGCCAAGCAGCCGCGGTTGCTCATAGTTGCCGCCAGAGACTTCCAGCAAATCCAGGCCTTCGTTGTTGAGCCACTCGACAACTTGCAGGCATTCCTCATGGGTGAAGCCGCCTTTCTGGAAGTCGGCCGAGTTGAGCTTGATGGCCACCGGGAAGTCCGGCCCCACGGCGGCGCGGGTTTCGCGGATCACCTCCAGCAGCATACGGGCGCGGTTTTCCAGGCTGCCGCCCCATTGGTCGGTGCGCTGGTTGGTCACCGGCGACAGGAATGACGACAGCAAGTAGCCGTGCGCGCTGTGGATTTGCACGCCGGTAAAGCCGGTTTGCTTGGCGATGGCGGCAACATTGGCGTAGCGCGAGATGAAGTCGAGAATTTCAGATTCACTCAGCGCCCGCGGCTTGGCAAAATTGCCCAGCAGCTTCAGTTGCACTGCAGACGGCCCCATCGGCTGGCGCGTCACATAGCGCGGGCTTTGGCGGCCGGCGTGACTGATCTGCATCCACAAATGGTTGCCAGCCTCCGTGCCGGCGCGCGCCCAAGCCTCCAGCGCCGCGCGGCCACCGTTGCCATCGATGGCAACATTGCCGGGGCGTTCGAGCACACGCTTGTCAATTTGCACGTTGCCGGTAAGCAGCAGCCCGCAGCCGCCGTGCGACCACGTGCGATACAACCGCTGGTGGCGCTCGTTGGCGCGCAAGAATCGGTCGGCAATGCCTTCGGTCATGGCCGCTTTGGCCAGGCGGTTTGGCAGGCTCGCACCGCACGGCAGCTTCAGCGGCTGGGTGATCAAGGCGTCGGATGTCTCGGCGTTGGCGGGCATGGGGTGCTCCGGCATATCGTCGTTGGGGGTGCGGGGGCTGGCGAGCGTAGCTGGCCTGGCGGCTGTCGTCAGCTTACACCGCAATACTATCGGGCTGGCGTTGTGCCACCAGCCACTCGGAGAAATCCTCCGCTGGCATGGGCCGGCCGGTGAAGTAGCCCTGGATCAAATCACATTGGTGCGCCTGTAGCCGCCGCAACACGGCGTGCGACTCCACACCTTCGCCAACCGTCGTCAGCCCGAGGCGTTGCGCCAAGCCGATGGTGGCGGCGACGATATTGTCGGAATCAGCACTTTCGGCCACACGCTTGACGAAGCTTTGGTCAACCTTGAGCTTGTCCAGCGGGAAGCGTTGCAGGTAAGCCAGCGATGAGTAACCCGTGCCAAAGTCGTCCAGCGACAAGCGCACACCACGGGCGCGAATGGCATGCATCAACTCAATGCTGCGCTCGGGGTTACGCACAACTGCACTTTCGGTGATCTCGAGTTCCAGCGCATCCGGCGGCAAGCTGTAGCTGCCCAGCACGTCGGTGAGGGTTTGCAGCAGGCTGTGATCGGCAAAATGGCGGGCACCGATGTTTACCGCCACCGGGCACAGTGACAGGCCTGCTTCGCGCCACTGCGCCAACTGCTTGCCAACGGCGTGCATCACCCACTCGCCGAGCTCGACAATGATTTGCGTTTCCTCGGCAATTGGCACGAAGCGCTCGGGGTTGACCACACCAAGTTCGGGGTCTGTCCAACGCACCAGCGCTTCGGCGCCAACCAATTCCAGTGTCGTCGCATCCACGATCGGTTGGAAGACCATGCGCAAGTTGTTGTCAGCAATTGCTCGGCGCAACGCGCCACCAATCGCCAACTGATCGCGCACACCATCGGTCATGGCGGGGTCGTAATAGCGGTGCTGGCCGCGCCCATCGCCTTTGGCGGCATACATCGCCGCTTCGGCGCGCGCCAACAGCACGTCGCCCGACCAACCATCGCGCTGCGCAATGGCGATGCCGATACTTGCTGAAATGGCGACCGGCTGTCCCTCCAGCAAGCAGTTGTGGCTGAACGCATCGGCAATGGCGCGCACCGCACGCTCGCTGACCTCGCGGATACCGTCGGTGTCGGCAAGTTCGCGAATCAGCACGCCGAACTCGTCGCCCGAGATACGGCTGATCAGCGCCACATGCGGCAAGGCCCGGCGCAGCCTGCGCGCGACCTCCTGCAAATAGCGGTCGCCGGCCGAGTGGCCCAATGCGTCGTTCACCGATTTGAACTGGTCGAGGTCCATGAACAACAGCGCGGCGGCAACGCGGCCGTCACGCATTTCGTCCAGGCATTTGTCGAGCACCTGCTGCATCTCCAGGCGCGTGCCCAGTTCGGTCAACGCATCGGTGGTGGCCAGCACTTCAAGCTGGCGGGCGTTGTCGCGGAAGTTGCGCAGGCCGCGCGCCACCTCACCGAGTTCATCGCGTGCAATCGGCGGCAACGGCGCCTCGAAATGGCCGCGCACCAGTTCGTCGATGGCGTCGATGGTTTTACGCAGCGCCGGCAGCGTCGATTGCAGAATCAGCAGTACCAAAACAATAGCCACGGCGCTGGCACCAAGCATCGTCCACCAGGAGCGCTCGATGGCCCGGTCAGTCACTTGCACCGCGCTGCCTGCCACGGCCTCGACAGCCGCGCGCTGGTCGGCAACACGCTGCTCCAGCGTCGCATCAACACGCGCCAGCCGCTGCCCGGCTGCGCGCAATTGCTGCTGCGCGGCCCCGCCGCCATTGGCATCGCGAGCTTGCAAGGCGCGGCTTGCAACACCATCCAAACCGGCGGTCGCGCGGCGCACCTCGGCCGCGGCAACGGCGTCGAAGGTCGCCAGCTTGTCGAGGTTGGCATCCAGCGTCGTACGGGCCTGTTCCAGCCACGCGCTGGAAGTCGGCAACGGATTCAATTGACCCTGAGCCGCAGCCTCTATCAGCCACAAGCGGTAGTCACGGACAGCTTTTTGCACATCACGCAGCAGCTCGAGCTGCTCGCGTTGCTCGGTTTCCTGGGCGACGCGACCGCGGTCAGCCTGCAGCGACTCGCGCAGGAAGCCATTCGACACGACAATGAGGCCAACTACAGCCGCACCCAACAACACCAACTGCCACCGCAAGGCAATCGGCAGCCTCCAGTATCCGGCTTGTGTTGACAAGGTCGCGCGCAAGTTTTGGCCTCTGCTCCCGCGAGGACGGCCCTACAGTCTAAACTGTCTGACATGGTGAACATTCAACTGCCAACGCGCCTGCAGCGCGGCGTCGTGATACTGCTGCTTTGCCTGCCCTTCGCGGCATCAGCCGACCTGTTGTTGATTAGCCGCGTGAGCAACGGTGGCGAGCCAGCCAAAGCCGCCTACTTGTGGGTGGGCGAATCGGCGCTGCGCTTTGACAATGGCAAGCAGGCGCTGATCGCCGACCTGGCCAAGCGGCGCGTGCACTTGCTGGACCATGAGGCCCGCACGGTGACCAGCGCAGACATCAAGAAAACTGCCGCTGCCACCCCGATTGTGGCTGTACAGCCGGGCACGACGACAATCCGGCGCTGGACCGCCAGCGAGTACGTCTTGAAATGGCCACAATACGACTTGAGCGCACGTGTATTCACCAGCCAGATTGAAGGCATCGACGCCGACGCCTTCGCCCGCAGTGTGCGCCAATTGACTGGCGTGCCTGGCGCACAATGGTTGGCGGCAATTGCCGACCTGCCTGGCATCCCGGTGCGTATTGAAACCACCCGCATCAATGCCGACGGCAGTGTGCAAACGCAGGTGCGCGACACGGTCAACGTGATGCGGCGCACGCCACCTGTTGCCACCTATCGCATCCCATCCGGCTACAAGCCGGGGTAGCGGCGCTTTGCCTTGCCGGCGGGCGCCGCGGCACAATATCGAATCGATAAACGGAGTAAGCGCGTGCAAATTCTCGGCATAGACATCGGCTTTGGCTTTACCAAGGTGACCGACGGGCGCAACGCGCAAGTTTTCAAGTCGGTGCTCGGCGACCCCGCCGACATACAGTTCCGCGAGCAACTGCTCGACGCCGACGGCAATGTGGAGCCGTATCGCCATATCGAAACCGAAGACGGCGAACACTTTGTTGGCGCCCTGGCCGAAAGCCAAAGCCGTGGCCGCACGTTCACGTTGGATCAGGAACAGCTCATCGTCAAAAGCGCGCGGCCGCTGGCCTTGGCCGCCGCCGCGCCGCTAGTGGAAAGTGGCGAGCCGCTGCGCGTGGTCACTGGCTTGCCGATCAGCTACTACAAGAATTACCGCACGCAGCTCACCAACCTGTTGCAGCAGCGCCACGAAGTCACGCTGGTCAATGCCAAAGGTGAGCGCACCGAAACCGTGCTCAACATCGAGCGCGTGCGGGTTGTGCCGCAACCGTTTGGCTCGCTGTTCAATGCGCTGCTCAATGACATGGGCCGCGCCTCCAATCCCGACTTTTCCAAGCAGAAAATCGGCATCATCGACGTTGGATTCCGCACCGCGGACTACACCATTTCCGACAAGACCCGTTATTCCGAGCGTGGCAGCCAGTCGGCCGATGCCGGCATTTCGCGCGCGTTTCAGGCCATTGCTTCTGCGCTGCAGGAAAAAAGCGGCGTCAATATCGAACTCTACCGGCTGTTCGAGGCCGTCAAACGCGGCAGCATCAAAATCCGTGGTCGCACCTTTGAACTGCAAGGCATCACCCAACACGCCTTCCAGCGCCTGGCCACCAGCATTGCAACCGACGTCAACCAGTTATGGGCCGACGATTGGGACATCGACGGAATCCTGATTACTGGCGGTGGTGGCCGCGCATTGGCGCCATTGCTCAGCCCGATGCTGCAAGGTGAAGTGCTCGACGACGACCTCAGCGAGGACGCGCGGATGAAAAACGTCAAGGGCTACTGGAAATACGGCGTGCATCAATGGAACAAGTAAACGGCACCCCTCAAGGCCCCGACCACCAGCCCGACGGCGCGCTGACGCCGCTGGAATACAACACCCTGATCGGCCCACCGTTAAAAGTGTGCGCCGCTTTGGCCGCCAGCCGTGGCGACCAGTGGCTGGCCACCGACATGCCCAGCATGCTGGCGCTGATGCATCTGGTAAAAGGCTTGCGCGCGCACTATGCCGACGAGTGGGGCGCGCTGGGCGCTGCCTCCGACGCCGACACCCTGCAGCAGGCATTGCCGGCCGCGCTGGCCATGGTGATGAAGGAAGCCGATTTCGCACCCGAATCGGTGCCGGAATGCATCGACGCGCTCGACCGTGCTTATCAACAATTGCGCAGTTCCGAAATCATCCCCGAACAAGAACCGATGTTAACCGCAGCCTGGCGTGGGCTCAGCGGCGGCGATGCGGTGACTGCCGAAACCTTGCTGGGCGCAGTGGCTGGCAACGTGGTGTCGGCCATCGACGATTGGGAACGCGGCCAAACCCTGCAATAGGCGCTCGCGCACGGCGTTTGGTAAATACAGCCCTGCCCGGCCAGATCGTTGTCAGGCCAAAGCCGCCGGGTGTATGGTGCCAAGCTGACTGATCGTTCAATTGCCGAGACCTGCCATGAGCACTGCCGCCGAACAACTTGCCACTGCCCCCATGGGTGCACCCGACGTTGCCGCCATCGACGCCGCTTTCAAAGCCCAGCAAGCCAAAGCGGTTGCTTGGCGCGCATCTACGGCCGCCGAGCGTATCGAGCGCCTCAAGCGCTTGGAAGCAATGATGGACAAATACGCCGACCGCATCCGCACGGCGGCCGCGGCGGACTTCCGCAAGCCGGAGGCCGAGGTTGACCTGACCGAGATCTTGCCGGTGCTCAGCGAAGCACGCCATTGCATCAAGAAAACCAAGAAGTGGATGAAAAAGCAGCGGGTAATGCCCACTGCCATGACCTTTGGCACCCGCAGTTGGATCAAACACGAGCCCAAGGGCGTGTCGCTGATCATCTCGCCGTGGAACTACCCGGTAAACCTCACCTTCGGCCCGCTGGCCTCGGCGCTGGCGGCTGGCTGCACGGCCATCCTCAAGCCCTCAGAAATGACGCCGAATTTGTCGGCACTGATGAAGGAGATGGTCGAAGCCACCTTTGCGCCGGACGAAGTCACCCTATTCGAAGGCGACGCGCGCACCTCGCAAGCGCTGCTGTCGCTGCCGTTCGACCATATCTTTTTTACTGGCAGCCCGGCAATTGGCAAGGTCGTCATGAAAGCCGCGGCCGAACATTTGACATCCGTCACGCTGGAACTGGGCGGCAAGTCGCCGACGCTAATCGACAAGAGCGCCAACCTGACGCGCGCAGCGCAAAGCCTGATCTGGGGCAAGTTCACCAACAACGGCCAGACCTGCATCGCGCCCGACCTGGTTTACGTACACGAAGCCGTCAAGGACGAATTCGTGGCCGAGTGCAAGGCGATGATCACGCAGTTCTACAGCGAGAACCCGGAGCAAAGCCCGGACTACTGTCGCATCGTCAACGACCGCCACCACGGGCGACTGGTCGGCCTGCTGGACGACGCCAAGAACACCGGCGCCAACATTGCCCACGGTGGTGATGTGGATGCAGCGCAGGACTACATTGGCCCAACGCTGCTCGACAATATCGCGCCCGGCAGCAAAATCATGCAAGAGGAAATCTTCGGCCCGCTGCTACCCATCCTGCCGGTCAAGTCGATGGATGAGGCCATTGCCGACATCAACAGCCGGCCCAAGCCGCTGGCGCTTTACATCTTCTCGGGCGACAGCGCGGTGACCGACAACATCATGCAAAACACCACCGCCGGCGGCACCTGCATCAACACCTCGGTGGTGCAATACCTGCACGGCAACTTGCCGTTTGGCGGCGTTAACAACTCCGGCATTGGCAACGCACACGGCCTGTGGGGCTTCAAGGCGTTTTCGCACGAGCGCGCCGTGGTCAAGGACGTGTTTTCGCAAACCAAGATGTTCAACCCGCCTTACACCGACTTCGTCAAGAAGATGATTAAACTGACGATGCGCTACTTCGCATAAATTTACATCGGGTTTTACGCTCGCTTTACTCACCATCAGCTAACGTGGCCCTCATATTTTGAGTGGCTAAAGTCTCCGAGCGATCAAACATGCAACAGTCTGGGCGCTTGGGGCGTTCCGAACTGATGCCGGAGGCCAGCCGTCGGAGGTTGGAAGGGTGGGCGTTTACAAACATACAGTCAGTGGATTCGATGGCTATCGGATCGCGGTCAGTGTCGGCGGCAAACTGCGTCAGGCGTATCGGAAAGATTATGACGAGGCGCTGCAGCTCAATGCGGCGTTCAAGCGCGACCAGCTAGCCGCACGCAAGCAGTCAGCGGCGCGGGCCAAGCCAACAAAATCGGCCAGCATGCGGGGTGGCGTGCGCGGTATTTTCTTTGACCGCGACGACCGCGCATTCGTGGTGCGCGCCACTTTGGCGCGCTTCCCGGTCAGCCAAGGCACCGAACAAGCCTGGCTGCGCGCCTGCCAGAACCTGGCGCAAACCAAGGGTATCGACATGCCCGAAGATTGGCCCGGCCGGCTGCCCAAGCGCCTGCCAAGCAAGCCGCGCACCATGCGTCGCAGCAGGCGCAACGAGCCACTGCCCGCCACCGAAGATCGCCCGGCTGCGCAAGCAGGCCAATTGCGACAGGCCTAAACGCAGACCGAAACATGGAGCGCCCGTTGGCGCTGCGGTAAAGTTGGCCATCGTTCTCGACGGCCCCGCTCATGTCCGATCAGGCATCTTCTTCTCGCCCTGGCCCTTTGGGCTGGGCTTTGCATTGGCAAATCCTTGCAGCATTGGCATTGGCCGTTGTCGCCGGGGCGTTCACGCCAGTTGAGTCTGTCCTTTTTGCGGCCTACGCCTTTGTCGGCGACCTGTTCCTCAATGCGCTGAAAATGCTCATCGTGCCGCTGATCGTGTCGTCGATCATTGTCGGCATCGCCGGCCTGCCGGGCGGCGCCGCGCTAGGGCGCCTGGGCGGTAAAACACTGGGCTACTACCTGATGACCAGCTTCCTGGCCATCATGATCGGCTTGGTGCTGGTCAACCTTGTCTCACCCGGCCTCATCGGCGGCCAGCCCGCCGGCGAGCAACTGGGCCTGAGCGCCGACACCGACACGGTGCTGGAGCGCATGGAGGGCAAAGGCAGCGGCGACATCATCGGCATCTTTTTGCGCATGGTGCCCACCAACATTGTTGCTGCAGCCGCGGCCGGGCAAATGCTCGGGCTGATCTTCTTCTCCATTTTGTTCGGGTTTTTCATGACCCGCATCGACGCCGGCCCCGGCGGCACGCTGAAGTCGTTCTGGGAAGGCGTCTATGAGGTGATGATCAAGATCACCAACTTGGTGATGGCGTTTGCGCCGATTGGCGTGTTTGGCTTGGTTGCCGAGACCATCTCGAAAACAGGCTGGGGTGCATTCCAACCGCTGATCCTGTTCTTCTTCACCGTGCTTGGCGCGCTGGCGGTGCACTTGTTTGTGACCATGCCCGTGCTGCTACGCGTGCTGGGGCGCGTCAACCCGGTGAAGCACTACCGCGCCATGTCGCCGGCATTGCTGACAGCCTTTTCAACCAGTTCATCGTCGGCGACGCTGCCTGTGACCATCGACTGTGTCGAAAATCGTGGCGGTGTGAGCAATCAAACCAGCAGCTTCGTGCTGCCGCTGGGTGCCACCGTGAACATGGACGGCACGGCGCTGTACGAATGCGTGGCTGCACTGTTCATCGCCCAGGCTTACGGGCTGGACTTGTCGCTGGGCGTGCAGTTCACCGTGGTGATTACCGCGCTGCTGACCAGCATCGGCGTGGCCGGCATTCCGTCAGCCAGCCTGGTGGCCATCGGCGTCATCCTCACGGCCATTGGCTTGCCGTTGGAAGGGGTCGGGCTGATCCTGGCTGTCGATCGCGTGCTGGACATGTGCCGCACGGCGGTGAACGTGTTCAGCGATTCTTGTGGCGCGGTGATTATTGCGCGCTCGCAGGGCGAGGAAACGTCGCTGGTTTGATTGCGGCCTGACAGCCCCCATCCGCCCTCCGGGCACCTTCCCCCGCAAGCGGGAGAAGGGATGCGAATCACCTCTCCCTTGGGGAGAGGTCGAAATCGCCTGGCGATTTCGGGTGAGGGGTCTGTGCCGCCAATGTCGATTCCAGCCGCAACAACATGAGTTCGGCCAACTCGGCCTGCATGACGTCGCGTAACTTGCGCTCTTCGGCTTCAGTGGCTAGCACAGCCTCGGAGTTGAACAGGTAATCGCGCGTCAGCGACAACTGCTGCGGCGGGATGCGGTTGTCTTTGTCGTCGCGCAAGGCATAGCGCACCGTGGTCGTCAGTTCGTATTCGATGGCCTTGCCGTCGGAACCAACGGACAAAATGCGACGGGTGTTTTCGAGTTGCTCGATCACCAGTGCAGAGTCGGCCTGCCAGGCTTTGCGCACCACGGTTGCGCCGCGCGCGCGCAAGCTACGGCGCAGCGCTGCCACAATCGGCGGCTCGAGCACGCCATATTCAGACTGCACTTGAATGAAGACCTGACTCAGTGCTGGCGGCAAGGCCTGACGGCCGCGCAGTTGAAAACCGCAGGCGGACGCGAGCGCCGCAACAAACAGCGCAACAACTGGCAAGCTAACGCGCATGTTTTCCGTGATACACATCAGTTGACGCAGGATCGCGGGCGATTGGCGCAGCCTTAGACTGAGAAACGTAGCCAAAGCTACGTTTGGAAGGAAAGGCAAGCCAAGCGCATGCGAGACAAGTCAGATGGTGTGTAAGCGATCGACCAGGCAACTCAATTCTCCAAAGTGGGATTCCCGAACCAGCCATGATTCGATTTGGACTCGGCGCCAAAGCGGTCACGGGAAACATGCGCGTCACACAACAAGATTCACCAACTTGCCGGGCACCACGATCACCCGCCGCAGCGGCTTGCCGTCAATATGGCGCAGCACGTTCTCGTCAGCCACCGCAGCAGCTTCGACGGCCGCTTTGTCGGCCTCGGCCGGCACTGCAATGCGGCCACGCAACTTGCCATTGACCTGCACCATGTATTCCACGGTGTCGGCCACCAGCAGCGCCGGGTCATGCTCGGGCCACACAGCATCTTCCAGCGCACCCGCACCATCCAGTGCCGCCCACGCGGCGTGGGTGACGTGCGGCGAAAACGGCGCCAGCATTTGCGTGATGGCCAGCAGCGATTCGCGCGCCACAGCAGCCGCATCGGCGTCGGCCGCATCCAACTTGTAGAGCGTATTGACCAGCTCCATCAGTGCAGCCACGGCGGTGTTGAAACTCTGCCGCCGGCCCATGTCGTCGCCGACCTTGGCAATGGTTTCGTGCAATTTGCGGCGCACATCGGCTGCGGCCAACTCCTTGCCCGGCAAGTCACCAGCCACGATGGCTTGCACCAAACGCCAGTAACGCTTGAGGAACCGGCTCGCGCCTTCCAGCCCGGCGTCCGACCACACCAGGGTTTGATCCGGCGGCGCGGCAAACATGGCGAACAAGCGCACGGCGTCGGCGCCAACGGCGGCAACCGCATCTTGCGGATCAACGCCATTGCGCTTGGACTTGGACATTTTCTCCTGCGGCCCGACGACAACTGGCTGGCCATCCGCCTTGGCCGTTGCCGCCACCACGCGGCCTTTGTCGTCGCGGGTGATATCGACTTCGTCCGGGGCAAAATAATCTTTTCCGCCCTTGGCGTTGTCGCGAAAATAGCAATCGCCCAGCACCATGCCCTGTGGCAGGTAACGCGCGAAGGGCTCATCGCAATCCACCAAGCCCTCGTCGCGCATCGCCTTGTGGAAAAAGCGCGCGTACATCAGGTGCATGGTGGCGTGTTCGACGCCGCCGATGTACTGATCGACCGGCAGCCAATACTTGGCGCGTTCGTCCAGCATGGCCTGGTCGTTGCCCGGCGAGCAGAAGCGCGCGTAGTACCACGACGACTCGAAAAACGTGTCGAAGGTGTCTGTCTCGCGCTTGGCCGGTTCGCCGGTCTTCGGCGATGTGGTTTCGACAAATGGCGCGTAGTCTTTGAGTGGCGAACCGCTGCCGTCCGGCGCCAGTTCTTCCGGTAGCGTCACCGGAAATTCCTCGGCTGGCACTTCGCCATGCTCGGCATCGTGAATCATGGGGATCGGGCAGCCCCAATAGCGCTGGCGGCTCACGCCCCAGTCGCGCAGGCGGAAATTCACCTGGCGCTGGGCGCGGCCATCGGCTTCCAGCTTGGTGGCAATGGCGGCAAACGCTGCGTCAAAGTCCAGCCGGTCAAACTCGCCCGAATTGATCAGCAAGCCGCGCTCGGTGTAAGCGCCCTCGGAAATATCTACTTCAGCGCCATCGGCTGGCGTGATGACTTGCGGGATCGGCAAACCGTACTTGCCGGCAAACTCCCAGTCACGCTGGTCGTGCGCCGGCACGCTCATAACCGCACCTGTGCCGTAGCCCATCAATACAAAATTGGCCACCCACACCGGCAACGGCTCGCCGGTCAGCGGGTGATCCACGGTCAGGCCCAACGGACACCCCGCCTTGTCTTGGGCTTCCAGCACTGCCTCGGACACGGTGGACGACCGACATTCAGCGACAAACTTGGCCAAGTCCGGGTTGCTGTCCAACTGCGCATCCACCAACGGATGCTCTGGCGCAACGGCCAGATAGCTAGCGCCCATCAAGGTATCGGGGCGCGTGGTGTAAACGGTGATCTGCTCGTCACTGCCCGAGACATCGAACGTGATGGACAAGCCTTCCGAGCGCCCAATCCAGTTGCGCTGCATGGTCTTGACCGCATCAGGCCAGTCCAGCGTGTCGAGCGCATCGAGCATCTCCTGCGCGTAGTCGGTGGTCTTGATGAACCACTGCGCAATCTCGCGCCGTTCTACCGGTGCACCGCTGCGCCAGCCGCGGCCATCGACCACCTGCTCGTTGGCGAGCACGGTTTGATCCACCGGGTCCCAGTTCACCGTGGCGTTTTTCTTGTACGCCAAGCCCTTATCGACCAGACGGGTGAAGAACCACTGCTCCCAGCGGTAATAATCCGGCTTGCAGGTGGTCAGCTCGCGCGACCAGTCAAACGCCATGCCCAGGCTCTCGAACTGCCCGCGCATGTGGTCGATGTTGGCGTAGGTCCACTGCGCCGGCGGCGTGCGGTTGGCAATGGCCGCATTCTCGGCTGGCAGGCCGAAGCTGTCCCAGCCCATGGGTTGCAGCACGTTGTAGCCGCACATGCGCTTGTGGCGCGCGATCACATCGCCCAGCGTGTAGTTGCGCACATGGCCCATGTGCAGCTTGCCGCTGGGATACGGGAACATGGTCAGGCAATAAAACTTCGGGCGCTCGGAGTCTTCGGTGACTTCGAACACCTTTTGTTCGCGCCAATAGGTTTGGGCGGCGGCCTCGAATGTGGCCGGGTCGTAATCGGGCGTTTGCGTGCTCATGGGCGCGGGTTGCGGGCCAAAGTGCGGCGCGCAAGGATACCGTATTGTTGACCGAAATCTGCCGTGAGTGCGCCCATGCAAACCCTGGTGCAAGCCGATGGCCGGCCGCCGTTCGGCCAGTTCGAAGCCACGCCACAACACATCAATTGGCGCGATGCCGATTACCGCAACCTCATGGGCCGCCCGCTACCCGCCTGGCGCCGGCGGCTGGCTTTCAAGCAATTCGAATATTTCGGTCTGGTCTCCGACGACCTCATCGCAGGCTGCGCGCTGGCCAACTTGCAGTTCGTGGGCGCCGCATTCGTCTATGCCTTCCGCCCCAGCGACGGCGCCATGCACAACCTGAGCGTGCGCGCGCCGCTGGCACGTGGGATGGCGCTGACCGACCAACCCATGGCCGGCAGCAGCGTGCTCGACACGCGCAAACTCAAGGTTCAACTGGACTATGCCGATGGCAGCAAGCGCCTGCGCGTCGAAAGCCATAGCGGATTGAATATCGACGCCAGCTTTGATGACACACCCCAGGCTTGCGACCCGATGTCGCTGTGCACGCAAGCCGGGCGAAACGGCTGGGTGTATGCGCGCAAGATCGCCGGCGTTGCAGCCACTGGTTCAGTCTCAAGCCGTTTGGGCAACGTCGACCTGCAACGGGCCGGCGCCTTCGCTCACCACGACTATTCCGCCGGCTTCATGCGGCGCGAAACCTATTGGAACTGGGCTTGCCTCAGCGGCCGCGCGGCCAGTGGTCAGCGCGTGGGGCTGAACGTGTCGTGCGGCGTGAACGAAACCAGCGCATCAGAAAATTGTTGCTGGATAGACGGCCAACGCTACGCTCTGCCCGGCGCGCTGTTCGACTATTCGCGCGATGACCTCGATGCGCCGTGGCGCGTGCGTAGCGCCGACGGCGCCATCGACCTGCAATTCCAACCCCTAGGGCGCCATACAGAGCGCCTCAACGCCTGGCTAATGGCCACAGATTTCCGCCAGGATTTTGGCCACTTCAGTGGCTGGCTACGCCCCGCAAGCGGCCCCGCCATTGATATAACCGGCCTACTGGGCTTTTGTGAAGATCAGTTTGCGCGCTGGTAACCCGTTCGATTCAACCGCCGATGTGCCGGCCCAGGAACGACTCGATACGCGTATAGAACTCTGCAATGTTTTCGGGGTTACGAAATCCGTGGCCCTCGCCGCTCTCCACGTAATACTCGTAGGGGTGCTTGCGCCGGCTGAGTGCGTCGCGCAAGGCTTGCGCCTGATTCAGCGGCACGCGCTTGTCCTGGCCACCATGGATGATTAGCACCGGCGCCTTGAGCTTGTCGATGTGCGTGATCGGCGAGTTTTCGCGCAGTTCCTTGTCAGTGGCGCCCACGGCCACATCGTAATAAGCCTCGCCTTGACGCAGTTCGGTGGTGTCGGTATCGCTGCGCTGCAGGATCAGGTCGTACACGCCAACAAACCCGATAACGCACTGATACAAGTCAGGCTCGCGAACCGCGCTCATCAGCGCCGCGTAGCCACCGTAACTGCCACCAAAGATGCACATACGTTTGGGGTCGGCATGGCCCTGGTCGATGGCCCAGCGCGCGGCGTCAGTGATGTCGTCAATCATCTTGCCGCCCCATTGGCGCTGGCCGGCGTCGGTAAATTCAGCGCCGTAGCCTGACGAGCCGCGGAAGTTGACCTGCAGCACGCCATAGCCGCGGCTGGCCATGAACTGTGCATCGCGATCCCAGCCCCAGTAGTCGCGAATGCCCAGCGGGCCACCGTGCGGCATGACCACCAGTGGCAAGTCTTCGGCGGTTTTGCCCTTGGGTACAGTCAGATAGCCGTGCAGGGTCAAGCCATCCCGCGCCTTGAAACTGAACGGCTCCACGCGAGCCATGGTTTCAGGGTCGATCCAGTCACGCCGGACGGCCAGTTGGCTGATGCGCTTCTGCCGCTGATCAAACAGGTAGTACACCCCTGGATCACGGTCACTGTAGGCCAGCAGGACGATGCGATTGCCGTCGTCACTTTCGTCGATGGGCTGCACTGCCGTGCCCTTAGGAAAGCTGCCGACGATCTTGCGCAGCAACTTGGCTTGGCGGTGGTCCGGGTCCACCGCAACCCACTCCGGCTTGTCAGGATAGGCAATCGCGGCGATGGGCAAGCCGGAATCCGTGGCGCGAATCACCGTTTCAATATCGGCGCTGTCGTGGCAGGCGCGCTGAGTGGCCTCGCCTGTTTTCAGGGCCATGGTGAACACGCAATCAAGCCCGCTCTCGCCCTTGGCGATCAGCGTCGCTGCCTTGCCGTCATTGGAAACGCCGCTGACACCGCGAATGACCAGCCCGGTCACCTCAACCCACGGATCACCGACCGTGGCCCGGCGATGCAGCACCAGGCCAGTGAAGTCATCGCTGTCCGACAACACGAGCAAGGCATCGCCGTCGCGAGTGGCGAAATACCGTGACCGCACGTCGCGCGGCGACATGCCCTGGCTCCGGTAGGCACCGGTTTGGGTATCCAGCAGCGCAAGTTCAGTGCCACGGTCAGGCGCACCGGGACGCCCACGCAGGTCGTCGATTTGCACCAGCGCGCGCCTGGATTTGTCATACAACGGCGCGACAACACGCGCATATTGCGGCTTGCGCTCGGGCCGTTTGATGTTCGACCCCACGGTGTCGCCGGCGCTCTGGCCAAACAGGAATGCCTTGCGGCTTCCGTCCGCGTTTACCGCAACCAGGTCACCAGTGGGCACCGGTTCATCGTAATCATTGAACTGTATGGCCGGAGTGACCAGCAAACGGCTGTTACCAACCCACCAGTAGCTGCTAACGGCGCGGTTGCGCCCGAAGCCGATCACGCTTTCGGTTTCGCCGGTATCGATCTCGAGTACGACGAGCACGGTCTGATCGTGCGCCGGAGCACGAATGGCCAGGTACTTGCCGTCCGGCGAAATTCGGGCTGAATTGAAGCTATCGGTTCGAGCAAATTCGGATGCCGGCAATTGTGCGTGGAGCACGCCGACCATCGAGCAAGCCAGCACCGCCAGCATGAACTTGGTTGTGAGCGACATGGGGAGGTTGGTCTTATGGATTTGTTTTAACGCTAACTTTATCGCACCAGCGCGCGATGATCAGCAACACAATCAGGCTCAAGCCACCCAACCACCAGAACGGCTGGTCGTCCCAACGCATATACGGTGTATTGCCCAAGCGCGGCTGCACGGTCGTGCGCAGGCTGGCCACTTCAAACTTGGGTGCCTGGGCAACCAACTGGCCATCAGCATCCACATGCGCCGTAATCCCCGTTTGCGCCACCTTGAGCATGGGCCTGCCAGTTTCGGCGGCGCGTAGGCGGGTCATTTGCAGGGCTTGTGGCAAAGCCGTGGCGTCGTGGAACCAACTCAGGTTCGTGACGTTGATCAGCAGCCCAGCACCGCGCGCCTCGCGGGCAATTTCGTCGGCAAAGACGTCCTCGAAACAAATCGAAACGCCCACCGGCACGCCCTTGACCATGAACTTGGCCTGCCCCTCGGCGCCGGTGTCCAAATCAGCGTAGCGCAGCTCCACCACATCGAGCAGCGGGCGCATGAAATCAGGCAAGGGGAAAACCTCGCCAAACGGCACCAGGTGGCGTTTGTAATACGTACCCTCGGTGGCGCCGATACCGACCACGCTATTGATCATGTTGTCGCCGGCTTCATTCGGGATCAGCGTGCCGAGCACAATGGCCGTGCCTTGCGCCGCGGCCTTGCGGCCAATATGTGCCAGATAGCTGTCCTTGATCTGCGGGTAGATGTACGGCACCGCAACTTCAGGCCACAACACCAGATCGACATTGCCGGCTTCAATGGTCTTGCGGCGATACAGGTCGGCAATTTTCGGCGCCTGCTCGCGATCCCACTTCTCGGCTTGTGCAACGTTGCCTTGGATCATCACCACCGACAGCGTCTGTTCTGTCGGCGTGGTCCAGGCCGAAGGTTTCGGTAGCGCGGCGCTCAACGCTGCAATAGCCAGCACACAGCCACTAGCGATCAAGGCGCCACGCCGATCCGGCGCGCGCAGCCATAACACCACTGGCGTCAGCACAGCGAACAGCACCACGCCCAAGCCATGCACGCCCAACAATGGCGCCAAGACAATAAACGGCGAGTCGGTAAACACGGTGCCGGGCACTAGCCACGGGAAGCCCTGCAAGATCGTGCTGCGCAGCAGCTCGAACAACCCCCAGATCGGCGGCACTGCCAAGGCCCAAACCCAACGCTTGGGTGCCCATCGTGTTGCGATGGCCAAGGTGCCGGCGCCAAACAAAGCCAACACCGCCGACAGCAGAACAACAAGCACCACGCCTAACCAAGGCGGCGCGTTGCCGTACAACACGGTGGACAGGTAAACCCAATAAATACCCGTGCAGAAATGCGCCGTGCCCCACACCATCGCCACCGCAAACACGCCCGCGGGGCGGCGGCCGCTGCCTGGCGCAACAAGCCACAACAAAGCCAGATAGGCCAGCACCGTGAGCGGCCAAAGATTGAACGGCGCAAAGCCCAGCGTAGCCAGCGCGCCGGCCGCAGCCGCCAGCGGCAACGCCACCCGTAGCTTCATCAGTCGTTGCTGCCGGCTTCGTCGGGCTCGGGATCGACCAGCGTCACCTGTAACTGCAACACGCGGCGGCTGTCGGCGCGCTGCACGGCAAAGCGGAACTCGCCGATCTGCACCTGCTCGCCGCGGGTGGGCATGCGACCAAATTCATGCGTGACCAAGCCGCCGACAGTGTCGAATTCTTCATCGGAAAAGCTGCAATCGAAGTAGCGATTGAATTCCTCGATAGGTGTCAGCGCGCGTACGGCAAAGCGGTCGTCGTCCTGACGCAAGATGAACGCGCCTTCGGCCTCGTCATGTTCGTCGTCGATCTCGCCGACGATTTGCTCCAGCACGTCTTCGATGGTCACCAGGCCCGAGATGCCGCCATACTCATCAACCACAACCGCCATATGGTTGCGGCTGGCGCGAAATTCCTTGAGCAACACATTCAGCCGCTTGGATTCGGGCACGAAGACCACCGGGCGCAGGCTTTCACGCACATCGAACGGCCCTTCCGCGGCTTCGCCCAGCACGCCCTCGACCTTGGCCAGTCGGCGCAGCAAATCCTTGGCCAGCAACAAGCCGACGATCTCGTCGCGCGAGTCGCCGATGACGGGGAAGCGCGAGTGACCGGATTCGGTGACCTCCTTGATGACCTCGGCCAGCGTCGCATCGCGCTCAACCACGCTCATCTGCCCGCGCGGAATCATGATGTCGCGCACCTGGGTTTCGGCCACGTCGAGCACGCCCTCAATCATCCAGCGCGCGTCGCTGTCGATGACTTCTTCAGCTTGCGCCTCGTCCAGCGCGGCGTTGAGATCGTCGCGGCTTTTCAGGCCGCTACCAAAGCTGCGGCCAATGCGGCGCAGCCAACTGTCGTTGGTGGAATCTTGTTGTCCCGAGGGACTGGGAGGTTCGATGTCGTCGTTCATCATCAGGTGTAGCTGTCCTGTTTACGCAGCATCAGTCAGATAGGGGTCGGCAATGCCCAGCCGGGCAAGAATGGCGGCTTCGCGCGCTTCCATCTGCGCCGCGTCAATGTCGGATTCGTGATCGAAGCCGCACAGGTGCAGCACGCCATGCACGGTGAGATGCGCCCAGTGGTCGGCTAGCGGCTTGCCCTGCTGGCGCGCTTCGCGCTCGACCACAGCCGGGCAGATGACCAGGTCGCCGACCAGGGTTTCATCCGGCAGGCTGTCGCCGTAGCCGAATGACAACACATTGGTCGGCGTGGGCTTTTGCCGATATGCGCCGTTGAGTTGTGCGCTTTCGTCCTCGGCGACCAGGCGTACCGTGAGTTCGGCGCACGCGCACTCAACATCGGCCAGCGCGGCTTGCGCCCAGCCCGCGAAGTCTTCGCGTGGCGGCGCATTCGCGTCGGTGGCGCACTGCAGCGTCAAATCCAGCGTGCTCATTGGCCCGCCTCGCGCTGCTCGGCCTGTTCGTAGGCCCGCACAATGCGCTGCACCAGCGGGTGGCGCACCACATCTTCGGCGGCAAAGCGGGTAAAGCTGATGCCCTCGACATTGCCCAGCACATCCATCACATGGCGCAGGCCCGAGCGCTGGCCGCGTGGCAAATCCACCTGCGACACATCGCCAGTAACCACGGCCGTGGAGCCAAAACCAATACGCGTGAGGAACATTTTCATTTGTTCCACAGTGGTATTTTGCGCCTCGTCGAGAATGATGAACGCCTCATTGAGCGTGCGGCCGCGCATATAGGCCAACGGTGCCAGTTCGATGACATTGCGCTCCATCAATCGCGTCACGCGCTCGGTGCCGAGCATTTCGTACAACGCGTCGTACAGCGGGCGGAGGTAGGGGTCGATCTTCTGCGCCAGGTCGCCGGGCAGAAAGCCCAAACGCTCGCCCGCCTCGACCGCCGGGCGCACCAACACCAGCCGACGCACGCGCTCGGTTTCCAGTGCCTCGACGGCGCACGCCACAGCCAGATAAGTCTTGCCCGTGCCCGCTGGGCCAATGCCGAAATTAAGGTCGTGCTCGCGCACAGCACTCAAATATTTGCGCTGGTTGGGCGTACGCCCGCGCACCGTGATGCGCCGGGCTTGCACGGCCACGCCCTGTTCACGGTCCGCGCCAGTCGCCGCATGTTCAGCCGGCGCCGTCGCCACGCCCAAGTGCACGGCGTCAGGCGTGGTCTCACCACGACGCGTGTCTGCAAACAACTCGCGAATCACGCGCTCGGCTTGAGCCACGGCGTCGGCTGTGCCGATCACCTGAAACTGTGCGCCGCGGTTGCGCAGCTCTACGCCCAGACGCTGCTCGATGCTGCGCAGGTGCGCATCGGCCGGACCGCACAAGGCCGCCAGCCGCGCGTTGTCGGCTGGTTCCAGCACAAATTGGTGTTCTGTCGTGGCAGGCGCCACAGAAGATTCGCTCATGCGGCCGCCGGCGCAGCCATTCGGCCGCGCAAGGAATTCGGCATGGCTTCGGTAATCACCACATCGACGAACTGCCCAACAAGATCAGGTCCGCCGTCGAAATTCACCCAGCGCAAATTGCTAGCGCGGCCAGCCATTTGGCCATTGCCCTTGCGGGCGGGGCGCTCGACCAGCACCCGCTGCGTGCTGCCAATCAGGCCTTGGGCAAAGCGCTCGCCTTGTTGCGCGACGCGGGTTTGCAGGATTTTCAGGCGCTTGGACTTTTCCTCGGCTGGCACGCTGTCAACCAAGCTGGCGGCCGGAGTGCCAGGGCGTGGGCTGTACATGAACGAAAACGCGTGGTCGAAGCCGGCTTGCGCGATCAAGTTGATCGTCGCTGCAAAATCGGCTTCGGTTTCCGTGGGGTAGCCCACGATAAAGTCCGACGACAGAGCGATGTCCGGCCGCGCCTGGCGCAGCGCGCGAATCTTGGCCAGATACTCGGCTGCCGTGTGGCCGCGCTTCATGGTCGCCAAAATGCGGTCACTGCCGGCTTGCACGGGCAGGTGCAGGTAGCTCGCCAGCTTGGGCTCTTCGGCGTAAGCGGTAACGAGGTCATCCGTGAACTCAGCCGGATGGCTTGTTGTGAAGCGGATGCGCTCGATGCCGTCGATTTGCGCGGTGTAGTGAATCAGCAGCGCCAAATCAGCCGTTTCTCCACTGGCGCCGCTACTGCTCATTGGTCCGCGGTAGGCATTGACGTTCTGGCCCAAGAAGGTCACTTCGCGGACGCCCTGCTCGGCCAACGCCACGACCTCGGCCAGTACATCTTCAAACGGACGGCTGATTTCTTCGCCGCGGGTGTAGGGCACCACGCAGAAGGTGCAGTATTTCGAGCAGCCCTCCATCACCGACACGAAGGCCGTGGGGCCGTCGGCGCGTGGTTCGGGCAGGCGGTCGAATTTCTCGATCTCGGGGAAGCTGATATCGACCACGGTGCTGCGCTGGGCGCGGGCGTCGTCAAGCATGCCCGGCAGGCGGTGCAAGGTTTGCGGCCCGAACACCACATCCACATACGGCGCACGCTGAGCGATCGCGGCGCCCTCTTGCGAGGCCACACAGCCGCCAACGCCAATCACCAGATCGGGGTTCTTGGCTTTCAGCGGCCGCAGCCGACCGAGCTCAGAAAACACTTTTTCCTGCGCCTTTTCGCGCACGCTACAGGTGTTGAGCAGCATGACATCGGCTTGCGCCGGGTCATCCGTGCGCACCAACCCATGCGACTCAGACAGCACGTCGGCCATCTTGTCGGAATCGTAGCTATTCATCTGGCAGCCGAAGGTACGGATGTACAGCTTCTTGCCTGCAGATTCAGCAGGGGCAGCGTTGGGTTGTGCTGCGCGGGTTTCGGAGGCGCTCAAGCCGGTTCAAAAGGTGCAATCGAACCGCCCATTATACGGGCTTTTGAGGTCGCTTCGGCGACAAAATCATTAGTTCAGCTTTTGAACGCGTCAGTCAGCAACACCGCCTTGCCCGTCACCTCGCGCGCTAACAGCGCTTTCAAGGCCTTTGCCGCATCGGCCAGTGGGTAGCGCGCACTGATATGCGGGCTGATTTTGCCCTCTTGCATCAGCGCGAACAGCTCCATAAAGTTTTGTTGATTCAACGCGCCCTCACGCTGCGCAAATACGCCCCAAAACACGCCAACCAGCGCCGCGCCCTTGAGCAACAGGCGGTTAATGCCCACCTCAGGGATCTCGCCCGCAGCAAAGCCCACCACCAGATAGCGGCCATTCCAGGCAATACTGGACAGCGCGGGCTTGAAAAAGTCGCCGCCAACCGGGTCGTAGATCACGTCGGCTCCCTGGCCGCCGGTCAGCGCCTTGGTGCGCTCTTTCAGGTCTTCGGTGGTGTAGTTAATACCCTCGTCGGCACCGTGCTGTTTGCACAGCTCCAACTTGTCGTCGCTGCCGGCCGCGGCAATCACCTTGGCGCCCATGGCTTTACCGATTTGCACCGCCGCGAGGCCGACGCCACCTGCCGCGCCAAGCACCAACAGGGTTTCACCTTTTTTCAGTGCCGCGCGCTGCTTGAGCGCGTGATACGACGTGCCGTAGGTCATGGAAAACGCAGCGGCCACGTCCAGAGGCACCGATTGAGGCACGGGCATCACCATGGCAGCAGGCGCGACCACTTCCTCGGCATAGCCGCCGTGCAACACCAGCGCCGCGGCATGGTCGCCTTTGCGCAAATGGCTGACGCCTTCGCCCACCTCGGTGACGATGCCTGCCACCTCGCCACCGGGCGAAAACGGCGGCTCGGGCTTGAACTGGTATTTGCCCTCGATGATCAGCGTATCGGGGAAATTGACCCCGGCAGCATGCACGGCAATGCGCACATCGCCCTTGCCCAGCTTGGGCGGGTCAACGTCCTTGTATTCCAGCGCATCGGCCGGCGCGTAGCGGGTGCACACCACTGCTTTCATCGTCTCTCTCCTGGGCAAACTTCGGTTTTTTGCAATGTTTATTCGCGCTGCATTGTGCCGCTCCGGCGAGCGCTTTGCCACGTGCAGCAAACTGCAAAGTTTGCGATAGTTCACGTTGTTGCATCGCAACAGTTGCCATCCCACGGACGGGCGCCCAGCGCTAAAAGCCAGCGCCAAAAGGATTTGTCATGACACGGACGTTAACCCGCGCCTCGCGCGCCATCTCTCTACTTGCACTTGGCGTAGCCACGGCCAGTTTTGCTGGCGACGATGGCCCCCTCGACGATCGCATCTATGTTGCGCCGCTGGTCAACTACACCATCAGTGACTCCGCGCGCCTGGTGGATGATGCGCTAGGCGGCACGCTACTGGTTGGCAAACCCCTTAACCAGCGGCTGAACTTGGAACTTGCTGGCTTTCTCGCCGAAGCCGATCCGGAAAATGGTGGTGATTCGGCCGAGCTGACAGGCTTTGGCGCGAACTTGCTGTTCTTCCCCAACCGCGGCAGCAACCCGCTGTTCGGCATGCTCAGCGTTAGCCAAGGCAACTACGAGATGCACCCCGGCACCGGCGGCCCATTCGAATACGACAGCACGCTGATCGATGTCGGTGTCGGTGGCCTGTGGCCGGTCTGGGGCCAACGTGCCTGGCTGCGTGGGCAGGCTGCCTACCGCTATGACGCGCATTCCGAGCAACTCGCCGGCGAAGGCCAGCGCGACGGTTTTTACGAGCCCGTGTTTGCACTAGGCCTGCAAATTGCCTTGGGCGCAGCGCCGGCTGCACCGACGCGGCAACCCAAACCCACCAAGGTTGTCGAGCCCGTTGAGCCAGCACCCGTGCCTGCCGAACCGGTGGAGCCAGTTGCGCCGAAACCGGTGCTGCTGCGCGGCGTGAACTTCGACCTTGATTCGGCACGGCTCACCGCAAACGCCAAGATCATCCTCGACACGGTTGCCGAAACACTGCTGGACGCGCCGGATGCCAAGTTCACTATCGCTGGCCATACCGATAACACGGCCAGCGAGGCATATAACCAAGCCTTGTCCGAGCGCCGGGCCGCCGCGGTGGCGCGATACCTTCAAGAACAGGGTGTGGCCGCGACCCGCATGGATACCCGCGGGTTCGGCGAAACCCAGCCGGTCGCGAGCAACGACACTGCACAGGGCCGGGCAAGGAACCGCCGGGTGGAATTGGAACTCCGCGACTAAGTCAACGCGGTTACGAAAAAGCCCCGGTAATTGCCGGGGCTTTTTGTTAGTTGGTCGCGCGGACATCAACCGTCGCCACCCAGCAGTGCCGTGAGTTCAGCACGGTTATGAATGCCAAGCTTGCCGTACAGGCTAGTGGCATGGTTCGACACGGTGGAGGGCGAAATATCGAAGTGCTTGGCAACGAGTTTGTAGCTCCAACCTTCGGCGATGTACTTGGCGATTTCGCGCTCGCGATCGGTGAGCACATCCAGTGTGTGTTGTGGCCAGATGCGCAGCAATATCAGGTCGCCCCAAAACTCCACATAAGTGTTCAGCGGCAGCTTGGCCAGACTGTGCATGCCGGGCTCGCGCGGGGGCTCGAACGGCAACTTGCCACCGCGCCAACCTGGAAACGTTTCGCGCAAGGTTTGAATAAAGGGCTGCTGCGCGTCGTACAAGCGCCCCGCCTCGTCAACTAGCGCAGTCGCCTGGTTGCTGTGCGGCGAACTGGGCTGTACACGAGACAGCAACAAGGCGTGGCGAGCCGCGCCAACCAGCACCGGCGCTAGTTGCTCAAGGCACGCGCGGTCTCGCTGCGCAAACGCAGGCTGGCGCCGTTTTCGGAACACCGTGATTTCGGTTTGCAGCTCGGTAACCGGGTCGTGATGCACCAGGGTGATGACCTCGGCGATACCGAACCGCGGCAATACGCGCTCAGTCAGCGACGGGCTGAGCAACTGACACGCCGACAAATCAAATGCGCGGCCCGGCGCACGGTATGCTGCAGCCAGCGCGCCGTTCTGATCTGCGGTGCGTTCCCAGGTTTGGGGAAAGGCGCGATCCAGCCCGGCAACTGTCAGGCTATGAAACCGGCCACGGTGGTGGCGGCGGCGCCACAGCGCGGCTTGAGCGCCCATCCAAGTGCACACACGCTCGAGCAGCCAAGTGCGATAGCCGTGGCTGGGCACCGACAGCGCGTGGTCGTACAACTCGGCAGCGCATTGCGCGAGCCAAGCCGGGTCATCGGCCACGCCCGGCATGGTGGGCTCGAAGCCGAGTTCCACCGCGCCTTCCGAGGCTGCATCAGCGATGTGTCCTAGTGTGTTCATGGCCCTACCTAGTGTGTTTTCGCCCTACGCCGCGCAGCCGACGTAGTGCAAACTTGTGGCATGAAAAACGTTATTGCCGCTAGCTTGTTGATCGCTGCATCGCTAGGCGCCGCGCCAGTGGTTGCCGCAAACGAATCCGTTGCACTGCAAGCCGAGACCCGTGTGCTGGTGTTTTGGGCGTCCTGGTGCGGCGCTTGCAAATCATTGCTGGATGACTTGAAAGCGGCCGAGAGCGAACTGGCCACGCTTGGCGCCCGCGTACAAACCTTGGGCCTTGATGACAAACGCGTTCCGGTCGCGCTGCCCGCCGCGGATGCGCGCATGGTCGGAGCCCTGAAGGCTAAACATGACGTACGCGCCCTGCCGTGGGTGGTGGTGGTTGATGCCGACGGCAAGGTGATTGCCACACCGTCGAAGCACCATAGCCCCACCCAACTCACGCAGTGGTTGAAGGCCGACCTCGCGCTGGCGCTGTAGCCGCCACCGCGAGAGCCCGGCGCGTCAAAACGTGCCGAGGTCGATGGCAATCGCAAACAGGACATTGGCATCTGACGCTTGGCGCGCCGCTTCGGACAGGTCGTCATCATCAATCGGGTCGGCGTAGGCAATCAGCCCACGCGCGTATCGCCCCCACTCCCAATCGACAGCCACACCCGCGTCGGCCAGGCTGACTGAGCCGCCGCCGGCTTGGTTGGTCTCGGCCTCGGCAGTCTCGGCGAAGATCCGACCGGTCAACTCCACTGGGCCAAGTGTCACCGACGGGGCGGTCAATTGCAGGCGTGCGGCGTGACCCTCGTCTCCAGCGGCCACACCAGGCAGGAACGCATGCAAGGACTCGGTGCCGCCGATCACCCATTGTTTTTGCTCCGGCACGATGTCGCTGCTGACCTGGGCTTGCACACCCAAATCGATTGCCCAGTTGGCGGGCAACGTGTAGCGCGCGCCGACTTGCGGCCGAAACAGCGTGTAACCCAAATCGGCATTAGTCAGCGCGTTGTCCTCGTCGCCTAAACCTTTGGACAGCCCAACACTGCCGGACAAGGTCAGATTTCGACTGCCCAAAGCCAGCTTGTGTTCGTAGCCGGCGCCGACACCAATGGCGGTGTAAGCCTCGCGAAACGCCAGCGTGTCGCCGGGGCGTAACTCGGTTTCGCGGTCGATCCGTTCGACCTCGGCGGTGGCGGTCAGGCGATACCGGAAACTGGCGAGCAGAACCGATGCCCAGTTCAAGCTGCCGTGTTCGATGGTGGCTGCGAACGGCAGCGCCGCATCTTCGATGTCGTCAAACTGCACGGCGCGGCCGGTCACGCCAAATACGCCCCAAGCAGTGATTGCCGAGACACCCAATTGTTGTTCGTTGTAGCGGTCGGCGCGTACGCCGTTGTCATCGTTCAGGCCACGCAATGCGGTGCGGGTGGCCGCCTGCACGGTCCAGCCGCGGCGGAAAGATTGCTCGACATCCAACGCAGCCAAATACCGGCCGACGAAGCGATTACCCAAATTGCCGAACTGCGGTGTGAGCTTGCCCGAGGCTGTGTCGCGGCTGGCTTGCGCGCCCAGCACTACGGTGTCGTCTTGCTGGAGTTGCATGCCCAGTTGTAGGTCCTCACCGTGGCGGTCTGCTTTGGCACCGGCCAACGCCCGCCTCGGTTCCAAGGCCTTGTCGGTGATTGCCTCGCCAACCAGGCCCTCGAAGAAACCTGCGTACTCGGATGGCAAGTTGATGCGACCAAGTACTCGATCAGCGGCGCTCACGTAGATGGTGTCGCCGTCGCGGGCGTAGAGAATTTGCGAACTCGGGTGCCCTGCGGCGTAACAACTGCGGGCCAGCGCCCGGACTACATCCGACAAGGTGTCGGCATCTTCTGCGGCCTCTGGCAGCATCGGCGCCTCCAAGCACACGGGTTTGTCGTCGAGGTAAAGCGTAAACCGCTTGTACGCGGTGCTTGCACCGGCCGAAGCGCTGGCCTGGATACTGGCCACGTCAACGAGTTGTGGCGGCAGCGCGGGAGGTAGGTCGATTGCCATGTGGCAGTGTCCTTGTGCGTTAAATGGGGTGGCGGAATTCTGGCAGGAATTATTCGGCGTTGCTGACTGGATAGGCGGCGAAAGCCAGCAAGCGCCTGCTCACCGTATCCACCGCATCGATGGCTGATTCCAGCCGCGCATCGACATCCGCCTCATCTGCGGGGTCGCGCTTACTTGGGAGGCGCCGCGCCTGATCGATACAGGCCACGGCGCGATCCAGCAGATCAACTGTGTCGGCCAGTGGTGGGTGCGTTGCTTGGCTTGCCATGACCACGGCCTCAGAGGTCTGCATCGCGCACCATGTCGGCGCAGTTATCACGGAACTCGCGACTACCACGACCGGTTTCGGTATCGCCCAACGCAGCACACAATTGCTCGATGGCGCCCTCGTTCTGCGCCAAGTCGGAGCCGATACCGTCGGTGTCGTCAGGATTGAACAAGCCGTCGTCGTCGCCAGAATCTCCGTCGGCAACATCGTCGCCGCTGTCATCGCCGCCCGGGCTTGCAGGCGGGTTGGCGGACCCGCTGTTGCCGCCCGTTGCGACGCCACCGCCGACAGTTTCGCCAGTACCAGAGCCCGGGCCTGCCACCACGCCGACACCGATGTCGCCGCCGTTGCCGCTGCCTTCGCCGCCCCATGCGCCAACGCCGATGTTGCCGCCATTGCCGGAGTTGTCGCCTGTGAGCGCGCCCGCACCCAGAACATCACCATTGCCCGCATTGTCGCCAGACAACACGCCGGCACCCAGGACGCCGCCGTTACCAGAGCCATCGCCCGACAACACACCCGCGCCGATCAGGCCGCCATTGCCTGCGCCATCATCATTGAGTACGCCGGCGCCAATGCCATCGGTGGCATTACCGGAGCCGTTACCATTGAGCACGCCTGCGCCGAGCAAACCACCGTTGCCCGAGTTGTCGCCGTTGAGCACGCCCGCACCGAGCACCTCGCCCGTGCCGCTGTTATTGCCGTTGAGCACACCCACACCCAAGGTGCCGGTGCCGCTGTTGTCGCCGTTGAGCACGCCGACGCCGATCAGTTCGCCCTGGCCGGCGTTGTCGCCCGACAAGGCAGCCACACCAATCAGGCCACCGCTGCCGGCGTTGTCGCCGCCGATGAGGCCGACGTTGACCAAACCGTTAGACGACACGGGCTGATCACCCAGGGTGATGCCGGGTGCCGGCGTGATGCCGGGCGTGTTGTCGCTGGCGGTATCGCGCGCGCCACCGAACGACAGCACCGTATCGCCGCCGGCAGTCACCGTTGCTACGTCGCCATCGTTGAGCAACGAGATGCCCAGCCCCTCACTGCTGGTGCCCGAGCCCTGGCCAGACAAGACGCCGAGGCCGATCAAGTCGCCGTTACCGGTGTTGTCACCATTGATGGCGCCGACACCAATCAAGCCACCGTTGCCAGCATTGTTGCCAGACAGCGCGGCCAGACCGATGGTGTCACTTGTGCCGGCAGTGTCACCGTTGGCGACGCCGACACCTGCAAGATCACCGGAACCCGCCTGGTCGCCTGACAGTGCGGCCAGGCCCACCAAACCGCCGTTGCCGGTCACATCGTCGTTGGCCACACCGAGTGCCACCAAACCGCCATTGCCAGTGTTATCAAAACCGGCGACCGACGTGGCCAGCAAGCCATCGTCGTTGGCATTCCCGGTGCCATTGCCGCCAACAATTGCAATATCAATGTCGTTGGTGCCTTCGCCCAAACCCAGCAACGGTGTCACCAAGCTGCCGCCCGTAGGGTCTTCCAAAACCAACAAATCGCTAGAGCCACTACCCAAATCTACAAGCGGCTGGTAACCCGAGCCATCCGCGCCTTGCTCCGCGATGGTGATCCCGAGCAATCCGGTATCCGCCTGGGCGGGCATCAATGGCAGGCTACCCAGCGATGCACCTATTGGCGCCGCTGTCAGCGCGCTGGTGAGGCCGCCGAGGCCACCGGTTGCCGGCACGCCCGCCGTCCCGGCTGGCGATGCTGTGTCGAGCGAAGGCAACAGGTTGAGCGTCTGCGCGCTGGCTTGACCGGTGCCGAGGCCAACGACGAGGCCAGCGGCTGCGAGGTAAACTGTGGTTTTCATGTCAGTGTCCGTTTCGGGCGGTTATCTGACGTGTAGCTTTTCATCGCGCCGCTGGCTTGTCTGTCGAAAGATTTATGGTCGTAAGAATTACTACAGCCCCCGACGCGGCGCCGTCGTCGCTGCACGCGACCATAGGCTGGCTTTATGCCGCCGCCACATCACTGAGCCCAGCAGCCCTAGAAGCGGCGTTGAACGCTCGCCTGGCGGAAACCCCGGTGCCTGAAAACAATGCCGACACGGTGCTGGCCTGGCACCTCAAGCACGCCAGCGCAGCCTGCCAATCCCGGCCAGACGACGCCAATGCGCCGGGCCACGCCGATGTATCGCTGGACGGCGAGGTGCGGCAAATGGACGACGCATTCGAAGCGTACATGCGCCAGGCGGTGCCGAATTGGCCGGGCAAACTGCTGCCGTTCCGGATTTTCTGGACGGATTCGTTGCCCTATCACGGCATGACATTCGCGCGCTTGTTCATACGCGTCCGGGCCACCGACGATGGTTACGCGCTGGTGGTTCGTGAAGACCAGCGCGTCAACGTGCTTTCGCGGCGCGAGCAGGAAGTGGCGCAACTGGTCGCCGACGGCCAAACTTTCAAGCAAGTTGCCGAGACGCTTGGTTTGGCCATATCGACCGTTTCAACCCACCTGTATCGGGTTTACGACAAGCTCGACATCAGCAGCCGCAGTGAGTTGGTGCAATGGATGCGCGAGCACCACCAAACGTCCGAGTCGTAACGGTCGGCAAGAGCAGGCCCAGAACAACCGATCCTGCGCCAGTTGCTACGCATCACGTGAATCATCCGCGGTAGCAGCCTGTCGGGCTTTCGGGATCGTCGCGAGAATTCGTCGTGTGAGTCGTATTCTGTGCGCATTTCGACGCTGCATAGTCATTCTATGCGAGGAGGAAGCGTGAAGAAGGCGGCCACACGAGGAATTCGCAGCAGATTCCGCGAAGTCCGACAGGCTGCTAG
>JAAFAL010000195.1 GCA_018222345.1 bacterium
TTTTTCAGGCAGACGGCGGCATAGGAGATTCCTCAACGTCTCTTTAGCTCTGAGATGTGTATAAGAGGCAAATGTAGTCCTGTGCGCCCTGCTGCAACGCAGACGTGGCCACCTTGTCGTTCTTGAGGCCGGTGAGCACCACAATCGCCACATCTGGCGCCGCACCGAGGATGGCCTCGATGTTGTCCACGCCCTCGCCATCAGGCAGGCCTAGGTCGAGCAGCACGCAGTCGCAGTGGTGCGCCTTCAGGTGGTCAACGCCGTCCTGCAAACGGCTCGCGTGGCTGATCTCAAGCCCGCGCGGTGCGTCGGCGCTGCGCAAGTAGGTCTGGATCAGCTTCGCGTCGAACTTGGAATCTTCAACCAGCAACAACCGCAGCGGTGCTTCGGCAGCGGCGGATTGATTGGCTTCGGACATCGGTGCAGGCTATCAGGTGAACTGCAGGCATCGTAAACCTGCGGATGCGGCAAGGCCAGTCACGCGCGTGGTATTTTCTCCCGTTGACTGACCTGCCCAACGTGCAACCCAGAGCCAGCCCAATGCCCAAACACGAAGTCATCGCCGAACAAACCTTCGCTGCGCCCCGCAGCGCGGTATTTGCCCACCTGACCGACCACAACAAAGTTGGCAAAGTCATGGGCGCAAAGATGCAACGGATCAAAGATGCCGATGGCGACAACCCCAATGGCCTGGGCAGCGTGCGCAAGGTCACCGTGGGCCCGGCCAGCTTCGAAGAAACCGTGACTCGCTTCGAGCCGGATAGCGTCATGGAATACACCGTGTCGCGCGGCGGCCCGATCAAGAACCACCTGGGCCGCATGCAGTTCAGCGACACCGCCGATGGTTGCAAGCTGCACTACCGCATCGTGTTCGATGGCCGCATCCCATTCACCGGCGGCGTCATCGCCAAGGGCCTGCAGGACGGCATCCGCAAGGGCTTGGCCAAGTTGGCGCGCGACATGGCCGGCCAGAAAGCCTGACGCCATGGGGTACGAAAGCCTGGTTCTGCTGGCGCTGGCGCCCGTGTTCTACGCCTGTATCGCCTGGGAGTGGCTGTACTACCGGCGCCGCGGCGTGGCCATGTATTCGGGTGTGGATACGCTATCCAACTTCGTGCTCGCCGGCATGCACCAATTGGCCGATGGCTTGTCGTGGCTGGTGCTGCTTGGCGTTTATTACCTGTTGTACCAAGTTGCGCTGTTCGACATTCCCACCACTTGGTGGTCTGTCGTCCTGCTATTCATTGGTCAGGACTTCTTCTACTACTGGTTCCACCGCGCCAGCCATCGCATCCGCTGGATGTGGGCCAGCCATGTGACCCACCATAGTTCCGAGCGGCTGAATCTTTCCACCGCCTTTCGCCAAAGCCTGACGTACCCGATCTCGGGCATGTGGCTGTTCTGGCTGCCGCTGGCCTTTATCGGCTTCGAGCCCAAGCAGGTCGTGCTGGTTGTCGGCATCAACCTGGGCTACCAGTTCTTCGTGCACACGCAAGCCGTGCGCAAACTACCGCGCTGGATCGAGTTCGTGTTCAATACGCCCTCCCACCATCGCGTGCACCACGCCCGCAACGACCAGTACATCGATCGCAATTTCGGCGGTGTGCTGATCATCTGGGATCGCTTGTTCGGCAGCTTTGTGCCGGAGGACGACACCGACCCTTGCGAGTTCGGCGTCGTGCGGCAGATTCGCACGCACAACCCGATTACGCTGACATTCCACGAATGGGCCTACATGCTGCGCCGCGCAGCGGCGCCTGGGCTGAACGTGCGTGAGCGGCTCAGCTACCTGTTCGGGCCGCCGGAGTGGGAGTCGGCGAAGTTGTCCAAGCCGGTTTGGGCCAACGAAACCGCCGAATCCTAGCCGGGAACAACCTGGGCGAGCGCGACGGCGGTCAAGAAGGTAATGACGCCAGCGTACAAGCCGGCAATCAGGTCGTCGAGCATGATGCCGCCACCGCCCATGATGTGGCGGTCGATCCAGCGGCATGGCCAGGGTTTGACGATGTCGAACAGCCGGAACCAGGCGAACGCAATCAGCATCCAGCCCCAAAACGGAATCCCCGGCACCAGGCGGAAGACTGCGCCTTCGACGATGGGCGCCAAGGCCACCAGCACGCCGACGATCTCGTCCCAGACGATGCCTTTGTAGTCGTGCGCATGCAGTAGCCGCGCGCTGGCGCCGCAGATATACATGCCCAGGAAATAAAGCGCCAGCACAATGCCGGCATAGACCTCGCCAGGCATCCAGCCGATGCCCAGGAAAAAGATCATGCCGACGAGCGTGCCGAAGGTACCCGGCGCAAATGGCGCCAAGCCGCTACCAAAGCCGAACGCCCAGAAGTGCACTGGCGTGGTGAGGATGAGGCGGTTGGGTGGGCGTGGGATCATGCTCGGATTCTAGGCGCTTCGGTCAGGCGGCGCATCTGCGTGCCCGGTTGTGGCGATGGGCAGGCGAATATCCCAACGCAGCGCAAGCATGCGCAGCAGCACCACGACGCCGACACCGATCGCCACGGCCTGCCAAACCTCGCCACCGAACAAACGCACCGCCACATAGGCCCCGCCACCCAAAAATGAGCAGGTGGCGTACAAGGGTGAGGAGCGAAATACGCTGGGGATTTCATTGCACAGCACGTCGGCGATCACACCCCCAAAAGTGCCAGTGACCGCGCCCAAAAACATCGCAATGAATGGCGAGGTGCCAGCCTGCAGCGCAAAACCGGCGCCGGTGACGGTAAACAAGGCCATGCCAATAGCGTCAGGCACCGCCAGGTAAGGCTCGGCGCGCGCCACCAGGCGCGGCATCAAGCTGCCTGCGATTGCAATTGCCAGCACGATCATCAAATAGTGATCGTTTGTGATCCAGAACAGCGGATGGCGATCCAAGAACAAGTCGCGCACGGTGCCGCCGCCAAACGCCACCGAAAAGCTGATGACAAAAATTCCAACAACGTCCAGCGATTTGCGCGTGGCGGCGAGGATGCCGTAAAGCGCCGCGACCACGACGGCCATGCATTCGATGCTGGAGAGCATTGGCGCCGCCTAAAAGTGTGAGAACCCTGCCGCGCTCAATGTCGTGCAGGTTGGCACCGCTAAAAGAACAGGCTCTGCACGTAGC
>JAAFAL010000024.1:0-29867 GCA_018222345.1 bacterium
TCAAGCGGCGCAAGCTGCGCACCGCTGTACCGGAGGCCGTGTAATGGCTGGCAAGGGCAAAGACAGTGTATTTGGCACCATCGGCGTGGCGCTTGCGCTGTGCTTGGTGTGCTCGGTGATCGTGTCGTTCGCGGCGGTTTATCTCAAGCCGGTACAGCAGCAAAACAAAACGCAGGATCGCAAGAAGAACATTCTGGCCGTGGTCGGCATGTACGACCCGTCGGAATCGATCGATGCGCAATTTGAGCAATTTGAGACACGTGTTGTCGAATTGGATAGCGGCGACTACGCCGAGGGCATCGACCCCGCCAACTTTGATGGCCGCAAAGCGGCCGCCGACCCCGCTACCAGCCACCCGCTGAGTCGCGAGGAAGACATTGCCGGCATCAAACGCCGGGCCGACCATAGCGAGGTGTACCTAGTCCGCAAAGACGATGGCAGCATTCGCTACATGGTGCTGCCGGTCCATGGCTACGGGCTGTGGTCCACCTTGTATGGTTTTCTGGCGCTGGAAGGCGACGGCAAGACCATTGTTGGCCTGAGTTTTTACGACCACGCCGAAACCCCCGGTTTGGGTGGCGAGGTCGATAACCCCAAGTGGAAGGCCCAATGGGCCGGGAAGCTGGCATACGACGAAGACTGGACGCCGGAAGCCGAAGTGCTCAAAGGCCCGGTGAACCCGTCGAATCCCGACGCCGAACACCAGGTTGACGGCTTGGCAGGCGCTACGCTGACCAGCCGCGGTGTTACACAATTATTGCGCTACTGGCTGTCCGACGACGGCTTCAAGCCATTCATCCAGAAGGTGACGTAATGGCCGACTCTGCAAAAGACGTTCTGCTCGACCCGCTGGTCGATAACAACCCGATTGCCCTGCAAATCCTCGGGATTTGCTCGGCGCTGGCAGTCACCACATCGCTGGTGACCTCGCTGATCATGTGCCTGGCGCTGACCACCGTGTGTGCGTGCTCGTCGGCCAGCATCTCGATGATTCGCAACCACATCCCGTCGAGCATCCGCATCATCGTGCAGATGACCATCATCGCTTCGCTGGTGATTGTGGTCGATCAGGTGCTCAAGGCCTACGCCTTCGAGGTCAGCAAGAAGTTGTCGGTGTTTGTTGGCCTGATCATCACCAACTGCATCGTCATGGGTCGCGCCGAGGCGTTCGCCATGAAGAACCCGCCGGGCCTGTCGTTCTTGGATGGTTTGGGCAATGGCTTGGGCTATTCGCTGATCCTGATCGTCGTTGGCACCATTCGTGAACTGTTTGGCGCCGGCTCTTTGCTGGGCTATCAGATTCTGGTGCCGGCCACCGAGGGCGGCTGGTACGAACCCAATGGCCTGCTGCTGCTGCCGCCGAGTGCGTTCTTCATAATCGGTGTGTTCATCTGGATCTTGCGATCAGTGAAAACCGAGCAGGTTGAGGACCGCGACTTCCAGATTCATCAGGCGCATCGTGGTGAGGTGGCTTAGTTATGGCTGATCTCGTCAACCTATTCATCAAGGCGGTTTTCGTTGAAAACCTGGCGTTGAGCTTTTTCCTTGGCATGTGCACCTTTTTGGCCGTGTCCAAGAAGATCAGCACGGCTATTGGCTTGGGTGCTGCTGTTGTTGCGGTGCAAGCCATCACCGTGCCGCTGAACAACGTCATCTACCAGTTTTTGCTCAAAGAAGGCGCGCTTTCATGGGCTGGCTTGCCTGAGGTCGATTTGTCGTTCCTGGGCTTGATCAGCTACATCGGCGTGATTGCTGCCAGCGTGCAAATCCTGGAGATGACGCTCGACAAGTTCGTGCCGGCGCTCTACAACGCATTGGGCATTTTCCTGCCGCTGATTACGGTGAACTGCGCCATTCTCGGCGGTAGCCTGTTCATGGTGGAGCGCGACTACAACTTCGCTGAGTCGGTGACCTATGGCCTGGGCTCCGGTGTGGGCTGGGCGCTGGCCATCGTGTTACTCGCCGGCGTGCGCGAGAAACTCAAGTACTCCGACGTGCCAGACGGCTTGCAGGGCTTGGGTATTACATTCATCACAGCCGGGTTGATGGCGCTGGGCTTTATGGCATTTTCAGGAGTCCAACTATGATTGAAATCGGACTCGGCGTTGGCCTGTTTACGGCCATCGTCCTCATGCTCGTCACGGTGATTTTGTTCGCCAAATCCAAGCTTGTGCCCACCGGCACGGTTGCGGTGAACATCAACAACGAAAAAAACATCGACGTGCCCGTTGGCGGCAAGTTGCTGGGCGCTTTGGCCGATGCCGGCCTGTTCGTACCATCGGCTTGTGGCGGCGGCGGCACCTGTGCGCAGTGCCGCGTGCAAATCCACGAAGGTGGCGGTTCCATCCTGCCTACCGAGGAGACCCACATCACCAAGCGCGAAGCGCGCGAGGGTGATCGTCTGTCGTGCCAGGTGACTGTCAAGCAGGACATGAAAATCGAGGTGCCCGAGGAGGTCTTCGGCGTCAAGCAGTGGACAGCCAAGGTGCGCAGCAACCACAACGTTGCCACGTTCATCAAGGAATTGGTGTTGGAGTTGCCCGAGGGCGAGCATGTCGATTTTCGTGCTGGTGGTTACATTCAGATCGAATGCCCGCCGCACACGGTGAACTATAAGGACTTCGACGTTGAAGAGCGCTTCCACGAAGATTGGGACCGATTCGATCAGTGGAAATACACCTCGACGGTGAAAGAGAAGGTGGTCCGCGCCTATTCCATGGCCAACTATCCGGAAGAGCGCGGCATCATCATGCTCAACGTGCGTATCGCCTCGCCGCCGCCGGGCAAGGACTATCCGCCGGGTCTAATGTCCAGCTTCATCTTCAATCTCAAGCCGGGTGACGAGGTGACGATCTCCGGGCCGTTCGGGGAGTTCTTTGCCCGCGAAACCGACAACGAGATGGTGTTTGTTGGCGGCGGCGCCGGTATGGCGCCGATGCGCAGCCACATCTTCGACCAGCTCAAGCGCATCGGCACAAAGCGCAAGATGAGCTTTTGGTATGGCGCCCGCTCCAAGCGTGAAATGTTCTATGTCGATCACTTCGACAAACTGGCCGAAGAGAACGACAACTTCGACTGGCATGTGGCGCTATCCGATCCCAAAGACGAAGAAAATTGGGACGGCCACACCGGGTTCATCCACCAGGTACTGCACGACAATTACCTGGCCGACCACCCGGCGCCGGAAGATTGCGAGTACTACCTGTGCGGCCCACCAATGATGAACGCGGCGGTGATCGACATGTTGGAAAACCTCGGTGTGGAGAGAGCCAACATTATGTTGGACGACTTTGGGGGTTAAATGGCCACGTTCCTCGTCACATTCATCGCCCTGCTGCTGTTCATCGCCTTCATGGCGGTGGGCGTCATCATGAAGCGCGCGCCGCTCAAAGGCTCGTGTGGTGGCGTGAGCAAGCTCGACGGTATTGACTGCGCTTGCCAGATGGGGCCTAGTGGCAAGCGAAACTGCGATGGCAACTTTCGGCCGCTGCCGAGCATGGATGACGACGCCAATGACACATCGCTTGCCTACAAGGCCTGAACTACAATCAGCGGACCACCGCGACGCGCCCAGGGGATAGACGCCCATGCTGCACTCGATCAAGGCTAAGGACTACATGACGGCCAGCCTCGTCACCTTGTCGCCCGACACGCCGGTGATGGAAGCCATCAAACTGTTCCTGGACAACGGCATCAGTGGCGCACCGGTGCTGGACAATCTTGGCCGCATCTGCGGTTTACTGTCCGAAAAAGATTGCATGGCCGTGGCCACTAAAGCCGGGTACTACGGCGAGGCTGGCGGCAAGGTCAGCGAGTTCATGTCAACCAATGTCGAGACTGTCGATGCCGATACCAGCGTGCTCGACATCGCCAAGATGTTCATGGAAAAGCCCTACAAGCGGTATCCGGTGACAGATGACAACCGGCTGGTCGGGCAGATTTCGCGGCGCGACGTGCTCAAGGCAATACTAGCCATCCACGAACACGTCTGGTGATCTGAGGGCGTCTTTGCCGCGCTGGCGGCGTTGGCGCACTGCGCCGACATCCTCACGGGCAGTAGCCCGCTCCGGGGTTCGCCGCAGCACGCCGCCTTGCCAGCACGACAAATCCACTCCTCAGATTGAAGCTTTGGGCTTTTTCGCGTCTGACCGCGTTGGGCTAGATCGCCGACTTCCTCACAGCCTGATGGCTGCTCCGGAGTTCGGCTGTGGTTTGCGCCTTGCCAGCCACGAAAAGCCATTCCTCACATTCTTAGCAGGTCTTTGCGGCGTTGGCGCACTGCGCTGACATCCACACGGGCAGTCGGCCGCTCTGGCGATCGCCGCAGCACGCCGCCTTGCCAGCACGAAACATCCGGGCTAGGCGATTGGCGAATGCGCCTCGGGCGCAAGCACACCGGAAATCGTGCGGCAGATCGCGCGGCAACGGGTGGGCCAGCCACGGTCGCCAACCAGCGCTTGCGAGATTTCGACCTCAATCCCCAGATAGTGTGGTGCTTCCCAGTTGCGACGCAGTGCTGTGGTGTGTCCGTCGGCCACGCCGCGGTAGGGTTGATTGCGGTGAACGCGCAGCCCGGTTGCATGCGCAAGCTGCGCCTTCAGCTTGACTGCCAGTGCGCGCTCGCCTGCGCGATTCGGGTCGTACAGGATGCCCAGTTGGGTGTGTCGTCGGTGGCCTTGCCAGACTGGCGTGAAACTGTGCACCGACAGATGCACGCAGTGGCCGTGATGCCGGATTGCAGCGGCCACGGCGTCAGCAACTTGCCGACGGAACGGTAGCCAGGTCTCGGCGTGCAATGTAGCGCACTGAGCCGGGTGTAGCCGGGCTTTGGCCGGCACACGTTGCAGGTGATGGGCCGAACGGTTCAGGTCGATCAACAGGCGTGACCAGCGCCCGGAAAACAGGGGCGCCTCCAGGGTTTGCGCCAAAGCCTGCGCGAGGTCTAGCGCCCCTGGGTCCCAACCCCGGTGGGAGTTCAGCGTGGCTGTGTCGAACAGGGTGGAGAACTCCGGCGGCAGATCCGGAGACGCGTGCTCGCAGCTAAGGACAACAGCGGTCAAGTGTAGCTTCGGTCGTTGACCAATGCCTGCGCCAGCGCCGCGTAGGCGCTACGCAATCGGGCGCGCTTGGCGCCGGGGCCAACCGCACGCACCAAGCGCGTGGCCAGGCTGCCGTAACGCAGCCAATGCTCGAGATGGATTTGCGCATCATTTGATAGCTGCCCATTGCTTGCCGCAGCTTCAATGAGATGCGCCCATAGACCGTGGCCGGATACGGTGCTGACTGGCAGGCCAAATAGATCGGTGAACGCGCGGCCGCCGAACTCGGCTGCCTCAGCCTGCGCGACCGCAACGCGATACTGGGCCACCAACAGGCGCTGGTCGGCTGATTGCTGCGCGTCCTGCCCGCTCCAGCGCTGCTCCACCAGGCTGCGCACGGTGGCGACCACCAACTCGCAAAGGGCCAGGTCAGCGCGTGCCGACTCCTGCGTGTCCATCACTCGGGTCTCGATGCAGTTGCGCGAAAAGCGCACGATGGCGCCGCGCGCATTGACCCACTCCGCTTCGAGAATCTGCTCCGGATCGTGCAGTGCCATGTCGCGGGTGATCGGGGCCAGCACGCGGTCGCGGTATGCACCGGTGCTGAACACCGGTTCCGGGACCACCTGTGCCGTGATGCTTGGCACCCGCCGGCAGTTTTCGGCATACACGGCCAGCCGGTGGTTGGGTTGTGGCGCGTGGCGGCCTCGCACGAAGGGAGAGCCCGCCGACAGCGCCGGCAGTAGTGGCAGCAACACACGCACCGCCGCCATCAGCGCCGCAAATTCGGCGTCCCCGGCAAACGGCAGGTTGATCTGGGTGCTTTGCAGATTGGTCCAACCATGGCCCCGGCAATCGAATACGCGGTCGAACAGGGTGTAAATGTCCCGTTGCCCGTGTGGGAACAGGTCGTACTCGCTCGCCGGGTTCATCCACGGGTGCATGGGCCCCGGCAGCAGGCACAGCCCTTCGGTCGCGAGCACGGCGTTGATCTTGGCGGCAGCGTCGGCAAACAGCGCGTGCTGGCCCTGGATAGTGGGCATGGGGTCGGTGGATTTGGCCTCGATCAGATGTCGGGCAAGTTCATTTACCCAGGTGATCGGCCCGTCCACGTGCTCGACAGCGGCATTGCCAGCGGCCTGTGCCAGCAGCCAATCGGCACGACCGCGGATGTCCAGGGTGTCGGCATCCACGATCATCCACTCGATCTCGATGCCGTAGCCCTGGAACAGGCCGAGATCATCGCGCTCAGCCATCACCCACACCGGCATGCTTGCGTGCGGTCACCCGCCGTGCGAATTCGGCCATTACTTGGTCGTACAACGCCTCCCCCAGTTCGGCGTCTTCGATACCGGCATCAATGCTCGGGTTGTCGTTGACCTCGATCACGACGAAGCGCTTACCAATCTGTTTGATGTCCACGCCATACAAACCGTTGCCGATGCACCGCGCAGCCGTGCGTGCGGTGCGCAGCAGCCCGGGCGGGGCAGCGCTCAGCGACACGGTGTCTGCATTGCCTTCATCCTTGGCGCCATCCGGCCCGTGCCGGACAATCTGCCAGTGCGCAGTGGCCATGTGGTAGCGGCACAAGTAAAACGGTTCGCCCGCCAGCACGCCCACGCGCCAGTCGAAGTCGGTGGGCACGTACGCCTGCGCCACAATCAGGTCGGAGGCCGCCAGCAGCTTGGCCAGCGTCGCTTGCAGTGCGGCGGATGTATCGACCTTCACAACGCCCCGCGAGAAGGCGCTGTCGGGTTGCTTGAGCACGCAGGGCAGCCCCAACACGGCTTCAACAGCGTGCGCATTGCCGCGGTGGACCACTAGTGTTCGCGGCGTGGCCACGCCGCCGCGTTGCAGGCGCTCGGCCAGATAAACCTTGTTGGTGCAGCGCAAGATCGAATCCGGATCGTCCATGACCACCAGGCCCTCGGCCGCCGCCCGGCGAGCAAATCGGTAGGTATGGTGATTGACACGCGTGGTTTCGCGCACGAACAGGGCGTCGTACTCAGCCAGGCTGCCGTAATCGTCGCGGCCGATGCGTTCGACATTGAAGCCATGCAGCCGCGCCGCGCGCTCGAATTGGCGCAGAGCCTGTTCGTTCGACGGCGGATCGGCCTCATCAGGATTGACCAGAATGGCCAGATCGTAGCCGGCAGCGCGGGCCTTGGCCGGTACCCGGCGGCGCTTGGCAAACCAGTCCTGCGCAGCCGTGGACAAGAAAGCGCGGTGGGCGTCGGGTACATCGTCGAGGGAAATCGCCCGCAGGCTGCGCAGTTGCCAGGCCTTGCCACGGCGGAAGCTGGCACGCAGCAAGGGCGCGGGGAACAAGTTGTACACGGCGCGCGCCAGTCGCTGATGGCGCTTGGCCATGTTCTGGCCGAAGTACACCGACAGTTCGAAGCGATCAGACTCCAGCGGGCGCAGGCTGTTGGCGATCAGAGCGTCCAGTTCGTCACCCAACAAACGTGGCAGAGTGACACTCTTGAGGTCTTGAATGGTGGCCACGTCCGGTAGCGGCCGGTGGCCGCGTGCGGCGGCCAGCAGCGACACGTAGTAGCCCGTGCTCTGATAGCGGTAGCTGCTGCACAGGTTGTACACCTTGAGGTTCGGCGTGGGCCAGGCATTGGGGTCGGCCAGGTAGTCGCGGGCAGCCACCACCGGCACACCCGCTGGCGGCTGCGGCCAGTCGGCTGCCGAATCCACCACAAGCACGGCGCTCATCGGGGCGTGATGACCAGCAGGTTGGCGTCGTAGGTCAAGACGCCCAAGAGGATGGCCCCGATCAGACGCGAGGCGCGCACCGCATAGATCTGCCCGCCGATGGGGTTGTCGGCGTAGGGGTCGGCCAGCAGGACCTCGCGGGCACCGGGGTCGTAGCCGCACAGAACGACAAAGTGCCCCGCCGGCTCACCGCGCAGGTCGTCGTCTTCGGTGCTTCCCGGAACCTCGCGAATCATGCGGTAGAGATAGGTGGCAGAGAGGCCGGTGAGGACCGGTGTGCCGTCGTCCATCAGGCGCCGGATGAGCGTGGCCGTCAGGTCCTCGAAAACGATTTCGCCGCCGAGGCGTAGGAATTCCAGATAGCCCGTCGTGGCCACTTGCAGACGCGCGTCGTCCAGTTTTGTTTCGGCCTGTGCCCGCAATCGCTCGGCCAGGTCAGGGCCGGGCACCTGGAACCAAGTGGGGTCAAACACCGACAGGTTGTACGTGAGTATGCGCACCGCGTAACCGCGGCGCAGGGCGTGATTGGCCAGAAACACGTCTAGCGTGCCGCCGCCGGGCAGCATGCGAATCTCTTCCGTGAGGCCGGCCACGTTGCAGTTGTCGCCATAGTAGCCATAAATCGCTTGCAGGCAGGTCGGCCCGCAAGTGACGTCATCGGGTTGCGCGATGATGGGCAGATTGATACGTGTTTCCACCGACGCCTCCAGCGCAGGCAGGGGCAGCCGATATTCGGCAGCGCGCCGCTATTCTGAACCAAGAATTCACGCTGTCCAGTGACTTTTGTCTGCGCCACGCTTGCGTTCATCGCGCAAGGTCCCATATTGGTTAGATGCCACGCGGCGCCGCCAAACTCCAGCACGACGACCCAGACCCCAGTTCACGCACTGAATGGCGCGCGGTACTGCGGCTGTTGCCGTACCTGGCGCAGTTCAAGGCGCGGGTTGGTATTGCGATGGCCTTCCTCATTGCCGCCAAGCTGGCCAATGTGGCGCTGCCGCTGGTGATGAAGGAAATCGTCGATGCGTTGGACGTGTCGCAAAACACCGCCGCGGCGATCGCACTGCCGCTGGGCGCGCTGCTGCTTTATGGCGGCCTGCGCTTTGCCACTGTGGCTTTGGGCGAGTTGCGCGACCTGGTTTTCGGCCGCGTCACCGAGCGCGCCATGCACGGCGTGGCGTTGGACGTGTTCCGGCACCTGCATAGCCTCGACCTGGACTTCCACCTGGCGCGGCGCACGGGCGGGCTCAGCCGCGATATCGAGCGTGGCGTGGGCGGCATCCGCTTTTTGCTGCGTTTCATGCTGTTCAATATCGTGCCAACCCTGCTCGAGATTGGGCTGATCGCGGGCATTTTGCTGATCAATTATTCCTGGTCGTTTGCGGCGATTATTGTCGTCAGCGTGGGGCTGTACATCGTTTTTTCGGTGGTTGTGACCGAGTGGCGCACTAGCCACGTACGCACGCAAAACCGACTGTCGTCGCGGGCCAACACGCGCGCCATTGATTCGCTGTTGAACTACGAGACGGTCAAGTATTTCGGCAACGAGCGCTTCGAGGCTGATGAGTACGACCGTAATCTCGACGACTGGGAAGCGGCAATGGGGCGCAATCGGCTGTCGTTGGCTTCGCTGAATGCCGGCCAGGCGATCATCGTTGCCGGTGCGGTCACCTTGATGATGATTCTGGCAGCCCAGCAAGTCGTCGATGGCCACATGACCTTGGGTGATCTGGTGGCAGTGAATGCCTACATGATCCAATTGTTCGTGCCGCTGAACTTCCTCGGCTTTGTCTATCGCGAAATCAAGCAGGCGCTGGCCGACATGGGGCGCATGTTCCGGCTGACCGATGAGAGCGCCGCTGTTGTCGATGCCCCAGATGCTGGCGCGGCGCAGGCCGGTGCTGTGAGTATCGCGTTTGATGACACAGGCTTTGCCTACGATGCGCGTCGGCCGATCCTGCAAGGCGTGCAGTTCGAGATTCCAGCCGGAAAAAAAGTCGCCGTGGTGGGCGCCAGCGGCGCAGGCAAGTCAACATTGGCGCGGCTGCTGTTCCGGTTCTACGACGTCGATAGTGGCGCCATTCGTGTGGGTGGCCAGGATGTGCGCAGCGTCACCCAGGAGAGCCTGCGCGCCAACATGGGCGTGGTGCCGCAAGACACCGTGCTATTCAACGACACGCTGGGTTACAACATTCGCTATGGGCGCCCCGAGGCCACCGATGCCGAGGTTGCAGATGCCGCGCGGCTGGCGCACTTGGACGGGCTGATTGAGCGCCTACCGGATGGTTACGACACGCTGGTGGGCGAGCGTGGCCTCAAGCTGTCCGGTGGCGAGAAGCAGCGCGTGGCGATTGCCCGCGCCATGCTCAAAAACCCTGGAATCTTGATCTTCGACGAGGCCACCAGTTCGCTGGATTCAGACTCCGAACGCGCGGTGTTGAAAGCCTTGCGCGATGCAGCAGCCGACCGCACGACCTTGGTGATTGCCCACCGCTTGAGCACCATTGTCGATGCAGACCGTATTGTCGTGCTCGACCAAGGCCGGGTGGCGGAGCAGGGCACGCACAGCGCTTTGCTGCAACAAAATGGAACCTACGCGCGCTTATGGCGCATGCAATTGGATAGCCCAGAGGACTGAGTGGTTAGGGCGCCCAGTACACCTTTACGGGGCTGGCCGAATCGGCATTCAATACACTGCGGATTGGCAGCTCGGCTACTGGCCCAGCTTGGCAGGCCTTATCGAACACCACGCGCTTCCCAGCGCCTTCGATGTGCAAGTACCGCTGCCTTGCGGCGTTGATCCAGTGCGGCGTTGTGGTGATGCGCGCGGTGGCTTGGCTGGCCGGCGCAGCCGCGCCAACACTGGCCGTGCTGTTCAGTAGCTCGTCGATGTTCGATGTGTCGGGGAACAATGAGGCCGTGTGTCCATCACCGCCCATACCCAGCACGACGACATCAGCCGAGCGGCCCAAGGCATCCAGGCGTTTTTGAACCTGTGGCACGGCCGCGCCGGGTGTCTGGTCTGGCGTCACGAGTGACAACAATGCTGCGCTGCGTGCGCGATTGCGTAATAGCCGATGTTGCACCATGCGCTCATTGCGCAGTGGGCTAGACCATGGCACCCAGCGCTCGTCAGCCACCAATACAATAACGCGATTCCAATCAATGGCTTGCCGCGATAGCGCGGCAAAAAACCGCTTGGGTGTACTGCCTCCGCTGACCACTAGAATGGCATCGCCCTCGGCGGTCAATGCATCATGCAGGTCATCAGCAACACGTCGCGCCAACCGCCAAGCCAGCGTCAATCCGCTCGGGGTGGGTTTCCACACGAGCCGCCCGCCGGCGAATTCAGAACGACTCATCAACTTCCTCGTTCCAGGCATAGCCATCCTTGGCCAACAAGCTGATCGCCGACGATGGCCCCCAACTGCCGGCGTTGTAGGGCTTGGGCCGGTCGCCCTCGGCGTCCCAGGCGGCGACGATGGGGTCGATCCACCGCCACGCGGCTTCGAGTTCGTCGTTACGCATGAACAGCGTCAGATTGCCGCGGATGATCTCCATGAATAGGCGCTCGTAGGCGTCCAGCGCGCGCACTTTGAACGTTTGCGCAAAGTCGAGGTTCAGGTTCACGGGGCGCAGGCGCATGGTGTTGCCGGGTTGCTTGGCCAGCACGCTCATGCGCACGCCCTCGTCAGGCTGCAGGCGGATGACCAAGCGGTTAGGTGACAGGTCGCGGCTGTCGGAGCCAAAAATGTTGTGCGGCACGCGCTTGAAGTTGACGACGATCTCGGCGCGGCGTTCGGCCAGCCGCTTGCCAGTGCGCAAAAAGAATGGCACGCCAGACCAGCGCCAATTGTTGATGCGGGTTTTGAGCACCACAAAACTCTCGGTGCGGCTGTCGGCCGGCATGCCGGCTTCATCCAGGTAACCGGTAACCGGCTCGCCGAGTATGGCGCCGGCCTTGTATTGCCCACGCACGGTGTTACGCAACGCGCTCTGGCCCTGCAGCGGACGCAAGGCACGCAAGACCTTGAGTTTTTCATCGCGCACGGCATCGGCGTGGTCGTTGATCGGCGGTTCCATGGCGGTGATGCACAGCAGTTGCAACAAATGGTTTTGCACCATGTCGCGCAGCGCACCATTGCCGTCGTAGTAGCCTGCGCGGCCGCCAACGCCCACCGACTCGGCCAGCGTGATCTGCACATCGCGGATGTGGGTGTTACGCCACAATGGCTCGAACAAGGTGTTGGCAAAGCGCAGCGCCATGAGGTTTTGCACCGTTTCCTTGCCCAAATAATGGTCGATACGGAAAATCTGGTTCTCGGCGAACACTTGCGCCACGCGGGTGTTGATTTCCTGCGCGGATGCCAAATCCTTGCCCAGGGGTTTTTCCAAAACCACGCGTGCATTCGGGGTGTTCAACTTTGCGGCGGCGAGGTTCTCGCAAATTTGTGAAAACAGCGCCGGCTTGGTGGCCAAAAAATAGATGCGCGTGCGTTCGTCGCCAGCCTTGCCCAGTGTTGCGGCCAAGTCGTCAAATTGTTTGGGGTCGCCGGAATCAACCGTCACGTAGTCGATGCGCTTGCAAAAAGCCTCTAGCGCATGGTCGTCCATGTCGGCTTCGGGCACGTAGTCGTGGCAGGCCTTGGCGACATGTTCGGTGAACTCAGCCTGCGACATAGCGCTGCGCCCGGCACCAATGATGCGGCTGCCACCGGGTAGGTGGCCGTCCTTGTTCAGGTGATACAGTGCGGGCAACAGTTTGCGTGTGGCCAAGTCACCCGCACCGCCGAATATCACCATGTCGAAGGTATTGCTGCTCGTCATTTGAATTCCCGAGTTGGTTAGCGGTGAGTATTGTGCCTGCATGCATGGCAGCGCTGTCAAAATATCGGTAGCATTTCTGTTTACCCTCACGAGGACTGCTCATGAGCCTGCACCCAACGGTCGCAAAGGTGACCGAGCGAATCAAGCGCCGTAGTGGCGGCTTGCGTGATGAATATCTGCGCAAGATCGCGACCATGCGCCGCGACGGTGCCCAGCGGGGGCGGCTGGGTTGTACCAATCTTGCCCACGGCTTTGCGGCGGCAGCCGGTGACAAGCCCGCATTAGCGGGGCTGAGTATCTCCAATATCGGCATCGTGTCGGCCTACAACGACATGCTCTCTGCCCACCAACCATTGGCAGGCTATCCGGCCATCATCAAGGCCGCCGCGCGCGAGGCAGGAGCCACGGCGCAATTTGCCGGTGGTGTGCCAGCCATGTGTGACGGCGTCACCCAGGGCCAGCCGGGCATGGAACTCAGCCTGTTTTCGCGTGATGTCATCGCCCAGGCCACCGCCATTGCGCTGAGCCACGACATGTTCGATGCGGTGCTGTGCCTGGGCGTGTGCGACAAGATCGTGCCCGGTCTGCTGATGGGCGCGCTGAGTTACGGCCATCTGCCCTGCGTGTTCGTGCCCGCCGGCCCCATGCCCAGCGGGCTGCCGAATGACGAAAAGGCCAAGACGCGGCAATTATTCGCCCAAGGCAAGATCGGCCGCGATGAATTGCTAGAGGCTGAATCCAAGAGCTACCACAGTGCCGGCACCTGCACGTTTTACGGCACCGCCAATTCCAACCAAATGATGATGGAGGTCATGGGCCTGCACTTGCCCGGCGCGGCCTTCGTCAATCCCAACACGCCGCTGCGTGACGCGCTTACAGCCGCATCGGCGCGCCAGGCTGCCAAGCTGGTTGGCCAGCAGCATTTGGCGCTTGGCGAATTGGTTGATGCGCGCAGCATAGTCAACGCCATTGTCGGGCTGCTGGCCACGGGCGGCAGCACCAACCACACGCTGCATATCGTTGCTATCGCCCGCGCGGCTGGCTGCATTGTTGACTGGGCGGACTTCGACGCCTTGTCGTCGGTGGTGCCGGCACTGACCCGCATCTATCCAAACGGTAGTGCCGACGTGAACCATTTCCACGCCGCCGGCGGCATGGGTTATTTGATTCGCGAATTGATAGAGGCCGGTTTACTGCATAGCGACATTGCGACTGTGACTGGCCAAGGCTTGATGGGCCACAGCCAGGAGCCGTATCTGGCCGACAGTGGCGACTTGGCCTGGCGTGATGCGCCCACAAGCAGCGGCGACGACACCGTTCTGCGCCCTGCTGGCACACCATTTGCTAAGACTGGCGGCATGCGCCTGCTCAGCGGCAACCTCGGCCGTGCAGTCATTAAAGTGTCTGCTGTGGCCGAGGATCGGCATGTCATCGAGGCGCCGGCGCGCATTTTCGAAAGCCAAGGCCAATTGCAACAGGCGTTTCAGAATGATGAACTTAATGGTGACCTTGTAGCCGTCGTCCGTGGGCAAGGCCCCGGCGCCAACGGCATGCCCGAACTGCACAAGCTGACGCCACCGCTGGGCGTGCTACAAGACCAAGGCTACAAAGTGGCCCTGGTCACCGACGGGCGGATGTCTGGCGCATCGGGCAAGGTGCCGGCCGCCATCCATGTCACGCCCGAGGCCGCGCACGGCGGGCCGCTGGCCAAGCTGCGGGATGGTGATGTGATTCGAGTAGATGCCAAGACCGGCCGTTTGCAAGCGCTCGTTGATGACGCAACCTGGGAAGCCCGCGAGGTTTTGCCGGTGAATGCGGAAGAGGCTACGAGCAGCACGCAAGGATTTGGCCGCGAACTGTTCGTGGCACAGCGCGCCGCCGTCAGCGGTGCCGAGCAGGGCGCTTGCACGGTGTTTCCACCTTTGGAGGAGGCTACCGCATGAATTTGCGAGAACTATTGCAACAGGCGCCGGTGATTCCGGTGCTAGTGGTCGAAGATGTCGCCCATGCCGTGCCGCTGGCCGAAGCGCTGGTTGCTGGTGGGCTGCCGGTGCTAGAGGTCACGTTGCGGACTGATGCCGCGCTCGATGTGGTGCAGGCCATGGCGCGTGTCGATGGCGCAGTCGTCGGTATTGGCACGGCGCGCAAACCTGCAGACGTACAGCGCGCTGCCGATGTCGGTGCGCAATTCGCCGTATCGCCCGGGCTGACGCCTGCATTGCGCGATGCCGAGCACCCCATCCCCTTGTTGCCTGGCGTTGCTACGGCCGGTGAGGCAATGACGGCAGCAGACGCCGGCTACGACACGCTCAAATGTTTTCCCGCCGCGGCCGTAGGCGGTATGGCTTTGCTCAAATCATTGGCCAGCCCGCTGCCCGATCTGCGCTTCTGTCCTACGGGCGGCGTGCGCGAAGATACGCTGCAGGGCTGGCTCAAACTGCCCAATGTTATTTGTGTGGGTGGCAGTTGGCTGGTAACGCCGAAGCAATTGGCCGATGCCGACTGGGCAGCGGTGACTGCTGCCGCGCAGCGCGCGTGCGCTTTGGCCGCTGGTGACCCGCCCGCAGCGCCGGCCGAAGCCCCGATTAGCGCAGTGGGCGAGGAAGATCCCGGCGCTGCGCTGGAGATGAACGTTAAGGAAGCGCACAGATGAATGAAGTTCCGGTCATGGACCCCGAAGATTTCGCCCTGCGCGCCCGCGTCAAACTGCTGGGCAAACTGCTGGGCAGCGTCATCGCCAAGCATGCGCGCCCCGGCGTGTTCGAGGTCGTCGAGGAATTGCGCACGGGCTACATCCGCCTGCGTAGCCCCGAGGATGGCGATGATGTCGAGGCTTTGCGCCAGCAACTGACCGAGCAGGTCGAGGCGCTGGATGCCGAGACGCTGATCCAGGTCATCCGCGCGTTCACTTTGTACTTCCAGCTCGTGAATGTGGCCGAAGAGCTCTACCGTCACCGCGCGCGGCGCCGGCAGGTGGCTAGTGGTGGCCCGTTGTGGGTGGGCAGTTTTGATCACAGCCTGCGTCAACTGAAAAATGATGGCTTGGACGCCAAGTCGTTGTCGAAACTGCTGGGCCAGCTTTGGTACCAGCCCGTGTTCACGGCCCATCCCACCGAGGCCAAGAGCCGTACGGTGATGGAATGCCTGCGTCGTATCTTTGTGCTCAACGACGAGCTTGAACACAGCGACGATGCCGCCCTGAACGACAAGCTGCGGCTGGAAATTCAAACACTGTGGAAAACCGAGGAGCTGCGCACCAAACGGCCAACGGCCGAGGACGAAATTCGCAACACCTTGCACTACTTCGTCCAGGCCATTTTTGAGGCGACGCCGACGGTGTATCGCAACCTGAACCGCGCGCTGGGCAGCCAGTACGACGCGCCGATACGCGTCCCACCAGTGTTGCGTTTTGGCTCCTGGGTCGGCGGCGATCGCGACGGCAATCCGTTTGTCACCGTCAACACCACCTGGTTTGCGCTGCGGATGCAGGCGCGCGAGGTGCTCAGCCTGTACCTGCGCCACATCAGCAAGTTGATGGATGCGCTGTCGCAGTCGCGCCGCTGGTGTAAACCCAGTGAGGCGTTCGAGGCATCGCTGCAGGCCGACGAAGCCAGCTACATCCACCGCCATGGCGCACCGCCTGAGCGCTTTGCCGCCGAGCCGTACCGGCGCAAGCTATTCATGATCCGCGAGCGGCTGGTGGCGCAGCATGCGCAGTTGCAGAACGAACTGGAGAACCGCGCCCCGCGTTCAAAGCGTGCGCCCGGTGGCTATGAATCGGCGGAGGCTTTCGTGGCCGACCTGCAAACCATCCGCGAATCGCTGATCGGCCATGGTGATGACGACATCGCCAACGGGCACCTCACGGATGTGATCCGCCTGGCCGAAACTTATGGCTTCGCGCTGGCACCGCTGGATATCCGCCAAGAGTCGCCGCGCCACGAGGACGCCATCGACGCCGTGCTGCGCGAGGCCAAGGTCTGTGATGACTACGCCGCGCTGGACGAAGACGCGCGCGTCGCGTTGCTGGCCAAGGTGCTGGAGCAACCACCCGAGGCACCGCCGCTGGAGTTCTTTAGTGAAGACGTGCGCCATGTGCTCAACCCGATTGCGATGATCCGCGAGGCGCGCACGGTGTTCGGAAGCAACACCTTTGGCGCCTACGTGATCTCGATGACGCACACCGCCAGCGATGTGCTTGAAGTGCTGACGCTGGCGACCATCTTTGGCGCAGCCGGCAAGCGTGAAGACGGCACGTGGTTTGCCGCGATGCGCGTGTCGCCACTGTTTGAAACCATCGCCGACCTGGAACGCATCGAGCCGGTGATGGACGCGCTGCTCAGCTTGCCGGTCTATCGCGCTGTTTTGGATGGCATGACCGGTGAGGGCGGTGAGCCTTTGCAGGAAATCATGTTGGGCTATTCGGATAGCTGCAAGGATGGCGGCATCCTCGCCAGCAGTTGGAATTTGTACCAGGCGCAGTTGCGCGTGACTGATTTGTGCAAGCGCCACGGCGTGGAGAGCATGTTGTTCCATGGCCGCGGCGGCACCGTGGGCCGTGGCGGCGGGCCGACGCACAACTCGATACTGTCGCAACCTGCGGATACCGTTGATGGGCGGATCAAGTTCACCGAGCAGGGTGAGATGATCTTCTACCGCTACAACAACCCCGAGACTGCGGTTTACGAACTCACCGTGGGCATGACCGGCGTGCTGGGCCATGCCTTGCGCCGCGATGCCGTGCCGGATGCGCACATCAATGCCATGGCATTCCTGGCTGAAAAAGGCGAGGCCTACTACCGCCTGCTCACCGAAGACACCGACGGCTTTTACGACTACTTTTACAGCGCCACGCCGGTGAAAGAAATCGGCGGCTTGAACATCGGCAGCCGCCCCAGCCACCGGAAGAAGGCCGACCGCGGCAAGTACAGCATTCGCGCGATTCCGTGGGTGTTTGCCTGGGCACAGTCACGCCACACATTGCCGGCCTGGCTGGGTGTTGGCACTGCGCTGGAAGACTTTCACGCACAGCACGACAACGCCCTGGATACGCTGCGCAGCATGGCCGCCGACTGGCCGTACTTTGCCAACTTTCTAAACAACATCCAGATGGCGCTGACCAAGGCCGACATGGGCTTGGCGCGTGCGTACATGGCACTCGCCGAAGATCAGGACACAGCGCAGCGCGTGTTCGGCGAAATCGAAGCCGAGTTCGACAGAACCTGCGAGCAAATTCTGGCAATCACCGGGCATGATTACTTGCTAGGCGAGGACCCGATGCTGGCTCGCTCGCTGGAACGCCGCCGGCCATACCTGGACCCCATCAACCAGATCCAGACCGTACTGCTGCGCCGTTGCCGCGAGCAGCCGGATGACCCGCGGTGGTTGGAGGGCCTACTTCGGTCGATCAATGGCGTTGCCGCGGGGATGCGGAATACTGGGTAAGCCGCGCTTATGCAAACACGAGCATTGCTCGTGTGCGCGGCGAACGCCCGCCATGGAAGGCGGGCCGGACGGCGGTAGGGGCTTGGAGGGCAGGAGCCCGACAAGTGATGAGCCCAGTCCGGACCACTGGATTCCGGCCTACGCCGGAATGAGGTCCATGCGCCGCCTAAACAACCCCCCGCCGCGCCTCCAATTGTTCACGCACTTCGGTGGCCGAGTCTTCGGTAATGTCATATCGCACGACCGCCCAAATCGCGATTGCGGACGCCACGGTTGGCACAAAGGCGTCAAAAAAGCGCATGAGTACGATTGCGCGAGGTGTTTGATCGGCGCCCAGTTGTTCATCGAACCCAGTCGCGACCAGCAAGACGCCGCCGCCTGCAATCGCTACCGACATGCCCAGCTTGACCACCCACCAGAAGATCGAGCCGTACATGCCCTCACGGCGCTCGCCGGTGTTGAGTTCATCGACATCGACCACGTCGCAAATCATTGACGACATCAGGGTGAACAAACCCGCCAGCCCGAATGCCATCAGTGGCGCAGGTAGCAGGACTAACCACGGGTTATCGGGCGTGTAGCAAAACCACTTGAGCATGTAACCCACCATCGAGACGCCGATGGCGAAGAAGAACGCTTTGCGCTTGCCGATTCGGGTGGCCAACCAGGTGATAAGTGCGATTACGGCCAGCGAACACACCGCTTGCAACAAGCCGGCATGGCCGACGAAGGCCGAGCCGGCTTCCTGATCACCGCCAAATACGTAGTAGATGATCACGTATGGCTGGAATGAAGCGATCAGGATGAAGCCGTTGAACACCATAAAGGTGGCCAAACAGAGCTTGAGAAATGGTGGAAATTTGAGTGATATGGCAAACCCGCTGACAAAGCTTTTGACGAAGTCGCCCATCGTGCGTTTCGGCTCGCCGCTGTGATCAGCAGCGTCGATGAAGCGCTCACGCAGGAAGATGGCTGGCAGGATACCCAGGCCGATGACCACCACCGCGATAATGATGGCTAGGTAGCTTGCGCCCGTGACCACATCACCGAACTGCGGCATGTACATGATGGCCAGAAAGTAGGGCGACACCATGTACGCGAGGCTGCCGATGAAATTCTGCGTGCCCATCAGCCGCGTGCGTTCGTGAAAGTCGGGGGTCAGTTCATAGCCCAGCGCGACCCATGGCGTCGCAAACACCGTATAGGCCAGATAGAAGATGATCGACCCGGTCAAAAACCAGACGAAATAAAACGCCTCGCTCTTGCCGGCGGGCAGTTGCCACAGCAAGGCAAAAACCAAGCCTGCGGCGATGGCGCCGACAAAGATATAGGGCCGGCGGCGCCCCCAGCGCGAGCGCGTGTTGTCGGACACATAACCCATCAGCGGGTCGGTGAGTGCATCGGTCAGGCGCGGCAGCGCACCCAGCAGGCCGACCAGAGCGGGTGACATACCCAGGCCAAGGTTGAGCACGATGATCATGCCGCCGATGGCGGCCGCCAGCGTGTTGTTGACGAAGGCGCCAACCCCATAAACGAACTTTTTTAGGTGTGGAACGCGATCTTCGGGCGCTGTAGTAGCGTGGGCCGCATGATTCATTGTTGTTATCCGATGCCGCGCATGGACGATCATCGTGAAGTAGTTTGACAACGCTGTCAAACACGCTAGGGTAAGCAGCAAAGTTTGCTGCGCTACTGATGCTGGCCAGTGTTAGAGGTCCGCTCGCAGGCCCATGCGCAACACCAAGACATCACCACAGATTGGCAAAAAACTGGTGGACTCGAACCAAACAGAACAAGCGCTGGAAGACCGTGTGCAAGCTTTGCTGGCACAGATGACGCTGGCCGAAAAGATCGGCCAAATGTGCCAGCTCAATGTGGGTGACCAAGGCGTGCCCGATGAAGTGGCGCAACGTGTTCGTGGTGGCACGTTGGGGTCAATCATCAATGTGGTAGATGTCGACGCCGTCAACGCTTTGCAGCGCACTGCTGTGCATGACAGCCGCCTGGGTATTCCGTTGTTGGTCGGCCGTGATGTCATCCACGGGTTCAAGACCGTCATGCCGATCCCGCTGGGGCAGGCAGCCAGTTGGAACCCGGATGTCGTGCGCGAGGGTGCACGCATCGCGGCTAGCGAGGCCGCCAGCCACGGCATCAACTGGACCTTCGCACCCATGGTCGATATCGCCCGCGACCCACGCTGGGGGCGTATTGCCGAGAGCCTGGGCGAAGACCCGATGCTAAGTAGCACCCTGGGTGCCGCAATGGTCGAGGGCTTTCAAGGCCGCGCGCTCGCTGCTGCGGGTGCCATCGCAGCTTGCGCCAAACACTTCGTGGGTTATGGCGCCGCCGAAAGTGGCCGCGACTACGCCACCACCAATGTGCCCGAAAACGAATTGCACAATGTGCACTTGCGGCCCTTTCACGCCGCTGTCGATGCAGGAGTCGCAAGCCTGATGACATCGTTCAGCGACATCGACGGTGTGCCAGCCACGGCGAACGCGCGACTGGTCAATGGCGTTTTGCGTGACGCTTGGGGCTTCGATGGCTTTGTCGTCAGCGACTGGGATTCCATTCGGCAACTGGCGATTCACGGTTTGACGGCTGATGATCGCGAGTCTGCCTACGAGGCAGCACAGGCCGGAGTGGACATGGAAATGCAGGGCGACGCCTATTTTGAGCACCTGCACAGCTTGGTTGACGCTGGCGAGGTTGCTTTGGGCCAAGTCGATCAAGCTGTGGCAAATATTCTCCGCGTCAAGTTCCGGCTAGGTTTGTTCGAGCAGGCCACGACAGATACCGCAACGCTTCGGCCCATTGCTGATTCCGACGCCAGGAAAGCGGCATACCAAGTGGCGCTTCAGGGCAGCGTGCTGCTTAAAAATGACGGCGGCGCCTTGCCGCTGAACAGCAATTCATTGAAGTCCATCGCCGTGATCGGACCACTCGCGGACGACCCCTATGAGCAAATGGGCACCTGGGTGTTCGACGGTGACGCCGCCTTGAGCGTGACACCGCTGCAATCGCTTCGCGACGCAGCGCAGGGCAAGTTTGACGTCTTGTATGCGCCGGGCTTGGACAGCGCGCGTAGCCGTGATCATGGCGGTTTCGAGGCAGCGGTGAAACTGGCCGAGCAGGCTGATGCCGCGGTGCTGGTGATCGGAGAGGACGCCATCTTGTCGGGTGAAGCGCACTCGCGCGCCGACATCTGCTTGCCCGGTGCGCAGGCCGAACTGGTCCGTCGCGTGCGTGGCACCGGCAAGCCGGTGATTGCCGTGGTCATGGCCGGGCGGCCGTTGACGCTGGGCAATATTCTGGATCAGGTCGATGCGCTGTTGTACGCGTGGCACCCGGGCACCATGGGTGGCCCGGCAATTGCCGATCTGCTCTTCGGCGTCGTCTCGCCGTCAGGCAAACTGCCGGTGACCTTCCCTCGGGTGGTCGGTCAGATTCCGCTGTATTACAACCACAAGAACACCGGCAAGCCGCCGTCGGACGACACCATTGCCCATATCGACGACATTGACGCTCGCGCGCCGCAAACGTCGCTGGGCATGACAGCGTTTCATCTGGATGTGCATTTCAGCCCGCAGTTCCCGTTCGGGTTTGGTTTGTCGTACGCCAGCTTTCGGTATTCCGACATCTCGGTGAGCAACCCCAACCCGGCGATGCATGAGCCGGTTGTGATCAGTTGCCAGCTAGAAAATACCGGTGCGGTGTCGGCTGAGGAGGTGGCTCAGCTCTACGTGCGTGATGTGGTCGGTAACGTCACGCGGCCAGTACGTGAGCTCAAGGGCTGGCAGCGCGTGCGCCTGCGCCCAGGTGAATCGACGACGGTCGAATTCACGCTGTTGGCCGACGACCTGGCGTTCTACGGCCGTGATTTGAAACTGCGCACCGAGCCCGGTGAGTTCCACGCTTGGATTGGCGGAAGCTCGGCGGCCGAACTGCAAACCCAATTCTGCTTGCACGCATGAGAGGTGCACGGTGAAAACAGTAAAGCCCTTATTTGTTCTGACAATTGTCCTTGGACTCACGGCCTGCAACATGAATGACAGTACTCCAGACGACGTCGCCAGCCCGGCGTTCAAACAATCACAGGCAGATCTGATCGCAGGGCAGGTGATGGCGGTGGCTTATTCGGGGTTTCGCGAGGGCCAGCACCCGGATCGCGGTGACGGCGCCGTGAACCCCAGCGATGCGGAGATTCTCGAAGACCTGCGCATTCTGGTCGATCACGGTTTCGGTTTGATTCGGGTTTATGACGCTGGCGAAAACTCGCTGACCACGTTGCGGCTGATCAAGCAGCACAAACTACCCATCAAGGTGATGCTGGGCATGTGGCTGCAGGCCGAATTCAGTAACCACGAAGGCTGCCCGTGGTTGGACGAACCGATACCGGAACGGGAGCTTGCCGCCAACCGAATCGCCAACCAACAGGAAGTCGAGCGGGGTGTCGCGCTGGCTCGCCAGTTCGGCGACATCGTCGTTGCCATCAACGTTGGCAATGAGGCGCTGGTGAGCTGGAATGACCACATGGTGCCGGTCGAGCAGGTGATTGCGTATGTTCGGCAGGTCAAGGCGGCAGTCGAGCAACCGGTGACTGTGGCCGAGAACTACGTGTGGTGGTACGAGGATGGTGCAGAGCTGGCTGCCGCAGTCGATATCATCGGCGTCCACACCTATCCGGCATGGGAGGAGAAGTCGATCGATGAGGCGATGGCCTATACGATCGACAATATTGATCGCGTCCGAGCCGCATTGCCCGACAAGCCGATTGCCATTCTCGAAGCTGGCTGGGCGAGCACCGCCATCGAGTTTGGTGACCGCGCCAGCGAGGCGGCGCAAGCCCGTTACTATCGCGAAATTGAGCAATGGGCCGCGGCGTCCAGTGTGACGGTGTTCTTTTTCGAAGCCTTTGACGAACCCTGGAAGGGCAACCCGAACGAACCGCTAGGCGCCGAAAAGCACTGGGGCCTGTTTCGAGTTGATCGTTCGCCCAAAGCGGTTATCGACGTTGTGAAATCACCGTAGTGCTATGCCGCATTGCACAAATGCGGCAAGCCTTGCTGCGGATTTTACGGCCACATAAACCATTGCTGGTGGCGCGCAGGCGATTCCCGACGAATGGTTTTTGGTTGGGAAATTGGCGCTGATTCGCGTGGCAGCACGTCACAGGAAATTGATGCCAGAGGCACCTGAAAACAAGCTTTTACGGGTGTCTGCTACGCATTTGGGTGGCCGGTTGAATTCATGGCTGCCGAACACCATTGGCGCTTGTTAATCTCCCGTGCAGGCAATGCTTGCGCCATGCGGCTGCGCCATAATTGACAGCGCTGACATTCGAGTGATACGAATGACAGCGCTGGACAACATTACAAGATCAATCAGCGAGGACGACAAGCATGGCTCCAGGTGCCAACAGGTGGCTCAGTAACGCCACCGCGATGACGACAGCGCGGCGCGCTAGCGCCAGCGTATTCGCTGTATTTGCCCACAGCGGGCAAGTGCGGGGTACGGCGACTAAGCGTCCTGCCAATCTCAATCAAAAAAACACTAAACGCCGTGAGGGTGACACCATGATGATTCCTAGTGCGCGAGGCCTGCTGCGTGGCGCTGCGTTGTTGTTTGCAGTCGGCGCGTTGGCCGCTTGTGAGTCCGGTGGCGAGAACGCCGATGCCCTTGCAGACGTTCAGTCCATCGATGTTCCGGTTGCCGACACGACCAACACCGTAAACGTGAACACCGAAAGCCCGACACTCACGGTGCTGGATACCTTCCAGGTCAACGACGGTGATTTACTGACGCTGGTTTGGAGTGATGAATTCAATGGTGACCAACTCGATCCAGAAACCTGGTTCTTCGCCACCGGCGACGGTGCAGAGCAGGGCTTGCCATCGGGCTGGGGCAATAACGAGTTGCAGTGGTACCAGCCCGACAACGCGCGGCTTGAGGACGGCAAGCTGATCATCGAGGCCAAGCGCGAGATTGTCGTGGCCGACAATGCCGCCGGCGACGAAACGACGTTTGGTTTCACGTCGGCACGGCTAAACACCCAAAACCGCATCAACGTCCAATATGGCCGTATCGAAGCGCGCATCAAATTGCCAGCCGGTCAGGGCATCTGGCCCGCATTCTGGATGTTCCCGCAGTCTGATACCTACGGCGGCTTCTCGGCCTCTGGCGAGATCGACATCATGGAAGCCGTCAACCTGGGTGGCACGCCTGGCCCTGGTGGTGCCGGCGGTGGCAACAACATTTTCGGCACCATTCATTTTGGTGGCGAATTCCCCAACAACCAGTCGGCGTCCGTGCAAATGCAGGCGCCGGAAGACGTTACTGCCGACTTCCACAACTACGCCGTTGAGTGGGACGAGTTCGAGATTCGCTGGTACTTTGATGGCCAGTTGTATGCGGTGCAAAATTCCTGGTCGAGCACCGGCGGGGCGTTTCCCGCGCCGTTCGACCATCCGTTCTACATCCTGTTGAATGTCGCCGTGGGCGGCAATTTCCCCGGCCCGCCCAACGCAGCTACGCCGCTGCCTGCCACGATGGAAGTGGATTGGGTGCGCGTATTCACGGGTGAAGATGCCGGGGCGCCGTTTATGCCTGCCGACTCCGGTGTCATCCCGGACGACGTGATTTACGCCAGCGACCCCAGCGAAATGGTTGACCTGGTCTTCGGTGAGGATTACACCGGTTTTGAGCCGTTTGGATCAGGCTCGACATTCGACAACAATGTAACTGGCGATCCCGATTTCAGCCCGGCGTTTGGTGTGACGACTGGTGATGGCTACGGCGCGCAAGTCGGCCAGTTTGCAATCGTTGGTTTCGATGCCGGCTTTGCCACTGCATACGATTCGCTGGTGTTCAAGGCCAAGAACCTCAACAACAACCTGATCCGCGTCAAGTTGCTTGATTCCGACCCCTATGTCGATATCGACTTGGCGACATCCAGCTTCTCAACCGACCTCGGTAACGGCTGGTATCAAGTGGTGTTGCCCGTTGCGCAGCTCAGCAATGCGGCCACTGCGACCGGTGTGTTGTTTGAAACCGACAATACCGCGCCGGCGTCCTTCACCTTCTTGCTGACGGATCTCGGTTTCAGTTCCGGCGCGACGATGGCTGCGGGTCAGATTCCCGACGACGTGATTTACGCCAGCGACCCTATCGAGATGGTCGATCTGGTGTTTGGCGTGGACTACACCGGTTTTGAGCCATTTGGATCAGGCTCGACGTTCGACAACAACGTTACCGGCGACGCCGACTTCAGCCCCGCGTTTGGCGTGACCACAGGCAACGGCTACGGCGCGCAAGTCGGGCAATTCGCCATCGTAGGTTTCGATGCTGGCTTCGCGGCGCAGTACGAGTCGCTGGTGTTCAAAGCCAAGAACCTCAACAACGACCTGATCCGCGTCAAGTTGCTCGATTCCGACCCTTACGTCGATATCAACCTGACCACATCCAACCTCTCAACCGATCTCGGCAACGGCTGGTATCAAGTGGTGTTGCCCGTTGCGCAGCTCAGTAACGCGGCCACTGCGACCGGTTTGCTGTTCGAGACCGACAACACGGCGCCGGCGTCCTTCACCTTCCTGCTGACTGATTTTGGATTCAGTGGTACGGCGGGCGGTGGCATGGGCGGAGGCGGCATGGGTGGAGGTGCCATGGGCGCTGAATTGGCGCAAAACGGTGGTCTGGAAACCGGCGACTTCACTGGCTGGATGATCTTTGCCAACGGTGGCACGGCAACCGTGACCAACACCGACCCGAGTTCGGGTTCGTTTTCGGCCAACGCCACGGTTGTGGCACCGGCCAGTGGTGCACCAGCGCCGCCGATTCTCAAGCAAGAGTCTGTTGGCGTGGGCGTTGTTGGCACCAACGAGCAAATCACCATCAGCTTTGACCTCAAGGGCACCGTGGCCAACGGCGCATTCGTCAATGCCGAGTTCTTCTCCGAGCGCGCCTCGGGGGCCGACATGCAACTGCTGGAATCGATCAACGCACCAAATGCGGGTTGGACCAGCTACGGCCCTTACACAGTGACCACATCGGATGACGTGACACGCGGCATCACCGTGCAGTTCGTCGTCATCTGTGGCGCGGTGGCCGGCTGTATGGCGGATGTCGATATCGACAACGTTTCCATCACCCAGGCAGCACCGTGATGCGCCTTGCTGATCACAACAACAAGATTTTGGAGGATTCCGGTATGCAAGCACGTCAATCGATGCACCTGATTCGGGCGATGGTTTTTGCCGCCGCGGCGATGGCCTTGGCTGGCTGCGTGGTGGAGGACGGTGATGGCCCCGATGCTATTCAGAACACCGCCGCTACACCGCTGCCTGAAATTCCCGAGGGATTCTGCGACCCGATCAACTTCGAAGTGTTGTGCGATCAGCCCGAGATCATCAACTTCAATGGTGGCGCGACGATCGTCATCGACAACCCCGAGCAAAACGGCATCAACACCAGCGATCGCGTCGCGCAGATGCAGAAGTTTCCCGACGAGCCGTTCGGCGGCACCCGCCTGAATGTGCCGGGTGGCCCCATCGACTTCTCGCAGGGCGAGTTTTTCCGCATCAGTGTGTTTGCAGACCGCGCGGTGCCACTGACATTCAAGTTGGAGGAAGAAGGCAACCCCGGCGGCGGCTTCGAGCGTGTGCTGTCACACACTGGCAGTGGCGCGTGGGAATCGCTTTGCTACGACCTCAGCGACCAAGCGGTACCCGGCAGCGTGTTTGGTATCACCTTGATCTTTGACAACGGTGTGCTCGGCCAGGCCAACACCGACCCCGACAACTGGACCTTCCTGTACGACGACATCGAGCAGCTTGAAAGCTGCGGTGGTGCCGGCGGCGGGGGCAACGTTGCCATCGACCCCGACAATTCGCTGTTTTCGACCAGTGGCAACCCCTCGCTGACCATCCCCGACGACTACGAGCAGGTCACGGCGTTTGGATCGGGTTCGGTGATCGATACCAACTTTGTTGGCGATGCAACGTTTAGCCCGGCGGTATCCGTGTTCAGCGGCACGGGCTATGGCGCAAATGTGGCGCAGATTGGCCTGACCGGCTTCCGGATGGGGTTCCTCGGCGCATTTGAGACCATAGACTTCAAGGTTAAAGGTGTGCCCGCCGGAGGCACTGGCGGGAGTGCCAAGGCAAGCCAGAAGGGCCTGCCGAACCAGGTGCTGTTCGTGCGCCTGTTCGATGGCGTGGATTCGATTCGCATCAACCTCACCAGCAGCACTTATGCCGAGCCGCTCGGTGATGACTGGTTCCAGGTGTCGATCCCACTGTCGATCTTCGACGACCTGCTGCTGGCCGACGGCATCGTGCTCGAGAGCGACGATACGTCTGCGACGCCATTCCGCATGCTGCTGGCCGACCTCGGCTTCAGCGGTGTCGGCGACAACCCACCACCGGTTGCCGCCCCTGGCATCATCCCCGACGATGTCATCTACACCTCGGACCCCAACGAGACCGTGGACTTGGTGTTTGGCACGGATTACACCGAAGTCAGCCCATTTGGCTCGGGCTCGGTGTTCGACGGCAATGTCACCACCGATGAGGACTTCAGTCCGGCGTTTGGCGTAACAACCGGCGACGGCTACGGTGCGCAGGTGGGTCAGTACGCGCTGCTGGGCTTTGCGCCCGGGTTTGCGCAGGCTTACGAGCAGTTGGTGTTCAAAGCCAAGGGGCTGAACAACGACCTGATCCGCGTGAAGTTGCTCGATTCCGACCCCTACGTTGACATCGACCTCACGACCTCGGATTTTTCGACCGACCTGGGCAATGGCTGGTATCAGGTGGTGTTGCCCGTTGCCATGCTCAGCAATGTTGAGACGGCGACAGGCCTGTTGTTCGAAACCGACAACACCGCGCCGGAGTCATTCACCTTCCTGCTGACAGATTTCGGTTTCAATCTGCGCAGTGCGGCCGATCCCGGCGTCATCCCCGACGATGTGATCTACGCCAGCGACCCTGACGAGATGGTTGACCTGGTGTTCGGGGTGGACTACAGCGGTTTCAATCCGTTCGGTTCGGGCTCGACGTTCGACAACAACGTCACCACCGACATGGACTTCAGCCCTGCTTTTGGCGTGACCACAGGCAACGGCTACGGCGCCCAAGTTGGGCAGTTTGCCATCGAAGGTTTTGCTGCCGGCTTTGCTGCCCAGTACGAATCGCTGGTGTTCAAGGCCAAGAACCTGAACAACGACCTGATCCGGGTGAAGCTGCTCGGTGTTGACCCGTATCTGGAGATCAACCTCATGGATTCGGAGTTCTCGACACCCTTGGGCAATGGCTGGTTCCAGGTCGTCGTGCCGGTCACCAACTTCCCCAACGCGGATACGGCAACCGACCTGTTGTTCGAAACCGACAACACCGCGCCCGAGTCATTCACCTTCTTGCTGACCGACTTCGGGTTCAGTGGCACCGCACCGGTCGGCGAGCTAGTCACCAACGGCGACTTTGAAGCCGACCCGGTTGACAAGGCCCCCTGGATCAATGCTGGTGCTGTGACGGTCAACAACTTCTATACGGCGCAGGCCAATGATGGCGGCAACGTGTTCGACACCAACCTGAGCCAGGTCACCAACATCGACCCGGCCAACATGTACGTGTTGAGCTTTCGGGCCCGCGCATCGGTGGCCCGCGACATTGTGGTGGGCATCGGCTTGAACGGCGGCTCGTTTACTGCCGAGACTGCAAGCGCAAGCCTGACCACCAATTGGCAGTCGTTCGAGTTCACGCTGGACGCTGCCGGCCTGGGCGAAATGCAGGATCGTCGCGTGTTGTTCGACCTGGGTACCGTGGCCAGCACGGTGGACATCGACGATGTCAGCCTGACGGTAGCGGGCGGCGACGGCACCGAACTGCTCACCAATGGCGATTTTCAGGCCAGTGCGATCGACAAGGCACCGTGGATCAACGCTGGAGACATCACCACCAACAACTTCTATACCGTGCAAGCCAACGATGGCGGCAATGTGTTCGACACCAACCTCAGCCAGGTCACGACCATTGATCCGGCCAACATGTACCTGCTGACATTCCGAGCACGGGCCAATGTCGTGCGCGACATTGTTGTTGGCATCGGGCTCAACGGCGGCTCGTTCTTGGCCGAGACGCGGACAGCATCGCTGACCACCGATTGGCGGCCCTTCGAATTCACGCTGGATGCGGCGGCGCTGACAGAAATGCAGGAGCGCCGCGTGCTGTTCGACATGGGCACTGTTGCCAGTACCGTGGACATCGATGACGTCAGCCTGACGATTGCTGATGGCGCCGGCATGGGTGGTGGCGGAGGCGGCATGGGTGGAGGTGCCATGGGCGCTGAGCTGGCACAGAATGGTGGCCTCGAAAATGGTGATTTCGCGGGCTGGATGGTCTTTGCCAACGGTGGCACGGCAACCGTGACCAACACCGACCCGAGTTCGGGATCGTTCTCGGCCAACGCCACGGTTGTGGCACCGGCCAATGGTGCACCAGCGCCGCCGATTCTCAAGCAAGAATCTGTTGGCGTGGGCGTTGTTGGCACCAACGAGCAAATCACCATCAGCTTTGACCTCAAGGGCACCGTGGCCAACGGCGCATTCGTCAATGCCGAGTTCTTCTCCGAGCGCGCCTCGGGGGCCGACATGCAACTGCTGGAATCGATCAACGCACCAAATGCGGGTTGGACCAGCTACGGCCCTTACACAGTGACCACATCGGATGACGTGACACGCGGCATCACCGTGCAGTTCGTCGTCATCTGTGGCGCGGTGGCCGGCTGTATGGCGGATGTCGATATCGACAACGTTTCCATCACCCAGGCAGCACCGTGATG
>JAAFAL010000024.1:29967-30784 GCA_018222345.1 bacterium
GTATGGCGGATGTCGATATCGACAACGTTTCCATCACCCAGGCAGCACCGTGATGTGGGCGACATGGCCTGCCGTATTGAGTCCGGAGCGGGGCCGGCGACAGCGCCCCATGGCAAGTGAAATAACAAATCAAGGAATCACGACAATGATGCGAGCTTTATTCATGGGGAGAACTGGCTTGTTACGCGCGCTCTTGATGGGCGCCGCACTGGCCGTGAGCAGCCTTGGCCACGCTAAGGCAGACAAGGTGGAAGTGGTACAGGACCCGATGGGCTGGAAGCTGCTCGTCAATGGTGAGGACTTCTACGTCAAGGGCGTGGTGTGGGGCTACTCACCGCGCGGCCAGAACTACACTTACAATCTCTGGGGCGAGTCCGACGACTTCATCCGCAAGGTGCTGGACTACGAGTTTGGCCTGATGAAAGCGATGAACGTCAACGCCATCCGCACCTTCAGCATGATCCCGCCGCGCTGGATCACCTACATCCACCGCGAGCACGGCATCATGACCGTCGTTAATCCGCTGATGGGCCGCTACGGCTACAACGTCGGCGGCAAGTGGATTCCCAACACCGACTATTCGGACCTGCGCACCCGCGAAACGCTAAAGCGTGACATGGCCGAGATTGTCCGCAAGTACAAGGACGTGCCTGGCGTGCTGATGTTTGCCTTCGGCAACGAGAGCAACTACGGCTTGTCGTGGAGCAGCTTCGAGATTGAAAACCTGCCCGTTGGCGAGCAGCAAGCGGCCAAGGCCAAGTATCTCTACACCTTGTTCAATGAGGTGGTTAAAGAAGGCAAATCGATTGACCCCCAT
>JAAFAL010000196.1 GCA_018222345.1 bacterium
GGTCATGCGTAATCATCCCAATGCCTACATTGAACTTGGTGCGCAGATCGCCCAGCAGGTCGAGAATCTGCGCCTGCACGGTGACATCCAGCGCAGTCGTTGGCTCGTCGGCAATCAGCAGCTCAGGCCGAGTGAGCAGCGACATGGCAATCATCACGCGCTGGCGCATTCCACCAGAAAATTCGTGCGGGTAGCGCTGCACACGGTTTTTGGCATCGGGGATGCGCACGGCATCTAGCATTTTTACCGATTCGGCCACAGCTTCGCGCTTGTTCATGCCGCGGTGGCGCACTAGCACCTCGGCCATTTGTGTACTGATGCGTAAATAAGGGTTGAGCGACGTCATCGGGTCTTGAAAAATCATGCCGATGTGCGCGCCGCGAATGGCATTCATGGCCTTGGGCGGCAGGCCAATCAATTCCCGACCGTTGAAACGCACGCTGCCAGTGGCACGGCCGTTGCTGGCCAACAAACCCATGATGGACAACGCAGTCTGGCTCTTGCCAGACCCCGACTCGCCGACGATGCCCAAGGTTTGACCGGCATCCAAGCCGAAACTCAGGCCATTGACGGCCTCGACTTCGCCATCTTCGGTGGCGAAGCGCACGGACAGGTTTTCGACTTCGAGCAACATCAGCGGTCTTTCGGGTCGAGGGCGTCACGCAAGCCATCACCCACAAAGTTGAAACAGAACAAGGTCAAGGCCAGGAACCCAGCCGGGAACGCCAGCGTCCACCAGCTCGTTTCCATTTCGCGCGCGCCCTCGTTGACCAGCGCACCCCACGATGTCGAAGGCTCTTGCACGCCCAAACCCAAGAAGCTCAGGAACGACTCGACAAGAATCACGCGGGGAATGGTCAGCGTGACATAGACGACGACGATGCCCAGCAGGTTCGGCACGATATGGCGCGCGATGATGCGGCGGGTGCGCACGCCAACGGCTTGCGCGGCCTCGACGAACTCCTTGTTACGCAAGCTCAGTGTTTGGCCGCGAACAATACGCGCCATGTCAAGCCAAGTGATGGCGCCGATGGCAACAAAGATGAGCACGATATTGCGCCCGAACATGACCATGAGCAGGATGACCAGAAACATGAACGGCAGCGCGTACATGATATCGACGATGCGCATCATTACAGCGTCAGTCTTGCCGCCTTTGTAGCCTGCGGTGGCGCCCCAGGCGATGCCGATAATCAGGCTTACCAAAGTGGCCACAACACCGACGAGCAGGGAAATTTGTCCGCCAACCAGCGTACGCACGAACAAGTCGCGGCCAACGGCATCAGTGCCAAAATAGTGGCCGTCGGACAGGCTTGGTGCAGTCGAAACCTTGTCCCAATCGACTTGATCAAAGGTATAAGGCGCGACCAACGGCCCCAAAAAGCACAGCAGCAACATGCTGATTAGCAAGATCAAGCTAATCATGGCCGCCTTGTTGCGGCGCAGACGCCGCCAAGCGTCTTGCCACAAGCTGCGGCCTGCTACGGCCTCTTCCACTGCGGTGCCAACGGCGCCCAAGGCGACTTGGTCGGTGCTGTCCGGGCTGGCGATTGACTGCGTCACTGTGCGGTGACCTTGGGGTCTAACACGCTATAGAGCAGGTCAACGAGAAAGTTGAAGGCAATAATTAGCGCGCCGTAGAACACCACGACGCCGAGCACCAACGTGTAGTCACGGTTGAGTGCGCCTTGGACGAAAAAGCGCCCCAGGCCGGGGATGCCGAAAATCTGCTCCATGACCACCGAGCCGGTGATGATGGCGGCGGTGGCTGGCCCCAAATAGGACAGCACGGGCAAAAACGCCGGTTTGAGTGCGTGCTTGAGCATCACTTGGTGGCCGGGTAAACCCTTGGCTCGGGCGGTGCGCAAATAGTTGCTGCGCAGCACCTCGATCATGCTGCCGCGCATGATGCGCGCCACATAGGCCACCTGCGGCAGCGCCAGCGCAATGACTGGCAGCACCATGTCGCGCCACGAGCCGGTCCAACCGCCGGCTGGCAGCCAGCCCAAGCCGACGGCAAACGCCAAAATCAGTAACGGCGCCACCACAAAGTTGGGAATCGAGATGCCGGTCATGGCCACGGTCATCACGCTGTAGTCCGTCGCCGAGTTTTGTTTAAGCGCGGCAATCATCCCGAGCAGTGAGCCAATCAGCACCGCCAGAATCATTGCTGAAACGCCCAACCGCAATGAAACAGGAAAAGCTTCGCCGATGAGCTCATTGACGCTGCGATCGGGATACCCCATCGACATGCTCAGGTCGCCCTGCACGGCCTTGTACAGGTAGCGGCCATATTGCACGACCAGAGGCTTGTCCAGGCCGTAGGCGGCGTCGAGGTTGGCGCGCACCTCGGCGGGCAGCGGCTTTTCGAGGTCGAACGGGCCGCCGGGGGCCAGGCGCATCATGAAAAACGCTAGCGTGACCAATACGAGCAGCGTCGGCACGGCGGCGGCCAAGCGCTTCATCGCAAACTTCAGCATGGGCGCCCCTCACCCGAAATCGTCAAGCGATTTCGACCTCTCCCCACGGGAGAGGTGAAATGTCCAATCCTTCTCCCACGGTGAGAAGAGCCTGACCCTGGCTTGAACAGGGGTGCCCCATAGACAGTGCGCATCACAGCTTTCCTTCTCCCAATAATCAGTGCGAAGCACAGTTGCCCTTCTCCCGCTTGCGGGGGAAGGTGCCCGCAGGGCGGATGGGGGCCAGGAGAAGGTGCCCGAAGGGCGGATGAGGGCCGGGAGGATGAGGGGGTATTCGCAGCCATTAGTGTTTGAGAATCCGCCAATTCTTGGTGTAGTGGTGGTTCATCAGGTTGGGTTCCCAACCATCCACATAAGGCTGCTTGAGGTGCTTGGCCACGTAATAATAAATCGGCATGACCGGCAAATCGGTCAAGATCATCTGCTCAGCCTGCTCCATCAATTGGCTGCGCTTTTGCGCGTCGTTCTCCGACGCGATACGCGCCAGTAGCGCATCGTATTCAGGGTTGTAATAGCCCGAGTCGTTACTTCCGGTCTTGCTGTGCAGCCGGTCCCGAAAGGTATAGTG
>JAAFAL010000025.1 GCA_018222345.1 bacterium
CCTTCATTATCTGCACGACATGGCGGACTCGGATGCCCTTCGTGAACAATTCGTCCGGGGGAAAAGTCTGGTCATCGTTGGCGGCGGCTACATCGGCCTGGAGGTGGCCGCCGTCGCCGTCAAGGCAGGCCTCAAGGTCACGGTGCTGGAAGCCGCCGAGCGACTCATGCAACGTGTCACAGGCCCGGAAATCTCCGCGTTCTTTTATGCCAAGCACCGAGCTGCCGGAGTGGATGTGCGCCTGGACACGGCGGTCACCGGCTTCGAGGCCGGTGACCACGGCTACGTGGCCGGCGTAACACTGGCCGATGGCACGACCGTGCCGGCCGATCTTGTGCTCGTTTCGGTCGGCATCGCACCGGAAACCGCTCTGGCCGAAGCCGCCGGCCTGCCTTGTGACGACGGTATTCTCGTGGACGAATATGCGCGCACTAGCGATCCCGAAATCCTGGCAATCGGTGACTGCACCCGCCACAGAAATCTTTTCTTTGAACAAACACAGCGGATGGAGTCAGTCGCCAACGCGGTCGATCAGGCCCGTACCGCGGCGGCGACCCTGACGGGAGAGGACAGGCCCTACGATGCCGCACCCTGGTTCTGGTCGAATCAGTATGACGTGCGCCTGCAGATGGTGGGCTTGTCCCAAGCGCATGATGAGCGGGTCGTTCGCGGCAAGCTCGGGGACGAGGCATTCGCCGTGTTCTATCTGCGCGAGGGTCATCTTATCGCCGTGGACGCGGTCAATCTGCCCATAGCTTTCATGGTAGGCAAGAAACTCGTCTACCAGCGCAGGAAGGTCAATGCGCAAGCCTTGCGTAATCCGGATATCGAATTGCAATCCCTGATCTGAAGCAATGACCGCAATGGGCTGAGGCTGTGTGAAAACCGGCAAATGACCGCTTTGCATCCGAAGCCGACCGACCGGTTTGGGCTGGCTGCGGACTGATTGAATTGGCTGCGCAGGAGGAATCAGGCGACGCTGCTCAGGACAATGAGCAGCGTCGGTTAATTTGTAGTTCCCTCGAAATTTCGATCCACCGGGAGGTAGGGTTCCCACCCTTGCTGCGAGGGGGGGTGCCAATGATCTTTCAGAAGAGCATTTCGGCGTAGGTCGAGTCAACCAAAATTAAGCTCGCTTAATCAAATGCTTAGCGCGCTTATTGTCGCTTGACAATTCGCTTCTGTGCTGCTTCGATCGAGTCTCAGATTTGATGGGGCTTTCCTGTTCATACTTATGGTTTATGCACGATATCGGCGTCGCAGTTGATCGAGAAACCAAATGACTGACAGCGAAGAATCACGACTGGCCACGCAGCGATCGGACTTCTACAAGTACCGGAGGACACTGTCGGCAGCACAACAATTCTTAGACTTTGGGGAGCTGCTGAGTCAGGTGCCGCAGGAAGTGGGATCCGCGCTGGCGCGCTTCACGTTAATGCCCGGTCACGCCGAACGGGACTTGCCGAAGAAGTTGCCGCGCGAGCGTTGGGGCACGGTCTCCGAGCATCTGCAGCGTTTGTCAAAACGCGAGAACGCGAGGAAGATTGTTGAACGACAGCTGGATTCCAGCTACAGCTGCAGCGACGAAGCCAAAGGGAGCTTACGTCGATTGGCGTACTTTCTCGAAGCTGGTGAGGTTGATGTTGAGACCGTCGTCGAGCATGTCAGGGCGGGCTTAGAAGGCAGCGAGCCCAGAAATGTTCGAGTCGTTCGGGAGCAACTCGAGCGCGCGGAAGGTGTTGAGCATAAACATCAAACAATGCCAACGCTGCTAGGGAGTGAGGTGATGGTGATTCATGCCCGTCTTGTCAGAGCCGGATTCATCACGGCAACAAAAGGCTGGCACGACACCAAGCGGCAATCTGTGCTCCAGTGGGCATCACGTGTCACCGAGGCAGCTGACTGGATTGCTGTAGGCGGCTACTACTGGATAAACAAGAACGGCCTGGATACTGGTAAACCGCTTGGACAGATGCTTTCCAAGGGGCAACTTGAACATGCCCACGCAGACCTGACCGTGCTGCTGGACAAAGCCTTGACGGATGCGATAGGCGAACGTCAGCGTAGAGCCGAAAACGATAATCGATCGAAGGAGATCGCTGACAGTGAAGCCGACCTCAAGGCGTTTGAGAAGCTGCACGGATTGCGTGCGGTTAGTTCATCCTCTGCCGACCAAAAACAGTTCGCTCGGCAATTAAGGGTTCGGGCCATACTTGGCGGCGGCGACACCGAGGCGTGGAAGGATTTGCGTTCGGCGAGGAAGCTCATAGATGAACTGAAGTTCCGAGACGATTGAGTTGACGGCAGTTTGGGGCTGGCGGTTGTCCGTGCTTCTAAACCACAACGGAGTTTACGCGGGGGGACTACGACCAAGACGGCTCTGCAGGTCGAGGCACCACACTAGAAGCAGTAGGTCGCCAATATGCGTGTCTGCTTCGCCTTGTTGGCCTTTTTGTTTGGCTTGGAGGTGCGTGACGGCGAAGTCGCGGGTCAAGCCACTCTCTCAAGCGACAAGTTGTACAACAGTGAGAAACGGTCGGCGGCTTTGGGCTGGTTGTTGACTGACTACAGCGGTTGCGCGAGCAGGAATATGTCGAAGCAGGTCGGCGCAATACGCAGGGGCGCTGATTATTTGTTGGTGACGCCGTTCAAAGTTCGAGTGATATGTAGTTGACGAGAAGCGCTAGATGCCTTTGCCGGTGTCGCTGGCCTCACAAACAGGTATGAGTGAGGCAAGCGCGCCGGGCTAAATGGCGACCACTGCGAGGCAAGAAAAGCATTCCTGACAATCCAATTTTTGCCGTTCGGCAAAAAAATGCCATTCATGCCCAACCTGCAGGGTCAGGTGTTTTGAGCAAGAAGCTGATCAACAGGGCCCTGCGTCCCATCGCCACTGGCTACTTGCGGCGTCGAAGACCTGCCTTGCCCGCACACGGACCTGGCGGCCGTCCGAATAGGTGCGATAGCAGTCGCCGTTGTTGCACCTTGTGCTGCACACCGTTCGTCCCGGCACTGGTGGAGGTGCCGGCGGGAAGGTGCCGCCGGCATGGGCCACTGTCGTCAACGGAGTGTAGACCCACGCCAGTGCCTTTGTGCTTGGCCAAAGCGCGAAGGTCCAGTCACCTCGTGTAGTAAGTCGGTGGCCAACCGCATTCCTGCTCACAGAGCCCACGATATCGGAGTCGGTAGTCGGGCGGCTCCGTAGGTTTGCTGAAGCGACGTTTACGGATACCGCAGGGAGCCGTCGTGCGTTTTCGAGAGCAGGAGCTTGCGCGCTTTGCTGCCCACCAACCCAAGCGCGACCGAACCAGTAAGCCACATCCGCCGCGTTGCCTAGGTTACGGTCCCTGAGTATGGCAGCGAGCTCCATCTGGGCCGGGCCATAACCGCTGTTCGCGGCTCGTTGGAAGAAGTCTTGATCGAACAGATGAAGGTCTGACAGGTCGGTTCGGCCTGCAACGCGCTGACTACGATCACTGGCCAGGCGATTTGGCGCCATTCCTAGCTCGTAGAACGCTTGCGCATTTCCTTTAGATGCCATCACCGCTAAGGTCGCGATTGCCAACGACGTATTTCCTTCTCGCAACAGTACCCGCGCGCGTTCTGTGCTGGCTTGGTACTGGCCGCCCAGCACCAGCGCAGTTTGGGGCACCCAACCGGCGACGCCGTCACTTCGGGAGGTGTTGTCGACTTCGGCGGTCATGACCTCGACCCACGTTTCCCCGCCGACGCTGGTGGCCGAGTCGCTAACTACCCGAACGAATTCGCCGGACACAAGGCTGAGGGCGCGTTCGGAATTCGGGTGTGCGCCGACTCGCAGCACGGTGGAGTCCGGCCACACCGCATTAAGGTCCGGGCGCAAGCGTTCTCGTCTGTCGAATAGCGCTTCGTGGACGCTCGGATAGTGGATCCGGTTGTCTGTGGTGTCCGGGGCTGGACGCAGGTCCTTGTCTGACGCGGTTGCCAACTTGAGCGCCTTCATCCGGGCACAATGCAAGTCAAGCTCATTTGGTGTGGTGTGAGCCTCTAAAACGTCACGAATCCAGACCGGTCCGGTATCGGCTTGGTGCATGTTCCAGCGGGCTGCGCGACAAAAGCCGTGAAGCGCTCGCCACTTGTATGGAGATGAATCAGGAGCCCGCTGGATTGCCTCGTACAGGCGGTCTGGCGCATCCATAGATTCGCCGCGTTGCCAATAGGGGGCAAGCCGCTCGTTCTGAACGATGAACCGAGCGGCGCTCTCGGCAGCTTGAACGTTTCCGTTCAAAGCCATTCCATAGAGGGCATCAAATGCCCATTGCCGACCCTCGTCGTATCCGTCACGAGCGTTCTCCACGACTTTGGTTAGAAATAACGGGCAAGCAACATCACTGCGTGCGGCCCGGCGTGCTGAGTCAATGACTTCGCGGTCAGGGTGGTCGCTCAGGTAGCCGAACTCAGTGATCGTTGCCAGGGCACACTGCGCCTCTGGACTGCTGCCCCCGCTCTGAGGGAGGGCGGACGTCATCAGGTCAGTCTGCCTCGTGCTGGAACCGATACCCAAGGACCACAGGCGAAATGCTTCCAAGGCGTCCTCCACCGAGGACTGGTTGGCTGCTGCCGAAATGGTGGTCGAAGAGATGACCAGGGCAGTGACAGAGAATGACCGGAATGTCTTTAAGTGCATTGGCCCATTAAGCTTGCAGTAGTCGTCACTTATAGTCTGTAGACGTATAGTCGTCAAACATCGACTTTCCTTTCATGGGAAAGTCCACAGCAACCAGCCAACTGCGTGGGGTATTTAGCCGTAACATGCGGGCTGCTCGGTTAGAGCTTGGGCTTTCGCAGGAAGCGCTCGCTGAGCGCTGCGATCTGCACCGGACGTATATCAGTGAAGTCGAGCGATCATTGCGGAACGTCTCAATCGACAATATTGAGCGGATCGCAACTGCGCTTAAGCAGCCACCCTCGGTGCTGCTGGAAGAGGGAAAGTAGCTGACCTCCGGTAAGTGGTGCGGAATATGGATACTTCGAAGCAGAGCTCAATCCGGAACCACGCCGCCCGCGACACCCTGTTTATAAGCAAGGCGACTCCAGGCGATGATGAGTTCGTCACTTGGTTGGCGCCTCGGCTTGAGGCAGCAGGTTATAAAGTCTTCGCGGACATATTCGATCTCGGCGGCGGCGACCGGTGGAGGCGCAAACTTACTGACTCGCTGAGAGACCGGAGTCAGAAAATGCTGCTTTGTTGCAGCGATGAGACCCTTGCGCGGCGAGGTGTTGAAGAAGAAATCGAGATTGCCGAAGAGGTGGGACGCTCACTTGGTGACGAAAATTTCATAATCCCGCTGAGCGTTCGCGTTCACAAGAAGCGTTTTGGAACCGCGGGCCTGCAGTACATTAAGTTTCACGCTGGTTGGGCAGCCGGTCTTGCGGATTTGCTCGACGACCTTGAAAGAAAAGGTGTGCAGAAAGCGGGGGGCTCTTCGGTCAGCTCCACCTGGCAGGACTACCGGAGGCGATTGGCGCTCGGTGTTGAGATCAGAAACGAGCGGCTGACGTCTAACTGGCTGCCCATCAAGCAGTGGCCCGAAAGCCTGTATGACTTGGCGCTAAATGGGGCGTCAATAACAACGCGGCGAGACGAAATCGTCGGCCGCTGTCATTTTCCGGTAGTAGCCCATGATTCTGGCCTTTACTCGTTCTCGACGGCTGAGGAGATCGAAGCCGAACTGGGTCAGACCTTTGGGTTGCGGACTGCAGAGCGCATTCAGACCAAAGCCTTCATGAGGTCTGGATACTCTGGCCGAAGCCTTTCCCGGCGGGATGCATCAAACATCGTCGTCACTCTAATCCGCGCCGGGTGGGAAAGACGATGTCGTCAGGCGGAGCTGCTCGAGTACGATTTCACCCATTTGCCAGGGTTTCAAGTTTCACCCCAGGCTGTTCCTCTGGGCAAACAGGTAACCTGGCGCAAGGATCCATCTAGTAGGCGTGCCGCGCTTAACGGCAAGGTCGGCGGGAGAATATGGATGTATGGCGCAACAGCAATCCCAAAGCTGTGGCCGGTACCAATGGTCAAGCTCAAGCCTAGAATCGTTTTCGCCTCTGGATCGACCGATAACGGCGTAGAAGTGATCCCCGATGCCTCGCGTCAACACAAACTACGACGACAGGTCTGTACGCCGTGGAGGAATAAGCGTTGGCATGGCTGCATGATGGCCTATCTCACGCTGTTGCAAGATGAGAACGGCGACATCCCCCTTTCCGTTGGGCCAGGCGCTGACATCTTGCTTGGTGGCAAGCCCCTAACTTTCATCGTGCCGGCGACTACGCCAAACACTGATGTCATGGATGAGAATGCTGATACTGACGACCCAACAACGCTTGGAAGCGCTTGGGATTACTTGGATTCAGATGATGAGGGTGAACCAAGCTCCGATTGATGCGCAGAAACAAGCCCAAAACGCATTTCATCCCTGAGCCCTTGCTGGCTTTTGGTCATGGCCAGCAGTCGGATCACCCGAAGGACGGGCTCTTCCTCTATGGCCCCGAGAGTGGCTCTAGGTCGCCGAGAGATGTGACTGTTGGCGCTGTTGGAACCAAGAAAGGGCTGCAATACTTACGTCGATGGGTAATTTCAGCAGGTGCCTATATTGACCTCCCGCCTCGTAAAAAAACCGATAAAGAGCACCGTCTGCACTTGTCCGCGTTTCCCGGAATAGAGGAGGCATTCGGGATTCGCCTAAACCCGGGCGAGTTCATTTCTAAGCAGATTGACGGCAAAGCTGTAGACAGTGCGACGCGACTGCTAAATATCCATGAAGCCGTTCGAAGAACGGTCGATTTGTACGTCGAACCAATTCGACATCATGTGGAGAATGAAGAGGCGGAAGTCGATGTCTGGATACTCGTTGCGCCGGAAATCATCTTCCAGAGGTGCAGGCCGCTAGCAAAGCGTTCAGGGGTAGAGCTGACGCCGGGCGAGTTTGAAAAAAAACAAACAGAACCCAGCGCTCAAATGACGCTCTTTAACTCGGGCGACCGGCGCCTTGAGGAAGTGATATTCCGGGATGTGCCAAATTTTCACAGGCAGGTGAAGGCGAGGTTGCTCGGATTGGGAGAGCCCTCTCAGGTTCTTCGCGAGACCACGTTGGCTCCAGAAGAGTTCTCCAATTCCAAGGGTTATCCGCTGCGTCAGATTCAGCCGCTTGCTAGCGTGGCATGGAACATAGCAACCAGCCTTTATTACAAGACTCAAGCGCTGCCGCCTTGGCGGCTGGCTAACGTACGCCCGGGGGTCTGCTACATAGGGTTGGTCTTCAAGTCGATTCCGAACGACCCAAAGGATTTGGTTTGTTGTGCGGCTCAAATGTTTCTGAACCAAGGTGATGCAGTCGTCTTCCGTGGAGCAAATGGACCTTGGCGTACGAGTAAGTTTGAGTGTCATCTGAGCTCAAATGAGGCAACGAATCTCGTCACGCAGGTGGTTGAGACTTTTCAGGAGAAGCACGGACGTCTGCCAAACGAACTCTTCATCCATGGAAAGGCCGGTTTCTCTGACGATGAGTGGGAAGGGTTTCGTGCAGCCGTGCCGCCTGAAGTGAATTTGGTGGCCGTGAAGATTCAGAGCACCGGGGGCGACGCGAAGTTGTTTCGCGAAGGTGACTATCCAGTGATGCGTGGTACAGCGATCGAGCTAGACCGCCACAACGCCCTGCTTTGGACAACGGGCTACACGCCGAGAATAGACAGCTACATCGGACCCGAGACCCCCAACCCACTCTCCATTCAGATCTGTCGTAGCACGCGAGGGGCACCCAGCATGAAGCAGGTGCTTGCGGACATAATGGGGCTCACCAAAATCAACTACAACGCTTGCAACTACAGCGATGGACTTCCCGTCACTATTCGGTTCGCAGACAAAGTTGGGGATGTTTTGGTCATGGGCTCTGCAGCCGGGTCGAAGCGCCAGCCGCTAAAGTTCTACATTTGAGGAGTTGGCGCAGGACGCTATCTTCGCCAGCCTTGTATCTTAACTTGTACTTAGGTTCCGAAGGGGGTCAGCAAGTGTTTGAAGCAAAAGAAATATTGACTCTTACGTGCAATCAGGTGCAAAATATCGAATAGAGTTGCCCAGCCCTTATCTGCGCCCTAATCAACGCGCTCGCTGGTGATCGTCGATCCGCCAGCGAGCGTTTTTGTTACCGGCGTCTTGGCGGCAATCTCCAGCAGCTTGTCCCACTGCGCGTCGTCCAGCGAGCCGTCGGCCTTGAGCTTGCGGTGGATGTGCGCATGGCCGGCGTCGTCACTCGACAACTTGAGCCGCACCGACACCGTGCCCAAGTCCCAGCCTTTGCGTTGGGCATACATTTGCAGCGTCATGGTGGTGCAGGCGCCCAAGCCGGCGAGGATGTAGCCATACGGCGCCGCACCGGCATTCTGCCCGCCGGCGGCTTCGGGCTCGTCGGCCACGAGTTCATGCCGGCCTGTTTTGATGGCTTGGCGATAATTCGGGCCGTCTGTCGTAACAGTGGCGCTGGCGATTGCTTTCATGTGTGAGCCTACCTACGGCTTGTCGGGTAGCGGGATGCGCTCGTCTTCGTCGCCCGGCACTGTCGGGAAGCGCTCGGCCTGCCAGTCGGCTTTGGCCTGCTCGATGCGCGCACGGCTGCTAGATACAAAATTCCACTCAATGAAACGCTCGCCCAGCGGCGCGCCGCCCACGATAGCGACGCGTGCATCGGCGGTTGCAACAACTGTGGCATCGCCCGGGCAGACAATGACCATAGCGTGTTCGGGCACTTCGGTACCGTCGATTTCGACTACGCCGCTGGCCACGTACACAGCCCGCTCGGCTGCATCTGGCAGCGGCAATTGCGCGCCAGCCGGCAAGTTGGCCTCCACGTACAAGGTCTCGGCAAAGATTTTGACCGGTGAGCGCAAGCCGTACGCCGCACCCATCATGACGCGCACTGGCACATCACCCACCATCGTGTGCGGCAAATCGTCGGCGGCGTAATGTAGAAATTCCGGGTCGGTCTCCTCGTCGGCCTCGGGCAGCGCATGCCACAACTGCAATCCGTGCAGCCGATGGCCGGCGGCGCGCAAAGTATCGGGGCTGCGTTCGGAATGGACGATGCCACGGCCGGCCACCATCAGGTTCAAATCGCCTGGGCGAATAGGCTGCACGCTGCCCAACGAGTCGCGGTGCAGAATCTCGCCCTCGAACAAATAAGTGACCGTCGCCAGGTTGATGTGCGGATGCGGGCGCACATCGATGCCCTGCCCAGGCGCGAAGCCGGCCGGGCCCATGTGGTCGAAAAACACCCAAGGGCCCACGCTGCGCGCTCCGCGTTGCGGCAATACCCGCCGCACCGAAAACCCGCCGAGGTCGCGGCTGCCAGGTTGCAGGAGCTGCGCCACTCGGCCTGTGCCGTCGGATACTTTGCAGGGCGCCGCGGTTCCGGCTTGCAAGTTACTCATTGTGTCTGGGTGGGAAAACCTACGCCTAGCGTAGCGGTTTTATTCACCAAACTGGCGCAGCACGTGGTCAGGCAGCAGCGTTTGCCGGGCTGTGCGCCCTGCCACATGAAGTAGATGGCTGCATACTAGGCCGGGATGCGTTACAACAGCGTTCCGAGCCGCTTTACATCGCAGGCCAGCGCATGACCGGATCATTATTTGTGGTATCGGCGCCCAGCGGCGCCGGCAAAACCAGCCTGACTCGCGAGGTGATCGAACGCATGGCCGACATCGGCCACGAGGTTGTGTTTTCCGTCAGCTACACCACGCGCCCGCCGCGACCCTTGGAGACAGACGGCGTGGACTACCACTTTGTCGAGCCCAAACGCTTCGAACAAATGGTGGAAACTGGCAGCTTTTTGGAGCATGCCGATGTGTTCGGCAAGCGCTACGGCACTGGCCGCGATGTCACCGAAATCGAGCGCGCCGCCGGCCGTGACGTGGTGCTGGACATTGATTGGCAGGGTGCGCGGCAGGTCAAGCAGGTGGCGCCGGACGCGGTGAGTATTTTCATCGTGCCGCCAGTGCGCAGCGCACTCGAAGCCCGCCTGCGCGAGCGCGGCCAGGATGACGATACGGTGATCAAGCAGCGTATGGAGCAAGCCTGCGCCGAAATCTCGCATTGGGCCGAATACGATTACTTGGTGGTCAACGACAAGTTCGACCAGGCCGTGGATGAGCTGTTCGCCATCTTCCGCAGCCAGCGCCTGAAGCGCGCCGTGGCCGAGCACGGCATGGCTGGTGACATCGCCCGGCGGATGTCGCAAAAGCGCTGATTAAAACCGGACGTCATTGCGAGCGCCGCAGGCGCGCGGCAATCTTGCCAACGAAACCGCCACCCAATGAGATTGCCGCAGTCGCTTGGCATCGCTACGCGACGAAAAATATGCGCGTCTATTCACGCGCAAGAATCCTTCGCAATGACAGTCCTCGCCGAACAGGCACGGCTTGCCCCAGAAGCATCTAGCCAAAACCGGACATTTTGGTTACTATCCGCGCCCTTTCCCCGCAGCCCAGTACCGTAAATATGGCACGCGTTACCGTCGAAGACTGCTTCGAAAAAATCGGCAATCAGTTTGAACTGACCCTTGTGGCCGCAAAGCGCGCCCGCCAACTGGCGCGCGGCGCCAATGCCCATGTGGATTGGGACACTGACAAGAGCACCGTGGTGTCGCTGCGCGAAATCGCCGACGGCCACATCGACAAAGCTGTGCTCAACGAAGAAGACCTACCCGTCGTACCGCGGGTGAAGGTTGAACTGCAGAACCTGGACCCCGGCCCCGAGTCCTGAGTCCCAGATGAATAAACAAAAAGCCCGCCGCGTGCGGGCTTTTTTGTGCCTACTTGCCGCACCATGCCTATACTGCGAAGGAAGCACTGGTCTATACGCACGGTCGCGCCGGAGCCCTTTCCGGTTCGCCGGTAAGGAATGAGGAGAGCCGCATGGTTATTCCATGCAAACGACGTATGACGCCGCCGGCGGGCCGGAAAGGCCCTGCCCCTTCGGGGTTCGGCCTGAAAAACCCTGCTGACTGCGTTGGCCGGCTTGGCCGTAGGACGACTACGGCGCTGCGCCGACCGCCTTGCATCAGGGTTTTTCAGGACTCGAACGCGAGTCGCGCGAATAGATCAGTGCTTCCTTAACCATGGCGGTTTTCGAGCGGATCAACACGGCTATACGCACGCGCGGTGCCGAGCGCGAGTACGGCATCGACATCTTGGCGTCGCATCTCGAGAGCTACATGGCGCAGGAGCATGTGGCTTTGGTGCGCGAAGCCTACGAGTACAGCGCCGAGTCGCACACCGGCCAGTTTCGCCAATCTGGCGAGCCGTACATTTACCACCCTCTGGCGGTGGCGCGCATTCTCGCCGAGATGCGCATGGATCACGTCACGCTGATGGCGGCCATCCTTCACGATGCCGTTGAAGACACCGAGGTGACGGTGGCTGATATCGAGCAGCGTTTTGGCCGTGATGTGGCAGCGCTGGTTGATGGCGTCAGCAAGCTGGACAAGGCGCAGTTTGCCAACAAGGCCGACGCCCAGGCGGAGAACTTCCGCAAGCTGTTGTTGGCGATGACGCAAGACATTCGCGTCATCCTGGTCAAGCTGGCCGACCGCCTGCACAACATGCGCACGCTGGGCGCCGTGGGCCTGGCCAAACGCCGCCGCGTGGCCGACGAAACACTGGAGATTTACGCCCCTATCGCCCAGCGCCTGGGCATCCACGGCATCCGCACCGAACTGGAAGACCTGGGCTTTCGCAACCGCTATCCCAACCGTTACCGAGTGCTGAAAAAGTCCATCGACCAAATCACTGGCGAGCGCAAAAATCTGATCCGCCAGGTCGAGCAGTCACTGAGCCGCGCGCTGCGCGACGAAAACATCGGCGGCGCCGTCGTTGGCCGGCAAAAGAACCTATACAGCATCTACCTGAAGATGCGCCGCAAGCATTTGAGCTTCCTCGAGGTGATGGACTTGTACGGCTTCCGCGTCGTCGTCAGCACCGTGGATGAGTGTTACCGCACGCTGGGCATCATCCACCATGTTTACAAGCCCATCGGCGAGCAATTCAACGACTACATCGCCTCGCCCAAGGTCAACGGCTACCAAAGCCTGCACACCACCCTGGTGGGGCCGGGCGGCATCAAGATTGAGGTGCAGATCCGCACCCGCGACATGCACCACATCGCCGAGTCCGGCATTGCCGCGCATTGGCAATACAAGCTCGGCGGCCCGGCCAAGGCCCCGCAAGTGCGCGCACGCGAATGGCTCACCGGCTTTTTGGAGATGGAGCACGCGCCGGGCAATTCGCTGGAGTTTCTGGAGAACGTCAAGGTTGATCTGTTCCCCGACGAGGTTTACGTGTTCACGCCCAAGGGCCAGATTCGCCGCCTGCCGCGCGGGGCCACGCCGGTGGATTTTGCGTACGCCGTACACACCGACATTGGCAACCGCGCTGTCGCCTGCCGCATTAACCAGCACTTGGCGCCGTTGTCGCAAACGCTGAAGAACGGCCAATCGGTCGAGGTCATCACCGCGCGCCACGGCCGGCCGAACGCGGCCTGGCTGAACTTCGTCAAGACGGCCAAGGCGCGTACCAGCATCCGCCACTACCTGAAAAACCTGCGCGAGGACGAGGCCGTGCGCCTGGGCAAGCGCCTGCTCGAGCGCTCACTCGACGAGCTGGGGCTGTCCAACCGCGTGCTCAAGCGTGTCGGCGTCAAACAGGTTTTGACCGACCTTGGGCTGGAAGACCTCGAGGCGCTGTACGTAAGCATTGGTTTGGGCAACCGCTTGGCACCGCTGGTGGCGCGGCATTTCTTGCCGGCCGACGCCGACCACGCCGGCATCATCGACAAGCCATTGGCCATCCAGGGCACCGAGCAGTTGGTGGTGGAATACGCCGGCTGTTGCCGGCCGATTCCGGGTGACCCCATCCGCGGCCATGTTTCTACCGGCCGCGGCATTGTCATCCACCGCGTGGAATGCCAAAGCGGCACTGGCGGGCGCGCCGCGCCGCTGGATTGGGTCACACTCACTTGGGCGGACGATGTTGAAGGCGTGTTTGCTGTCGAACTACGCGTGCAGGGCGAGAACAAGCGCGGCGTATTGGCCCGCGTGGCCACCGAGATTGCCGCCGAAGATTCCAGCATCGACAGCGTCAACATGAGCGACCGTACCGGCGACGTGGCCGACATGCGCATTGTGCTCACGGTGCGCGACCGCGCCCACCTAGCGCGCGTCATCCGGCGGATACGGCGGATTGAACTGGTCGAGCGCGTGCAGCGGATCTAGCTCGGGGAGAGTTGGGGCACGCTAATGCGCGACCCGCCCTGCTTGCCCAACTGCACCATCCACACTGCAACCTCGACATCGATGGGGTCGCCCAATGCGTGCAGGTCTAGCTGCGCGGCGGTCTCCTCCACAATATGTTGCGGCACCGGCGCCACACCCAAATCCGCAGCCGCCAACTGCTTGAGGAAGGCGCTATCCACACAGCGCGCAACAATGCGCGGCGACACCCGCTGGCGGCGAAACCAGGCATACAAGCCGCTAGTGAGGTTGCTGCTGGATTCCCACAACACCATGGGGGCGCGGTGCAGGCAGGCCGGGAATGCGCCAGTGAGCTGGTCGCGCACGGCCGGCGTGCAAACAAACTGCATGGGCGAGCGCAGCACGCGCTCCGACTCCAGGCTCACAGCCGGCAGCGCCGCCGGTTCGCGGTCGGTGAGAATGCAGCGCAGCTTGCCGACGGTCAGGCGCTCCAACAAATCATCCAGCGGGCCCTCATGCACCACCAACTCGCGGTCGGGTGATTCCTGAATCAAAGGCAACAGCAGCCGTGCCGCAAGAATTTTCGGAATGCTGTCGGTCACGCCAACCTTCAGCGGCATGGTTAGCTCGCCGGGGTGGTCCGACAGCGCCGTGGACAACTCGTCGCCCAAGGTAAAAATACGCTCGGCATATTGCAGCGCCACGCGGCCGGCGGGCGTGAGTACCAGTGCCCGGCCTTGGCGGTCGAACAATGCGATTCCCGCTTGGTCTTCCAGCGCGCGAATCTGCGCACTGACGGCCTGTGCCGACACGTGCAGGCGGTCGGCCGCGGCCTGCACGCCACCGGTGCGGGCCACCTCAAAGAAGTAGCGCAGGTGCTTGTAGTTGAGCCGTGTATTCAATTTTTTATTTATTAAAAAGCAATAATATTCTTATTTTAATTGTAATACTTGCGGGGTAATTTATCGACTCGGTTCACAAACAGGGGTCGCCCCATGCATCTGGACATCCAAGCTAAACCGTTCTCACTGACCGAGGCGTTGGACGACGCCATCCGCAGCAGGGCGTACGCGCATTTGGGCCGCTTTGACGACCTGCGTCACGTACAGGTCCGTGTGTACGACATCAACGGCCCACGCGGTGGGGCCGACATGGCCTGCCGAATTTTCAGCGACATGGGCCGCGCCAAGCCACTGCGTGTGGAAGTTGTACATGAGGATTTGTACACCGCCATTGCGCAGGCCTTCGACAAGGCCGAGCGCACGATCGAAGCCCGCCTGCGCAAGCATCGCGGCCGCGGACGCAGCGCGAATCGCTTCGCCGAAGCCGTGGCAGCCATCTAACGCCGTCACACCATTCGTTGTGTGCCGTGGCAGCCCGGTGCGCCGGGTTGCCACGCCCAGTTCCCCTCTGCGGTCCAGTTTGGGCCGCTTGCTTTTGTCATCTCCAAAGGAGTGATTCGATGTTGAGAAAATCTTTAGTGATGGTTGCCGCACTGTGCGTGTCGGCCTTGGCGCATGCCGATGACCACGCCATGCACGAGGACGGCGCATTGTGCGAGGGCTTCGGCCCGCAAACCCCGCGTGACATTCGCAGCACGACCGGCAGCAACCCGGTCAGCTTTCCGGTGGCGGGGCCATCGACAAGCATGAACTTGTGCAACATCCACTTTCATAATGCCGCCGAGCATGCCGGCCCAGGCTTTTTCGAGAAAGCCTCAGACCGTGAGGGCTACGTGTGTGCGCTGCGCAATGAGCTGACTCCTGCACAGACAGCGCCGTTCGAGGGCAATGCGTGTCAGGATGTCCAGCCCGGCGACACCATCGAGGTGCACTGGGTGCATACCAGTTGCGACGTGTCACCCGGCCCCGGCCTCGGCTCCTGCCTATCGGGCAAATGTGCCAACCCGGCGCTGCGCGTCGAAACCCAAGTGTTCACCGTGGTCAACGATCCCGAGGCGCTGGACTTCACAAGCTTTGATGTGGCCGGCGCCAAGGTGGCCGGCAAGCACCAGCCTAAGGCCATTCCGGACTACACCGGCACGCCGGTGGAATTCACCGGCTCGACCACCGGCCCAAGCTACACCCAAAGCAAGTGCTCGGCGCTGCAAGTGGGCTGGAGCGTGCGCCCGCAGTGCGACGTCGTCTCCATTCAAAGCCTGAGCAAATGGTGTGAGAGCAATGTGTTCGACGAAGATGGCGCGCATGGCGTGCGCAAATTGGTGACGGCGCCCGAGTTGCTGTCGCCGATCACACCTTAGGGCTTTCAAACCCCACCGCTAATCCGCCATGCTGGCGGTCCGGGCTGCGTGCCTGGGCCGCCATTTTTTTGAGCGCCTCTCATGGAATCACTCGCCAATCTGCCTTTCTTGTTGTTCTGCCTCGGTGCCGCGTTGGGCGCTGGCGGGCACCGCATCAACATCCCGGTGGATGCCAGCAGTTGGCTAGGCACCTTGCTGGTGGTGTTGCTGGGCCTCAAGGGCGGGATTGGCCTGGGCCGCATGGTCGACCCCACGATCGTGATTCCCGCCCTGCTGGCCGGTATTGTTTGTGCGCTTGCCATTCCGCTGTTGGCACGGCCGGTCATCTTGCGCCTGCCGCATTGGAACGCGCGTGACAGCGCCCTGGCCGCCGGCCACTACGGCTCGGTGAGCGTGGCGACCTTCCTGGCCATGCTCAACTACCTGAACGCGCAAGGCGTCACCTCCAACGACCACATGATTGCGGTGATGGCCATCATGGAAGCGCCGGCGCTGATTGTGGCGTTGGTCTTGGCGCAACGTATCCGCGGCCAGCGGCTCGGCTTTGCCAGCATCAAGCCGGCCATCGTCAATCCGCCGTTGTTGCTGCTACTTGGTGCCATGCTCGTGGGTTATCTCATCCACCAGAATCCGGCATCCGAAGCCGACACGCAGGCCGTTCTACAATGGATTCCCGGGCTACTGAGCATTTACTTGCTGCTGCTGGGCCAAAAAGCCGGCGGCTTGCTGCGCCGCGGCGGCGTGCTGCCAATGGATGTGGCCTTTGCCGCAATCTGGCCGCTGCTGGCTGGCGCACTGGGCTTGGCGGTGGGTTGGGCTTTCGGCCTCAACCCCGGCAATTTGGCACTACTGGCCGTTCTTGTTGGCAGTGCCAGCTATATCGTGGCGCCGGCGGTGCTGTCGCAGGTAATGCCCGACGTTGACCTCGACCGCACGCAGGTGATGGTGATTGGCATTACCTTCCCGGTAAACCTGTTGCTGGCGATTCCGCTGTGGGCGTACGTGGTGCGAGTGATTTAGGCAACGACCAGTGCTTGAACTAGGCCTTGTCGCGCCGATTCGCTTGTAGCGTGTCGCCCGCCCAGCGTGTTTCGGCCAGTGTGTCGAAACGTGTGCGCTCAGCGTTGCTGACCTGTAGAGCCGCCGAGCGCAACGCGCGCTTGGTCTCGGCATAGGCCTCGTGCGGGTTGGCGGCCAAGGCAGCAAGCCGCTGGCGGCCAGCGTTGTGCGCGTCGGCAGCCAACTCGTCGGCCAAACCCAGCGCTAGCGCCACGGCAGGGGCGTGGTTGGTTGCCTCAAGCAGCACACGCTCAAGTGAAGCTGCCGGTACGCGGTAGCGCAAGATGGCCAGCAAGGTCGGTGGATAATTGATGCCCAGCGCGACGCCCGGCATGCCCATTTTCACCGCCGGATCGTCGGCCAGTATGCGCAAGTCGCAGCATTGAGCAATCAAACAGCCGCCGGCGATGGCGTGACCGTTGATCGCCGCAACCGTTGGCGCCGGGTGTAAAAACAGCGCCTCAGCAGTTGCCTCGATGGCCGCGGAAATCTGCGCCGGGCCGTCGGCAATCACGGCGTCCAAGTCCAACCCCGCACTGAAGGCATTGCCTTCGCCACGCACAAGCAACGGCGTGCGCGGGTTGGCCTGCAGCCACTCCCGCAACTCATTCAGGCTGGCCACGGTCATGGTGTTTGGCCCGCGACCGCGCAGGACGAACTCGGCGGTTGGCGCAGTGTGGCTCACAATACGGATTGACCTTCTTCGCCCAACTTGTCCTGCGTGCGCAGCTCAAAGTCGCTGGCGTCATGGCGTTCCAGCAATTGGTCGGCCGCGTCGCCCCAGGCCTTGTTGACGATGCGGCCACGCCGCGCCGCCGGGCGCTGGGCAATCTGTGCAGCCCAGCGCTGCACGTGTTTGTAGTCCTGCACCTGCAGGAACTCGCCAGCCTCGTAAAGCATCCCGAACGCCAACGCGCCATACCACGGCCACACCGCCATGTCGGCAATGGTGTAGTCACTGCCGGCAAGGTATTCGTTGTCGGCCAGGCGCTTGTCCAGCACATCCATTTGCCGTTTCACTTCCATGGCGAAGCGGTCGATGGGATATTCCAGCTTCTCAGGCGCGTAGGCATAAAAGTGCCCAAAACCGCCGCCCAAGAACGGCCCGGCGCCCATTTGCCAGAACAACCAGTTCAGCGCCTCTGTGCGCACGTTGCCGGTTTTTGGCAGGAATTCGCCGAACTTATCTGCAAGATGCAGCAAGATGGCGCCAGATTCGAACACGCGCACGGGCTCGTCGCCGCTGCGGTCGAGCAACGCGGGGATCTTCGAATTGGGGTTGATATCAACAAAGCCGCTGCCGAACTGATCGCCCTCGGTAATGTTGATCAGCCAGGCATCGTACTCGGCGCCGCTGTGACCGGCGGCCAGCAACTCTTCGAGCAGCAGCGTCACCTTCACGCCATTGGGCGTGGCCAGCGAATACAACTGCAGGGGGTGCTTGCCCACCGGCAAGTCCTTATCGTGCGTGGCGCCGGAAATCGGCCGGTTGATGCTGGCAAATTTGCCGCCGCTTTCGCGATCCCACGTCCATACTTTTGGCGGGGTGTAGCTGCTGTCGCTCATTAGCGTAGTCCTTGACGATGAATATCTGCGGGGAAGATTACGCAAGTTTCGGCTTCGTTTTTCGCATAGCTCCCAGTCAGCAATTCGGGTATTGCATAATTGCTGCACATTTCGTCAGTAGCTCCCAATGAAAACCATTATCAGCACCGACAAGGCCCCTGCCGCCATTGGCACCTATTCGCAGGCCGTCAAGCACGGCAACACGGTTTATGTGTCGGGGCAGATTCCCATCGACCCGGCCACAGGCGAGATCGTGTCGGACAACTTTGAAGCGCAGGCGCGGCAGGTATTTACCAACCTCGCAGCCATTGCCGAGGCCGCCGGCGGCAGCCTGGCCGATGCGCTCAAGCTGGGCATCTTCCTCACCGACCTGGGCCAGTTCGCAACCGTCAACAAGGTCATGGCCGAATTTGTGCCCGAGCCGTTCCCGGCGCGCGCGGCAGTTGAAGTATCGGCGCTGCCCAAGGGTGTGCAGGTCGAGGCCGACGCGGTGTTGGCCATCTAGGCCCACTGACCAATCCGGGCGATGAAGCCCACAGACCCGCTCACCGTCCTGCCCGGCGTCGGCCCAAAGCTGGCCGACACCCTGGCCGGGCTGGCGCTGACCACGGTGGGCGACCTGCTGTTCCACCTGCCGCGCGGCTACGAAGACCGCACCCGCGTGTGGCCGCTGGCCGATGTCCAGCCGGGCATGCGGGTGCAGGTGATTGCGCGGGTCGAGCGGGCCGATGTTCGCTTCGGGCGGCGGCGGTCGCTGTTGGTAAACCTCACCGACGGCACGGGGCGCATCGGCATGCGCTTGTTTCATTTTTCCAAGTCGCAAATGCGCCAATTCGAGCCCGGCCAGTGGCTGCGCCTTTTTGGGGACGTGCGCCCCGGCCACCGCGGGCTGGAAATGCCGCACCCGGAATATCGCCTGGCCGCCTCGCGCGATGCGGCAGGCGCCGAGGTGGAAGCAACACTGACGCCGCTTTATCCGCTCACCAGCGGCATCACCAACCCGCGGTTACGCGGTTTGATTGGCCGCGCACTGGATGGCTGCCTAAGGCAACTCGACGACCCGCTAGGCCCCTTGCCTGCAAGCATAGGCAACTTGCCCAGCCTGATCGACGCGATCAAAACACTGCACCGCCCATCACCGGACATTGATCTGACGCAACTTGCCGCCGGCCAGCACCCGGCGCAGCAACGCTTGGCTTTCGAGGAATTGCTGGCCCACCACCTGTCGCTCACCCGACTCAAACGACGCTTGGCCGACACGCTGCGCGCACAGCGGATCAGACACATCGATGGCGCGCAGGCCGCTCTATTCAAAGCATTGGGCTTTTCGCCTACGGGTGCACAAACTCGCGTGATCGGCGAGATCGCTGCCGACATGGCGCGCACAACACCAATGATGCGGCTAGTGCAGGGCGATGTCGGCTCCGGCAAAACCGTAGTGGCCGCCGCCGCGCTGGTGCAAGCCGTTGCCGCAGGCCAGCAGGGCGCATTCATGGCCCCCACCGAATTATTGGCCGAGCAGCACACCCAAACCTTGCGGGCGTGGTTGGAGCCACTGCGCATTGAAGTCGTGCTGGTTTCTGGCCGCCTGCCCAAAGCGCAGCGCGATGCGGCCAATGCCCGCTTGGCCAGCGGCGACCCGCTGGTGGCCGTGGGCACCCACGCCTTGTTTCAGGCCAGCACGCAGTTGCCCAAACTTGGGCTGGTCGTGGTCGATGAACAACATCGCTTCGGCGTGCACCAACGCCTGGCGCTGCTGGAAAAAGGCCACGCCGCGCACCCGCATCAACTCATCATGACGGCCACCCCCATCCCGCGAACGCTGGCCATGCAGGCCTATGCCGACCTCGACACCTCGGTGATCGACGAACTGCCACCAGGCCGTACGCCGGTGAAAACCGTGGCCATCAGCCAAGCCCGGCGCGACGAGGTCATCACACGCATCGCCGCCGCCTGTGCCGACAACCGCCAGGCCTACTGGGTGAACACGTTGATCGAAGAGTCCGACCTGCTCGATGCCGAAGCCGCCGAGGCCACCGCCGAGCGGCTGAAAAAAGACTGCCCCAACTTGCGCATCGGTCTCGCCCATGGCCGGCTCAAGCCGGCGGCCAAGCAAGCCGTCATGGCCGCTTTCAAGGCCGGCGAATTGGACGTGCTGGTAGCCACCACAGTGATCGAAGTGGGCGTGGATGTGCCCAACGCCTCGCTGATGATCATCGAAAACGCCGAGCGCCTGGGCCTGGCGCAGTTGCACCAGTTGCGTGGTCGCGTCGGCCGCGGAGCCATCGAGAGTTTTTGCGTCCTGCTCTACCAACCGCCGCTGGGCAAGAATGCCCAAGCCCGCCTGGACACCCTGCGCCGCACCAACGACGGCTTCGAAATCGCCGAAAAGGACTTGCAACTCCGCGGCCCCGGTGAGGTACTGGGCACGCGGCAGACCGGCGAGGTGGGCATGCGGGTGGCGAACCTGGTCAACGACGCGGCGTTGATTGAGCCGGTGCAGATGTTTGCAGCCGAGTTGTCAGCCGCTGAAGACAGGCTGCATGCCGTATTGGGGCGGCGCTGGTTGGCGGGGGCTGAGGCGTACGCGCGGGCCTAGAAAGCCGCTGTCATTGCGAGGCGCCGCGGCAATCTCGTCACGTAGCTGCCGCCCAACGAGATTGCCGCGCGGCTTCGCCGCTCGCAATGACAATTAAACCGTTATGTTTCCACTGTCCGCCCAGTGCTCTTCATTGATGATCGCTATCGGAACACCTGCGGACCGGTATTGCATTGCCTTTTCTATTTTTCGGCCAAATGTTTCGTGCGCCCAACTATCGGTCACATAGGAACCCAACACCAAGTAATTGACGGACTTGGTGACATTTTTTGCAATAAGGCCGCCTAGCTCCTCGGTGGCGGCATGGCATTTATTCCGCGCTCCAAATGCGCAAGTACCAGTAAACAAAAACGATCTTCCAACAAACGAAACCTCAGGGACAGGGCTGCATAGCGGCAATGTGCTTGGCTTCGCTATCTCACCTAGCTCGGAAGGTTCGCCGTTGATCTTTTGTAGCAGGCTAAGCAGCTCTGCCGATTCGTCTGGATCCAGATATTCGTCAACGAGCATCTCGCGAACGCGCTGAAATAGATTCACGATGATTGGGTTGTCGCTTACTTGCCGACTCTGAGCGAGCCAGTTCAGCAGAACCTCCGCTTCCGTCTGGCCGACTTTCCCGTCCGCCGCGATCCCCTTCGAAAGGCCGATTAGCGTATCGATTTGGCGGTCATCGATATTTTTCCGATTGAATTTCGTAAACAGGCTCATGGTTCCCTCGCGAGCGTCGGGAGTTACCCCACATGCGCCGTCAAAACATCCTCAGCCGGCACATACACATAATCCAGCGCCTCAGCCACGGCCTGGCAGGTCACCTTGCCGCCGTGCACATTCAGGCCATTGCGCAAGTGCACATCATCTTGCAGCGCTTTTTTGTAGCCCTTGTCGGCCAGGGCTACGGCGAAGGGCAAGGTGGCGTTGGTGAGCGCGAATGTGGACGTGCGCGCCACAGCGCCGGGCATATTGGCCACGCAGTAGTGCACCACGTCATCGACGATGTAGGTGGGGTTGTCGTGGGTGGTGGCTTTGCTGGTCTCGGTGCAGCCGCCCTGGTCGATGGCGACATCGACGATCACCGCGCGGCTGCGCATGATACCCAGGTGCTCGCGCTTGATGAGCTTGGGCGCGGCGGCGCCTGGCAGCAGCACGGCGCCGATGACGAGGTCGGCATTACGCAGGCTGTGTTCCAGCGAATCCTGGGTTGAGAACAGCGTGGTCAGGCGGCCGGCGAACAGCTCATCCAATTGTTTCAGCCGCGGGATACTGCGGTCGATAATGTTCACGTCGGCGCCCAGGCCGACGGCCATGCGCGCGGCGTTGTAACCCACCACGCCACCCCCCAGGATGGCGACATTGGCCGGGGCCACACCTGGCACGCCTCCAATCAGCGTGCCATTGCCGCCTTGGGCGCGTTCCAGCGCATGGGCGCCAGCCTGGATGCTCATGCGGCCGGCCACTTCGCTCATGGGGGTGAGCAACGGCAGAGTGCCGTTTTTGTCTGTCACGGTTTCGTAGGCAATCGCCACGCAACCGGATTCGACCAGCAATTTGGTCTGGTCAGGGTCGGGTGCCAAGTGAAGGTATGTGAACAACACTTGACCCTGGCGCAGCATGCGGCATTCGTCGGGCTGCGGCTCCTTGACCTTGATGATCATGTCGGCGCGCTCAAACACGCTGGCCGCGTCGTCGGCGATCTCGGCGCCGGCATTGCGGTAGTCGTCATCTGTCAGGCCGATACCATCGCCAGCGCCGGCCTGTACCAGCACCTCATGGCCGTGGTGGACGAATTCCCGCGCGCCGGCAGGGGTGACGCCCACGCGGTATTCGCGGGCTTTGATTTCGGTGGGGACGCCGATGAGCATGCTGTTTCCGAAAGGCTGAACTGTGCCTCGTATAATACGTGCGCACGAGGCCTGCGGAACAAACCCCCCGGCGCACGCCTCGAATACGGTGATCATGACGCAGCGATGGAACGCGCAAACCCGGCACGCAAGCTTGTTGCCCGTGCTGGCCATAATGGCCGCACTGGTGTGGACGGCCCCTGCACGCGCCGCAACCGTGACCGTTGCTGTGGATGGCGTGACGGGCGAGCTGCGCGACAACGTCCGCGCTGTGCTGGGTATTCAAAGGCTGGTGGACAGACCCGACACCCGCCGCCGCACCATCCGCCGCATGCACCGCCGCGCCGAGGCCGACATCCGCGAGGCACTGCAACCGTTTGGCTACTATCGGCCGCAAGTGCAGGCCGAACTGGACGAAACCGACGACGGCTACGCCGCCCGTTACGTGATCGACCAAGGCCCGCAAACCACCATTGCCAAGCTGGACATCCGCATTGAAGGCGATGGCGCCGATGAAGCCGCGCTGACACGCGCCAAGCGCGAAATGGGCTTGGCCGAAGGCGATGCACTGCGCCACTCGGCTTACCGGCAAGCCAAGGCCAAATTGCGCGATGCCGCCTATGGGCGTGGTTATCTGGATGCGGACTACAAAACATCCACGCTGCGTGTGAACCCGCAGGAGAACCGCGCCGAGATCACCCTGGTGCTGACCACCGGCCCGGCCTACACCTTTGGCCCGGTGACCATCGAACAAGACATTCTCGACGCGGATTTTCTGGCCCGCTACGTCACCATCACACCCGGACAGCGCTTCGACCCCGGCAAGCTGATCAACCTGCAGATCCGCCTGACCGACCTCGGCTACTTCGCCAATGTGCAGGTGGATGCGCGCCGCGAGGACATCGAGGGCACAGCGATCCCAGTGGTGGTCAACACGCTGCCGTTGAAACCGGAGCGCTACGAGGTCGGCATCGGCTTTGGTACCGACACCGGCGCACGGCTGTCCATCGGCACCGAGTTGCGCCGCATCAATCGCCGCGGCCACAGCTTCAACGCCGACCTGCAACTCAGCGAGGTGCTCAATACCCTCAATGCGCAGTATCTGATCCCGGTGGGCAGCAAGCCTGGCGAGTCGCTCACCTTCAACACCAGTGTCGAGGATGAAATTCTCGAGGATGGCGAGCGCACCACGCTGCGGGTGGGCGTGGCGCGCAACTGGCAACTGGGCGAGTGGTTTCGCCGCTACTACCTCACCTACCTGCGGGAGGACTTCCGCTTCGATGGCGACTCGCGTCAGCAGACAGACCTGCTGACGCCCGGTGTGAGTTTTTCCCGCACCGAGATCGACGACCCGGTGTATGGCCGCCGCGGATGGAGTGCATTCTTTGACGTGCACGGCGCCGAAAAAACGGTCATCTCCGACACCAGCTTTGTGCAAACCACGGTTTCGCTGCGCGGTGTGATGGGCCTGTGGAGCAAGGCGCGCCTGCTCACGCGCCTGGACCTGGGAAGCACCTGGGTAGAAGAGTTTTCGGTGCTGCCGGCGTCGGAGCGATTCTTTGCCGGCGGCGATGAGTCGGTGCGCGGCTACGCCTTCGAGTCGCTGGGCCCGCGTGATGCACAAAACCAAATCATCGGCGGCGAGCACCTGGTGACTAGCTCACTAGAGGTCGAGCAGCTCATTACCAACACCCTGGGCTTTGCCGTGTTTGCCGACGCGGGCAATGCCTCGGACAACGGCATCCCCGAGCCGGTGCTGGGTGCTGGCGCCGGCCTGCGTGTGCGCTCACCCGTGGGGGTGTTGCGGCTTGATCTGGCGCATCCGTTTGACGGCGAAGAGCGCGGCGTGCGGCTGCATCTGGGCATTCGGGCGGGTTTATGAGCGAGCGCGAAACCACGCCGGACCAAGCCAAGCATCAGCGGCGACAGCGACCGCTGTGGCTGAGCCTGCTGCGCTGGCTGCCAGCCGCCGCGCTGATGCTGGCCTTGTTGTTGGTGTTTGCCACGCCGTGGGGCGTGCAATGGGCTTGGCAAATTGCCGAGCCACGCTTGCCGGCGGGTGTCAGTGTGGGCAGCGTCGAGGGCCGCCTGATCGGGCCGCTGACGGTGACAGATGTGGCGGTTGAAACCGAGACCGCGACGGTGGCCTTGCAGCGCGCGCGCCTGGATTGGCGCCCAAGCCGGTTGCTGCTGGCCCGCGTGCAAATTGCCGACCTGGACGTGCAGGGCCTGGACATCGCGCTACTGCCCAGCGCAGCGCCGCCGCCAGACGCCGACGCGCCCAAGCCCTTGTCACTGGACTTTGGCGCGCCGATCAGCCTGATTGTCGAACACGCGCGGTTGCAAGCCTTCAGCCTGAAGCCCGCACCCGATGCACCCGCCGAACGCATTGACGACCTGCAACTGGTCGCGCGCTGGACGCCGCGTGCGCTGGTGATCGATATGCTGGATATCACCGCACCGCGAGTTGGCAGCCTGCAGGCGCAACTGGACGCCAGCCTGGCGGCGCGTGGCTTGGTGCTCAACAACTTGCAGTTGCGTAGCACCGATGGGCCGTTGCAGTTCACCGCTACTGGCCGCGTCGAACAATACGGCGGCGACCGCTTGGCGCCAGTGCAAGAGCAATTGCGCGGCGCCATCGATGCGCAGTGGACGGCCTTGCGTTGGCCGCTGACCGGCGAGGCATTGGCCGAGTTGCCGCAGGGCTCACTGAAGGCCGAGGGCCAACTCGATGAATTGACCACGGCGCTAGACACGCAATTGAGCGCGCAGGGCCAAGTGGCCACGATCACCGCGCAAGGCCAGCGCCAGCAGGACAACATTGAGGGCCGCGTGCAATGGTCAGGGCTGGCTTGGCCGCTCACGGGGCCGGCGCAGGTCAAGTCGCAGGCGGGCGACTTCACCGTGCGCGGCACACTGCAGGACTATGACCTGCGCGGCACAACCCAGGTGGCCGTGCCCGAGCAGGTCGATGCGGGGGTCGAACTGCGCGCCGGCGGCAGCACCAAGCAGTTAAACATCGCCGACCTGACCATTCGCGCCCGCGACACCGTGGCCAAATTGGACGGCAAAGTCGCTTGGGCCGAAGGCATTGCCGCGCAGTTCCACATCACCGCACCAGCCGTGAACCCGGCCAAGCTGGCACCGGCGCTGGCCGACTGGCCGGGCAAGCTGGCACTGGATGCCCGCGGGCAGTTCCGCCAGACCGACACCGGCCAGTTCATCAACCTGGACCAATTCCAGCTTGACGGCACGCTGCGCGACCAGGCCATGCGCCTGACCGCCAAAGCGGCGATCACGCCGCAGCACATCGTCGTACCCGAGTTCGACGCGCGGATGCTGGGCGCCACGGCCACCGGCGACGCCGACATTGCCCTGCAACCCGAACTTGGTGGCCGCGCAAACGTTGCTCTGCGCGGCCTTGATCCGGCCGTGCTCGACGCGCGGTTCCCCGGCTTGCTGCAAGCCGACGCGAAGTTGGCGTTCAGCCAGGCAAGCGGCCAAACCCTGCGCATCGATACCGACGCGCTGCGCATCAACGGCACTTTGCGCGAGCGCGACATCGATGTGGTTGCCGACGCCACCGTGCGTGGCAGCGCGATCGAGCTACGCCAGTTTGTTGCCGACATCGGCCGCAGCAAGCTACGTGCCTCCGGCACAGTTGACGAGGCGCTGAACCTGACGGCGAACATCAACAGTCCAGACTTGTCGGCGTTCTGGCCGGGTTTGACTGGCACGGTCGAGGGCGATGCCAAACTCAGCGGGCCACGGGCGCGCCCGCGGGTCGTCGCGAACTTGCAGGCTGACAGCGTGCGCTATCAAAGCTACAAGCTGGACACGCTCAAGCTCGATGCCGATGTTGATCTGGACACTGGCAATACGCTCAACCTGACCCTCACCGCGGACGACCTGCGCGGCGCCGGCGTGGATGTGCAAAGCCTGCAGCTCACGACGCTGGGCACGACGCGCTCGCACACGCTGGATTTGAAACTGGCCGCCACCGATCTCAACGCACAGTTGGCCGCCAGTGGCGGCTTCAACCGCAGCAGCCGCACCTGGAGCGGCACCCTGGACAGCGGCCAATTGGTACCGGTGGACTTGGCGCCGTGGTCGCTACTGCGCCCCACCAACATCACCTTGGGGCCGAGCCAGGTTGGCGTGGACGAGAGTTGCTGGGGCACGCGAGTGCGCACCAGCCGCGCCAAGGGTGCCGCCGACGTTGACGCCGGGCGGGTGTGCATCACCGCCAGCCAACTCGACGGTGAAACCTTGGCGCAAGCGCAAATCGACACCTTGGACATGCGTTACATCGCACCGTTGATGCCGCTAGGCACGCGCCTGGAGATGACAGTGAACGGGGTCGCGGCCTTCCGCCGCACTGCCGACATGGACTCGCTGGCGGTCAATCTGGACACCAGCGCCGGCCGCTTCATCGGCCGCGCGCCCACCGAAACCTCAGAAGCCGACACCGCTGGTGACACCATCGAAGTGGCTTTCGAGCCAGGCAAAATCCGTGCGAAGGAAACCGGTGCGGCGCTGGAGATTGGCGCCATGTTGCCGCTGTCGGAAGACTTCGGCCGCGGCCTGGATTTGCAGTTGGCGCTGCGCGGCGATGGCCAGTTGATGCAGCGCGCGGCCGAAGGCACGCTGGATATCGAACTGCGTGAACTGGATTTCCTCGCCCTGCTGCTCCCCGAGCTGACCGACGTGACCGGCAGCATCGACGGCCGCCTGGAACTGAGTGGCGCGCTCGGCGAACCACGCTTTGGCGGCGGCTTGCAATTGCGCGACGGCGCCGCGTCCATCGACCTGGCCGGCATCGACCTGCGCGAGTTGACGCTAGACCTGCAAGCCAAGGCCGACGGCGGCCTGGACGTGTCGGCGCGCGCCACGTCCGATGGTGGGCCAATCATGCTGGAAGGCAGCACGCGCCTGTTTGGCAACACGGCGCTTGACGCCACGGTCAAGGGCGAACGCTTTCTGGCCTACAACACCGAAGACGCCAAGGTGTATGTGAGCCCCGACCTGACACTGAAACTCAGCGGCCTCGACGCCAATTTGGACGGCACTTTGACCGTGCCGGAAGCGCTGATCACGCCACAAAAACGTACCGACTCCAGCGCCGTACGGGTGGCTGACGATCAAGTGCTGGTGGGGCCGGCTGCTGATGCCGAGCAAGCGCCAGGCCTGCGATTACGCAGCAAACTCAAGCTGGTGCTGGGCGACAAAGTGCGCGTCGAAGCGCTAGGGCTCAAAACCAACATCACCGGCCAGCTCACCGTGCGCGACACGCCCGGCCAGCAAACCACCGCCACCGGCGAGCTCAACACTGTCGGCGGCTCGTACAAGGCCTACGGCCAGAACCTCGACATCAGCCGCGGCCGGCTGATCTTCGCCGGCGGCCCGGTCACCGAGCCCGGCCTGGACGTTAAAGCCGCGCGTTACCCCACCGAGAACATCGAGGTGGGCGTGCGCGTGCGCGGGCCGCTGTCGCAACCGGTATTTGAACTGTATTCGTCGCCACCGATGCCGCAGCAAGAACAATTGTCGTACCTGGTGCTGGGCCGCAGCCTGGCCACACAAGACAGCGGCGCCACCGGCGCCGAGCAGGCCGCGCTGGCCAATGCCGCATTGTCACTGGGCTTGGGCCAAACCGGTTTTCTGGGCGACTTTCTGCGCGATGACATCGGCCTGGATGAAGTGCAGATCGGCGCGGGCGCGGGGCAGTCGAATGACCAAGCCGCCTTGGTGCTGGGCAAGTACTTAACGCCGCGCCTGTTTGTGAGCTACGGCGTCGGGCTGTTCACGCCGGGGCAGACATTTCGCGTGCGGTACCAGTTGTCGAGCAAATGGACAGTGAAAACCGAGACCGGAACGCAGACCGGCGGGGATTTCGTTTATTCGATTGAACGGTGATGCCCTTGGCACCCGAACATAAACCTACAAAAAATAAGGTTCTAAGCACTTACGCGTGATTGCGCGCAACCACCATGACTTTGCTTGGCGGGTGGTGACTCATTGCACCAAGGCAATACTGCTTGCGACAAAAGGGCAGGAAGCCCGTCCAACGTGCGCCTTTGGCGCAGCCGGCGCGCGCAGAACAATTCCGGAGAAGAGCGAGCATCTTTGTTTGAGCGCCCGCAGGGCGCGAGTTGCGCAGCGCCGGAATTGTTTGAGCACGACGGGCAGTCGAAATAC
>JAAFAL010000026.1 GCA_018222345.1 bacterium
GCCTGACGCGAGCAGCGGGGCTGCGCTAACGGAGGTGCTGCGCGTGGCTCGCGGCATGACGTACAAATGCGCCATGGCCGATTTGGGCCTGGGGGTGGGCAAGTCGGTCATCATTGGTGACCCGCGTAGCGCAAAGACCGACGCCCTGCTCGAAGCCATGGGCAAAGCGGTCGATCGGATGGCTGGCCTGTACATAGCCGCCGAAGATTCCGGCACCAGCGTGGCGGATTTGCGCCGCATGGGCGAGCACACCGCGCATGTTGGCGGTGTGGTCGAGCGCACGGGTCGCGGTGGCGAGTCGCACAGCGGCGATCCGTCACCGGCGACCGCACTGGGCGTGTTCCATGGCTTGGCAGCGGCGGTGCGGTTCAAACACCAACGGCCTGATCTGACTGGCATCCGCGTGGCGATTCAAGGGCTGGGCAACGTTGGCCTGCGCTTGGCCGAGCATTTGCACGCCGCCGGTGCGGAGCTGTGGGTGGCCGACATTCATGCTCCCAGCGTTGACAAAGCGGTCGAACAATTCGGCGCCACGGCGGTGTCGGTTGATGCCATCGACTCGCAAGACGTCGATGTGTTTGCGCCTTGTGCGCTGGGTTCGGCGATCAACGACCGCAGCCTGTCGCGCCTGAAAGCCGGCATCGTCGCCGGCGCTGCCAACAACCAGTTGCACACGCCAGCGCACGACACCGCGCTGATGGAGCGTGGCATTTTGTACGCGCCCGATTACGTCATCAACGCTGGCGGCATCATCGACATTTACTACGAGCGCCACGACTACAGTTGGGACAAGGTCGAAGCCCACCTAGAGGGCATCGGCGAGACCGTGACCGAAGTGTTCGAGCAGGCGGCCAAGTCCGGCCGGCCAACCGGCGAAGTTGCCGACCTGATCGCCGAGTCGCGGTTCACTGCAAACCGCCAGGCCACGCCTTAGCGCGTCGTGACGGCGTGCCACCACACCGGTGGCGTGCAACTGTTCGCCGCATTGTGGCGAATAAATAATCACTAGCCGGGCCCAAAGAGTTCGGTAAAGCGCCAATCATTCGCTGCTGGCGCCAGCGTGGAGGAGACCATGACAATCAACCCATGCGTGCCACTGCGGGCAGGCGTTGGCCTGTGCGCAATTGTTTTGCTAGCCGCTTGCGGCAGTTCGGACGCGCCGAGCCGTCAAGCACTGGCCGACAACAACATGGACCCGCCGCCACCGCCAATCGGCGAGACGGTCGATGGCATCACCTACGACCGTGTGCTGGAGTCCGACGTCGATGGCGAGGCGATTGCTTTTACCATCCATGAACCCGAGCAACTGGTCGGCGGCGAATCCTATCCGCTGATTCTGCACAGCCACGGTTACGGCGGCAGCCGGCAAGCAGCGCGCCCCGCGCCGGACAGCTTCATCGGCCAGTTTCTGGTCAATGGCTACGGCGTGCTCAGCCTGGATGAGCGCGGCCACAATGATTCGGGGGGCACCATTCGTATTCTCGACCCCGCGCTTGAAGGCCAAGATTGGCTACAAACCCTGGATTGGGCCGAAGCCAATTTGAACTGGATGGAATATGACGCCGCCGGCCCCGACACCACAGTGGGTGGCCTCGGCCGCGGTAATCCGGTGATGGGTGCGATTGGTGGCAGCTATGGTGGCGGCTACCAACATCTGGTTTATGCCATCGACCCCGAGGGCCGCCTTGATGCGCTGGCGCCGGACATCACCTGGCACGATCTGCGCTACAGCCTGTTTCCCGGCGATGTGTTCAAAACCTTTTGGGGCACGGCGCTGTCCGGCGTCGGCAACCAACCGGCCAACAACCAGGACATGCAGCTCAACCAGGCGCTGGCGCAAGCCATTGCCACCAACACCGTGACCGATGAAAACCGCGAGCTGCTTTACCAGCACAGCCTGCGCTCGCATTGCGAGGGCAACAACCCGTTCACGTTTGGCAACTTGCGGCCCATCGACGCGTTCTACAGCCAAAGTCAGCTCGACACGCTTTTCAACCTCAATGACTTGATGGGCAACTTCGATTGCATTTCGGCGCTGGGTGGCGACGTGCGCATGATGACCAAAGCAGTCGGCCACGGCATCATCAACGGCGATAGCGGCGACAACTGCGGCTCGCTAGGCCGCCAAGCGGCGACGCTGGCCTGGTACGACGAGAAGATCAAAGGCCAAGCCGGTGCGGCGGACAGCATCCCCAATATTTGCATCAACCTCGGCCCCGAGGGTGCCGACGGCGTATTGCTGGATAGCTTGCCGGTGGGCGGTGTTGCCGCGCCGCAAGCAACAGCCACGGCATTCGTTTTGCAGGAGGGCTCGCCGCAAATTGCCTATAGCGATCTATATACCGCGCCGGCAGGCGGGGCCGTGCTGGCAGGCGCGGCGAGTATCGACTTGACCATGTCCGACCCCACTGGCGTCAATGCGCTGGGCGACCCGATCTTGTTTGTTGGCCTGGGCATTCGCCCGGCGGGCGGCAACGACCCACTGTTGGCAGTCAACAACCAGTACCGGCCATTCCGCGGCTTCGACAGTTTCTCGACCGAACTCAATGGCGTGACTGCACGCCTGGCCGAGGGCGACACCGTGGTGCTGATGTTTCTGGCGTCAGAATCAACCCAGTTCCCTGGCTCCGGCACCTTGGTTGCGACGCCGGTTGATCTGGTGGCCGACGTCGAGTTGCCGATCACCGAGAGCGCGACCGCCGCGCCTTGAGTACGCTTAGCTTAAGCCGGGCGGCGAAACCCGCACGACCTCGTCCAGGCTAGTTTCGCCGGCGGCCACCTTGCGGCCGCCGGCGATGCGCAGTGGCAGCATGTGTTCCTTGAGTGCTTGCGCGCGGATGTCGGCAAGGTCGATGTCGGCATGCAGGATGGACGACAGACTTTGCGATACTGGCATCACCTCATAGATGCCCACACGGCCGAGGTAGCCGGTTTCGCGGCATTCCAGGCAGCCTATGGGCTCATGGATTTCGGTAGGCGGCGCGTCTGGCCAGTTTGGAATGGCCGTGGCCCAGCGTTCGGCGTTGATGGCAACGGGCGACTTGCAGTGCGGGCATAGCTGGCGCACCAGGCGCTGCCCCACGACGCCCAGCAGCGTGGCACGGATCAGGTACGCAGGAACGCCCAGTTCCATTAGCCGAGTCAGCGCCGATGGCGCATCGTTGGTGTGCAAAGTCGATAGCACCAAATGCCCCGTGAGCGCCGCCTGGGTGGCGATCTCGGCGGTTTCCAGGTCGCGGATTTCGCCCACCATGATGATGTCGGGGTCTTGCCGCAGCACGGTGCGCACACCGCTGGCGAAGGTGACATCGATATTGGTCTGCACCTGCATCTGGTTGAAGCTGGGCTCGACCAGTTCGATGGGGTCTTCGATGGTGCAGATGTTGACCTGCGGCGTCGCCAATTGCTTGAGCGTGGAATACAGCGTGGTGGTCTTGCCTGAGCCAGTAGGGCCGGTGACCAGCACGATGCCGTTGGGCGCGCTGGTCATTTGCCGCCAGTGCTGCTCATCGTCGTCGTTGAACCCCAGCGCGGCGAAGTTCTTCACCAGCACGTCGGGGTCGAACACGCGCATCACCAGCTTCTCGCCAAAGGCGGTGGGCATGGTCGAAAGCCGCAGTTCGATTTCCTGGCCTTCGGGGCTGCGGGTTTTGATGCGGCCGTCTTGCGGGCGGCGCTTTTCGGCCACATTCATGCGGCCGAGAATTTTCACCCGGCTGGTCACGGCGGTCATCACCGAAGCCGGCACCTGATACACGTCGTGCAACACGCCATCGATGCGAAAACGAATGCGGCCGGCGTCGCGGCGCGGCTCCATGTGGATGTCACTGGCGCGTTGCTCGAAAGCGTATTGCAGCAGCCAGTCAACAATATTGACGACATGCCGGTCGTTGGCGTCGAGTTGACCTTTGCGGCCGAGTTCAGTGAGTTGCTCCAGGCTCGCAAAGCCGCTGACCGGCCCGCTGCCGCGTTCAGTTTGGCTGGCGTGTACCGAGCGCGACAGCGCGTAGAACTCCACCAAGTAGCGTTCAATCTCGATGGGGTTGGCCAGCACCGGCTCGATGGTTTTGCCGGTGGATTGTTCCAGGTCGGCAACCCAGTCGCGCTGCCAGGGCTCGGCGGTGGCGATCTTGATGCGCTCGGCATTGACCGCCAGCGGCAGCAGTTTGGCGCGCGCTGCGTAGGCGTAGGGCACGGCGGCTGTGACTGCCGCTACATCGACCTTGAGTGGGTCGATGCGCGCGTATGGCAGGCCGGCGTCTTCGGCTAGCCAGGCGGTGATGGCCTCGGCAGTCAGTTGGGTGTTGGCACGGTCGGCACGTGGTAAATCCAGCGCGTCGAGCTGCGCGATCAAATGTTTGTCGCTGCGGCCAGCGCTGATGGACTGCTTGGCCAGCTCGCAGGCGCGCTCGGTTAACAAGCCGTTGCGCCGGAGTCCGGCGAGCAGCTCGTCGAGTTGCAGCGTGCGGTGCTTGGCGGTGCTGGTGTCAGGCATGGTGCAACGCTACCACTGCGCGCCGCATCTGCCCATATTGAAACAGGCGCTGGCGTCGGTTAGCGTTGGCCAATGCCGAGCAAATTTTCTATTGTCCGCAGCGCGGTCGCCACCTTGGCGGCGTTGCTGTGCCTGGGCCTGTTGGCCGGGTGTGCGATGTTCAAACCCAAACCCGTGGAGCCCGAAGACCTGTTTGTGGCCGAGCTGCGCCGCAGTGTCGATTGCGGCACCACTGGCCGCGAGGCGCGCCTGCGCTATTTCGCCAGCGCCGACGCTTATGCGCAGTGGCAGGCCACGCAGAGCGAACGGTCAAACTTGATGCCCAGCGACAAATTGCCCGCCGACAAGGCCTTGTTGCTGGTGGAAATGGGCCAGCGCAACTCTGGCGGCCACTACCTGAAGGTGGGTGAATCGGCCTATCTCGACCGCGACCGCATGTTGTGGCTGACCGGTGAGTGGACGGCACCCGGGCCAGACCGCATGGTGACGCAAATGATCACCAGCCCCTGTGTGTTGGTCGCGATCCCGGCGCGCGCCTACAAGGGATTTCGCATTTCCGATCAGGACGAGGAGCTGCGCGCCAGCCTGACCTTGGACGATTAGCCGGTCAGGGCCTCGCCACCATCCGCCGCAGCGCACGCACGCTGAAATCTTCGAGCCTCAAGTCGCCGACCGGCTGGTACGCGGCGTGCTCGTTGTTCATGGCGGTGATGAAGTAGCGGCCACTGTGCAGGTCGTGGATGACCTCCGGTAGCGCGGTGACGGTCTGCGCCGGGTAGTAGCTGACCAGGTGGCCTTCCTGGAACCGCCATAGCGTGCCGCGGCTGTCGTACAGATCAACCAATGCAATCGACCAACTGTCCTCGTCGATGTAGAACACGCGGCGGGCGTAGCGGTGGCGCAGGCCGGCTTTCACCGTGGCCTCGACGACCCAGACCCGATGCAGTTCGTAGCGGGTGTGCTTCGGGTTCGGGTGCTTCGCAGTGGCGATGTCGCGGTACTGCAGCTGACCGCTGCTCATGCGGTAGCTGTTGTACGGGATCAGCATGGGTTTGCGGCCCAGCAGGGTCCAGTCATAACGGTCCAGCGGGCCATGGAACATGTCGAGTTGGTCGGCGGTCTGCATGCCGTCGGTGCCGGGGATGGGGTCGTCGTAGCCCCAGCTTGGCGTGCGCCGGACGCGGCGCTGGCCGGCGTTGTAAAGCCATGCGCGCACCGGGTCTTTGGTCACATTGACCGGTTCGTGCAGCAGGATGGCGGTGCCGGAATGCATGATCGGCGAGATGATGGTGCCGGCGTAGTAGCCCACCATCGCGGCATCTTGCAGGGTGGTGTTGGAGGTGGCGTAGGTGAACAGCGCGCGCTCGACGCGGTGGTTAAGCGTGTGCGAGCCGTCGGGATACACCACGCCTTCGACATTGTCGCGCTGCAAACCGTCGCTGCGGTATTTCAGCCTGTGGTTCCACAGCACTTCGGTGCCGGAGTTGGGCTGAGGGAACGGGAAGCCGACCGCCGCGCCTTGCAGGGTGTCTGCGTCGGTCAGTTTTGCACGACTCGCGTTGGCGGCTGTCGCGGCATAAATCATCTCGGGGAAGGCCGCGCTACGGCGGCTGCGATAAACCGGCATGCGGTAGCCCGGATAGCGCTTGAACAGCGCCTGATGGCCAGCCGACAGCATGTCGGCGTGGTCGCGCCACGTGTCTGCGGTCAACCAGAACAGCGGCTGATCGTCGGCATAGGGGTCGGCCAGCCGGTCACCACGTTGCCTGTAGCTGTCGGGCCATTGGCTTGGCGTCAGCCCGCCAGTCCATGCGGGGATGTTGCCATCGTCCGTGGCAGCCTGGATGGCGCCAACGGGTGTGAGCGGCGTGCTGCCCGAGGTGCCAGCGCCGGCCAGTGCGGCAAAGCTTGCCAGCAGCAAGATCACCGTCTGTAGCCCATCCCGAGCCATGCGGCCATTAACATTCAACGGTTTGAGTCCTGTCGCAGCCATCCTGGCCACCATAAAACTGACTAATTAGTAAGTAGCTTATCCGTAAATATTGTGCGGTGCAACATGGCGGTGTGACGCCAGTCGCAGACCCGCCTACAATGCGCGCAGGCTCATTCATCGCTTCGCCACCCGTGAAAACCTGGCTTCCCGGCCCCGTACTTGGGGTGTTATGCATGTTGTTGTTGGCGCTCAATACGGTGGTTTGGGGGCTTGGTGTGCTTGGCCTCGCGGTGTTCAAGCTGCTGATCCCGGTCAAAGCCATCCGCCGCGCACTCAACGATGGCATGGACTGGTTTGCCTACCGCTGGTGCCATTGCAACCGGCTGATTGGCGAGTACGTGGTCGGCGTAGAGATCATCCGCGTGGGTTTCGAGCCGCTGACGCAGGACAAGACCTACTTTTTGGCCGCCAACCACCGCAGTTGGGCCGACCTGTTTGCGCTATGCGCGGCGTTTGATGGTTATCTGCCGCCGTACAAGGTGTTTGCCAAGCGCCAACTCATGTACATCCCGCTGTTCGGTCAGATTCTTTGGGCGCTGGATTTCCCGATGATGAAGCGCCATAGCAAGCAAGCGATTGCCAAGAACCCCAAACTCAAGGGCGAAGACATTCGCATCGTGCGCAAGAAATTCGAGCAGTTCGAAGGCCGGCAGATTTGCGTGCTGAATTTCCTTGAGGGCACACGCAACAAGCCGCACAAGCATGCGGCACAGGGCAGCCCCTACAAACACCTGCTCAAGCCCAAGTCGGGCGGCCTGGCGTTCGCACTAAAAGCCATGGGCAAGCAACGTGATGTGCTGCTTGATATCAATTTTCTCTATCCCGACGGTGACGGCGAGTTCTGGGAGTTGATGACCGGCCGCATCCCGCGCGTGTTAGTGGATGTGCGCGAGATACCCGTGCCCGAGGAGATGATGACCGGCGACTACGCCGACCCGGAGTTCCGAGCCCATTTTCAGGCTTGGCTTGATGACTGGTGGGCCGAAAAAGACGCCCGCATTGGCAAATTGCTGGCCGAATACCAGCCGGCCTGAGCCGTCATGGCAATGCCTAAAAGCAATGTGCTGGATCGTCGCCGCGAAACCCGCGACATCCTGCGCAAACGCGAGGCAGCGATGGGCCGCCGGCGCTTGCTATGGCATATCGTCAATCTGGTGGTGTTGTATTTCGGCCTCAAGTGGGCCACACAGATCGATTTCGATAGTGCCGACCCGTACTACTCGGTGACCTTGCCGCTGCGCACCATGGGCTTTGCGGTTTGGATGCTGTTGGTGTTGTTTATCGAAGCGTTTCGGCGTGGGAGTGGATAGGGCACGGCGCCAAGTACCAGACCTCACTCCACCTTGGGCCGCTTCCGCAGCCGCTTGGTTTGCTTGCGTTGCTTCGCCGCCTGCTCACCACGTTTGACCGCTGAACGCGACGGCCGGGTGGGCTTGCGCCGCTTGGGCCGCACCAAGGCTTGCTGGATCAGCGCCACGGCGCGCTCGGCGGCGGCAATTTTATTGCGGTGCTGGCTGCGATGCTCGCTGGCATCGATGATCAGCACGCCGTCTTTGGTGAGTTTCGAGCCGGCCAGGCTGCGCAGCCGCGTGAGCGTGTAGCCATTGATGGTCGGGCAGCCGCGCACATCAATGCGCAACTGCACGGCCGAGTCGGTTGTATTGACGTGCTGCCCGCCCGCACCCGAGGCACGGGCCGTGCGGTAGTCGATCCACGGGGCGTCGATCACCAAATTGTCGGTGATCTGCAACACAGGCTTACGCGGGTTCCGCACCAATTGGCGGCTTCGCTGGCTGGCGCGCGGCGAGGCGCCGGTCAATCATGTTTTTGCCGGCAATCAAAAACGCCAGGCCAATAAACGCGCCGGGCGGCAGAGCGGCTAGCAGAAAGCCGCGGAATTCGGGGATCACGGTGATCGTCCAGCCGCGGGCCAGTTCGCCGAACAGCAACTGCGCATCGGCCAGCAGCGTGCCTTGGCCGAGTACCTCGCGCAGCCCGCCTAACAGCAGCAAGGCGAGGCCGAAGCCGCCGCCCATGGCGAGACCATCGGCCACAGCCTTGCGCAGCGAGTTCTTCGAGGCAAAGGCCTCGGCGCGGCCAATGATGGCGCAGTTGGTGACGATCAACGGGATGAAAATGCCGAGGATCAGATACAACTCGTGCAAAAACGCGTTCATGAGTAGCTCAATGGCAGTCACGAACGCAGCAATGACCATGACGAAGATGGGAATGCGCACTTCGTCGCGCACGCTGTCGCGGATGGCCGCCACGGCGGCATTACTGGCGGTGAGCACCAGCAGCGTGGCCAGACCCAAGCCCAGCGCGTTGACCACGGTATTGCTGACCGCCAGCAGTGGGCACAGGCCGAGCAATTGCACAAAGCCGGGGTTGTTGGTCCACAGGCCTTTTTTGGTGATGTCGGAGTATTCAGACATAAGTGCTCGTAACTTGACCGTCATTCCTGCGAAAGCAGGACCAAATCGCCTGGAGCGATTTGACGCAATTGCCCGTGCGCAGCGCGGGTGAGGCGCAGGGACGCGCCGAACAATCTAGCCCTCGAATCGTAGTGCCAAGCTGCATCGGCTAGGTTCCTGCTTTCGCAGGAACGACGGCGTCGGATGGTTTGGAGAACAACAAGGTCTTGTTCGACTCAAAATACAACAACGCGTTCTTGACGGCAGCCACCACGGCGCGCGGCGTGATCGTCGCGCCGGTAAAACTATCAAACTGGCCACCGTCCTTGCGCACGGCCCATTGCGATTTCGCAGGTTGGCCGATCGACAGCCCGGCGAACTGGTGTATCCAGTCGCTGCGACGGGTTTCGATTTTATCGCCAAGGCCTGGGGTCTCGCGGTGTTGCAGCACGCGCACGCCGGTCAGCGTGCCGTCGGCCGCCACGCCCACCAGCAGGCGAATGGCGCCGCTGTAACCGCTGGGCGCGATGACCGGAAACAACACTGCGACGGGCTGGCCGGCCTGCCGAGCGCGGTAAGCGGTCAGTGATTCGGCCGTGCCCAGTAGCGGGTCGCTGACCTGCACGGTGTCTTCGAGCAGGCGATTGTCGTAGCGACTTTGTGGCAGCACCTCGGTCAGCGTCGCTTGCAGCGAGTCGCGCTCTTGCTGGGCAATACGCTCTTTGGTCAGCGCATAGGTGCCTGCAAGCAACACGCTACCCGCCAAGGCGAAAGTGCCCAGCAGGCGCGCGCTCGCCAGCATGTTGCTGCGCACGCTCATCGGTCTGGCCGCCCGGCCTTGCCTTGGCCATACACCCGCGGTTGCAGGTGCGTGTCGAGCAGCGGCACGGTCATGTTCATCAACAGCACACCAAAAGCGACACCGTCGGGATAACCACCCCATTGGCGGATCAAATACACCAACACACCAATGCCGAAGCCAAACACCAGCTTGCCGCGCGGGGTTGTGGCGCCGCTGACGGGGTCGGTGGCGATGAAGAATGCGCCGAGCATGGCCGCGCCCGACATCAAATGGAACAGCGGGTCGGCGTGGCGGTCGCCATCGATCAACCAGAACACCAGCGCCATGATGCCGAGGCCGGCCAGCATGGCCACGGGAATCTGCCAGGTGATCAGCTTGCGCCAGATCATCCACAGGCCGCCAAGCAAAAAGCCCAGGTTCACCCAACCCCAGCCGCCGCTGGCGAACACGCTGGCGATGCGTGCTTCATCAACAGTGAGGTTTTGCGACAAACCGGTGCGCAAACCATCCAGCGGGCTGGCAGCGGTGACGGCGTCCAGCGCACTGGCGCCCAGCCCGCCAAACTGCGCGGCCAGCGTGGTTGCCACATCGGCGCGTTCCACCGTCCACAGCGTCAGTTCGGTGGGGAAGGAAATCAGCAACACCACATAGCCAACCATCGCAGGGTTGAACGGGTTAAAGCCCAGCCCGCCGTATAAATGCTTGCCTAGGACGATGCCGGACACGCCGCCAATCACGGCAATCCACCACGGTGCGAGCGGCGGTAGTGCAAGGCCAATCAGCGCGCCCGTCAAGATGGCCGTCCAGTCGCGCATAAATGGCGACAGCGGCCGGTCGCGCAAGCGTAAGCATGCAGCTTCCGTTACCAAGCAAGCTGCCACGCACACGGCAATATTGATCAGCACGCCGATGCCCAGCAGCCACACCATCGCCGCGGTGCCGGGAATCAGCGCCAGCAGCACGCCACGCATGACCCCGCCCACGCTGGGCTGCACGGGCAGGTGCGGCGAACTCAATGTGACGCCACTCACGCGTCGCTGTCCGGTTTGTCGTCAGATTGTTTGGCGGCCTTTGCCGCCTTGGCTTTGGCCAACGCTGCGGCCACCGGGTCGTCTTTGGGTGCTTCCTGTGCCGCGGCAGCGCTGGGTACAGCGCCCTCGGCCTGTGCTTTTTGAGCCTTGCGGGCCTGGGCTTTGGCTTTTGCCGCAGCAATTGGGTCGTCGGTAGCTTTCGAGTCAGATTCGGGCGCTGCCTGTTTAGCGGCCTTGGCTTTGGCGATAGCGTCGCCCACGGGGTCGCCGCCAGCTTTCTTGGCTTGCAGCGCGGCTTTTTTGGCGGCGCGGGCGGCCTTTTTCTCGGCGTCGATGCGCTCTAGCCGCGCATTGCGAAACTCATGCCGCTCGCGCGCGGCGTCAGCTTTGCGCTTCTCGCGCTCTTCGGCCCAGATTTCGGTCTTGGCAAAGCGATAGTGCTGCACCAGCGGAATGTGGCTGGGGCAAACCTGTGCGCAGCAGCCACACTCGATGCAGTCGAACAGGTTGTAGTTCTGGGTCTTGTCGAACTCGCCGGCGCGAGCGTGCCAGTACAGTTGTTGGGGTAGCAGGCCCGCGGGGCAGACCTCGGCACACGCACCGCAGCGGATACACGGCATGGCCGGTTCTTCAGGCCGCACATCAGCTTGGCGCAGCGCCAGTATGCAGTTGGTGGCCTTGACCGCCGGTACGCGTGCATTGGGCAGGGCGAAGCCCATCATTGGCCCGCCCATCACCAGGCGCGCGCCTTGTTCGGCCAGCCCACCGGCGGCGGCCACGAGGTCTTCCACCGGCGTGCCGAGGCGCACGCGCAAGTTGCTGGGTGTCTTGATGCCGGGGCCAGTGACGGTAATCACGCGCTCGGTCAGCGGCTCGCCATACACGACAGCGCGCCATACGGCGGATGCGGTTGCCACGTTGTGGCAGACAATGCCGATGTCCAGCGGCAGGCCCTCGCTGGGGATTTCGCGGCCGGTGAGCGTTTGAATCAATTGTTTTTCGCCGCCCTGCGGGTAGCGGCTGGGCACGACGACGACACGCACGTTGCTGGCTTGCTGTTCGCCAATCGCCTTGCGCAAGGCAGCAATGCCACGTGGCTTGTTGTCTTCGATGCCGATGATGGTTTGCCGCGCGCCAACGGCGTGCATGATGAGCTGCGCGCCGCGGACGATGTCGGCGGGTTCTTCGGCCATCACCGCCTGGTCGCAGGCGATGTAGGGCTCGCATTCGGCGCCATTGAGCACCAGCGTGTCGATGCGTGCACTGCCTGGGTTGAGTTTGATGAACGACGGAAAAGCCGCGCCGCCCAAACCGACCACGCCAGCGTCGCGGACGATGTTGCGTAGCTCGACGAGTTCCAGCGCCTTGAAATCCTCGACTGTGCGGCCCGGCGCTGCTTTGTCGCGGCCATCGCTGGCCAGCACGATGCAACGCGCCGACAAACCGGACGGGTGCGCCACCGGCCGCTCCTCAATGGCAATCACTTTGCCCGAGGTACTGGCATGTACGGGCGTCGAAACATAGCCGTCGGCCTCGGCGATGACCTGACCGCGCAAGACCTTGTCGCCGACCTCGACCACCGGTTTCGCCGGTGCGCCAATGTGTTGCGCCAGCGGGAACACCAGCGTCTTGGGGAGCGGCATGCTGCGGATCGGCGCATCGATCTTGTGCTCGGGCAGGTGCAGGCCGCCAGGGAAGTCCCAAAGCTGCGGTTTGGCCTGGCTGCCAATGGTTTGCGGGCGGCCCACTACGCCGCCTCGCGGGGCAATTCCGCCACGTCGATGGGTTTGGGCCAGGTCCAGGTGCTCACCGTGGGCTCCACCGGCACCACATCGATGCAATCGACCGGGCAGGGCGGGATGCATAGATCGCAGCCTGTGCATTCATCGACGATGACGGTGTGCATTTGCTGGCGCGCGCCAACGATGGCGTCCACCGGGCAGGCCTGGATGCACAAGGTGCAGCCGATGCATTCGTCTTCGCGGATGAACGCCACCGTGGGCATGGATTTCTCGACGCCATTGTCGGGATTCAGCGGCTTGGGTTCGCGGCCCAGCAGTTCGGCCAGTTTGATGACGCCTTCGTCGCCACCCGGCGGGCACTGGTTGATATCGGCCTCGCCGTCGGCAATAGCCTGCGCGTAGGGGCGGCAGCCGGGGTAATTGCACTGGCCGCATTGGGTCTGCGGCAGAATCTTGTCGATCTGCTCGACCAGCGGGTCGCCCTCGACCTTGAAGCGCACGGCGGCGAAACCGAGCACCAGGCCAAAGACAACGGCCAAGGCCGTGAGTGCTAGAACTGCGGACAGCATCAGACGAGGCCTGCAAAGCCCATGAACGCCAGCGACATGATGCCGGCGGTGACCAGCGCAATTGGCGCGCCCTTGAAGGCAGCCGGCACGTCGGCCACAGCGACGCGCTCACGGATGGCCGCAAACAGCACCAACACCAGCGAAAAGCCCACCGCGGCGCCGAAGCCATAGACGGCCGACTCCAAAAACCCATGCGAGTCACGCACGTTGAGCAGCGCCACGCCCAGCACGGCGCAGTTGGTGGTGATCAGCGGCAAATAAATACCGAGCACTTCATAGAGCAGCGGGCTGGTTTTATGCACGACCATTTCGGTGAACTGCACCACCGCGGCAATCACCAGGATGAAACTGATGGTGCGCAGGTATTCCAGGCCCAGCGGCGCCAGCAACCAGGTTTCGACCAGGTACGCCGACACCGACGACAGCGACAACACGAAAGTTGTGGCCAGCGCCATGCCGGTGGAGGCCGACAACTTGCCCGACACGCCCATAAACGGGCATAGGCCCAGGAACTGGACCAGCACAAAGTTGTTGACCAGCACAGTGCCGATCAGGATGACGAGGTATTCGGACATCTAGGAAAGCGCTAAGCACATTGTGCGGACCGCGTTCGAGTCCCAAATGGCTTGTGCGCAAGGCGCCCGCCGCCGAGCCGTAGCCGCACTACGGCCAAGGTGGGCAACGCCGCGCGCAGGCCATTTGGGCCGAAACCCAGAGGGGCCAGGCTCTTGCGCGCGCCCGAGCAGCGTCATTCGTTGTTCGTGTGCATCAAGCACAAGTCACTCCTCTTTCCTTGTCGGCCACGCGCAAGAACTCTGGCGCGGCCGCAGAATGTGTTTAGCGATTTCCTTGGCTATTGTCGGATTCCACCGCCGGGTAGCGCAATGTTTATGCACTTTAGTTTGGTTGGTTTCATATTGATATGACTCATGGTTGTTTATCTCGCGCAAAGACGCGAAGGGCGCAAAGTTTTTTGATGTCGTTCCTGTGCAAGCAGCAGTCAAGCCGTGGAACCTTGCGACAGCCGTTGACGGCTAGATTCCCGCTTGCGCGGGAATGACGATAGGCCTTTGCATCTTGGCGTTTTTGCGCGAGGTGATTTATTTCACCTTCATGCCGGGCTTGGCACCATCGTCCGGCGACACCACGAATAGGTCCGAGCCTCCCGGCCCGGCCGCCAGCACCATGCCTTCGGACAGGCCGAAGCGCATCTTGCGCGGCGCCAGGTTGGCGACCATGACCACATGCTTGCCCACCAGGTCTTCGGGCGCATAGGCTGATTTGATACCGGCAAACACGTTCTTGCTGCCCAAATCGCCGACATCCAGTGTCAGTTGCAGCAACTTGTCGGCGCCCTCGACGTGCTGGGCATCAGCAATGCGCGCCACGCGCAGGTCGATCTTGGAGAAGTCATCAATCTGAATGGTGTTGTCGTCCACAGGCGTTTCCTTGGTGGCGGCTTGCTTGGGTGTGGTGTCGGCTTTGCCGGCATCCAGCATGGCGTGCACGGTGTCGGGCTCGATCCGACTCATCAGCGGTTTGAACTTGGCAATGGTCCGGCCGGCCAGCGGCTTGCCAATATCGGCCCAACTTAGCGGCCCACCGTTGAGAAATGCTTCGGCCTTGGCGGCTGTCGCCGGCAGGATGGGCTTCAGATAAACAGTCAGGTCGCGGAACGCAGTCAGCGCCGTTGTGCAAACGCGCTGCAAGTCGTCATCGCTGCCGTCCTGTTTGGCAATCACCCAGGGCTGTTGTTCCGCGATGTAGGCGTTGACGGCATCGGCCGCGGCCATCGTTAGACGCACGGCCTTGGCCGTGTTGCGTTGCTCGTAGGCCTCGGCAATCTCGTTGGCTGCGCCGCTGACGGTGTCCAGTAATTCAGTATCGACTCGCTCGCCCAGTGCGCCATCAAAGCGCTTGGTGATGAAGCCGGCGCTGCGGCTGGCAATGTTGACGTATTTGCCCACCAAGTCGGCGTTGATCACCTGGGCGAAGTCGGCCAGATTCAGCTCCATGTCTTCGATGGAGCCGCCCAGGCGGCTGGCAAAGTAGTAGCGCAGCGGCTCCGCCGGCAGGTGGTCCAGCCAGGTGCGCGCCATGATGAAGGTGCCGCGCGACTTGCTCATCTTGGCGCCGTTGATATTGAGCATGCCGTGGGCGTGCACGCCGGTCGGGGCACGGAAGCCTGCCGCATGCAGCATGGCTGGCCAGAACAGCGCGTGGAAATAGATGATGTCCTTGCCGATGAAGTGGTGCACCTCGGCATCGCTGTCCGGCCGCCAGATGGCGTCGAAATCGACAGCGTCATCTTGCGCGGCCAGCGCTTTCAGGCTGGCCATGTAGCCCACCGGCGCATCCACCCAGACGTAAAAATACTTGCCCGGCGCGCCGGGGATTTCGAAGCCGAAGTAGGGCGCGTCGCGGGAAATATCCCAATCGCGCAGGCCATCGGCAAACCATTCGGCCAGCTTGGGTTTGACGCTGGCCTGGATGGCTTCGGAGCCAATATAGCCCTGCAGGTAGTCGGCCAGTTGTGGCAATGCGAAGAACAGGTGCTCGCTGTTCTTCTGCACCGGGGCGCTGCCGCTGACTACGGACACGGGGTCGATGAGATCAGTCGGCCGGTAGGTGGTGCCGCAGGCCTCACAACTGTCGCCATACTGGTCAGGTGTTTTGCACGACGGGCAGGTGCCTTTTACGAAGCGGTCTGGCAGGAACATGCCTTTTTCGGCATCGAAAGCCTGCTCGACATCGCGGCGCGCGATCAGCCCCTTGGCGTCCAGCGCCTGGTAGATCTGCCCGGATAACTCGGCATTCTCAGGCGAGTGCGTCGAGTGATAAATGTCGAAATCGATGAGGAAATCTTTGCAATCGGCCTGATGATCGACACTGACCTGCTCGATCAAGGCTTCGGGTGTGATGCCCTGCGCTTCGGCCTTGAGCATAATGCCGCTGCCGTGGGCGTCGTCGGCGCCAACAAAATGCACTGTGTTGCCACGCAGGCGCTGGAAGCGCACCCACATATCGGTTTGCACAAAGCCTGTCATGTGGCCCAGGTGCAAGGGGCCATTGGCGTAGGGCAAGGCGTAGGTAACGAACAGCGTGCGCGGCATGCAAAAAAGCCCGCGGTGACGGCCACGGGTGGGGCTTTGAAGGGCGCGCGATTATGCCACACCGGTATGCGGGCCCCGCTGCAGTTGACGTTGTCCTGGTTTTTGACCCGTCTGTCTCAGCTTGGAGACAGGCTAAGTCATTGTTTAAAAAGCATAACAACCACTGCAAGTAGCAGTCTGTCGGGTATTGGCGACAGTTTGCTGGCCTGTGCTGCGGCACCTCCGGTCTGATAGCCGTCGGAATAAATGTAAGCGTTTGAAATTATTAGAAATATAAATTTCTGGCACGACCGTCGCTGTAACTAGGGCGCAGTGCAGACTGGCTGACAATGGATTGCAGCCATCCTGCTCGCGGGTTAGGGATTAACTCGACGTCTAGTTTGACGAACGCACAAGGATGTGTGGCGAGCGGGTCGTTTGGCTGAGCCAGTCTGTACCGGCCTGAATGAAATGAAAAGGATTTTGAATTATGAATCACGCAACTCAAACAACGCAGCGCACGCATCTGGCAGGGATAGCCGGGTTGGCGCTGCTATGTGGTTCGCTGCTTGGTTGCGGCACCGACGCTGCTGATTCTCCGCAACAAGATGCTGCCGCCACACAAACCACGTGTGACAGTTGCGGCACAGTGGCCGCAATTGAGCCGGTGAAGGTCAAAGGCCATTCCAGCGGCAAAGGCGCTGTTGCCGGCGCCATCATCGGCGGTGTTGTCGGCCACCAGTTTGGTTCGGGCTCGGGTAAAGACGCCGCAACTGCGGGCGGCGCCATCGGCGGTGCCATTGCAGGCAACGAGGCCGAGAAGGAATACAACTCGTACAACGTTTACAACATGCGCATCAACCTCGACGACGGTGGCCAACGCACCGTGCAAGTCGAATCTGCCGAGGGTTTCTCGGTCGGTGATGCAGTGCAGATCGTCGATGGCCGGGTGGTACACGCATGAACATGCAAAACGATAGCGATTTGATGCGCCGTGCCGTCGTGCGTAAAGCCAAGTCAATTCGCTCAGTGGTCAGTTTCACGACAACGGTTTTGGCTGCCGCGCTCACTGCGCCCGCCACAGGCACACGCCGCAACTTCGGCCCGCATGGAGCAGCATCATGATCACAGCACATTATCGCCACCCGCCGATCGCGCGGATGCGGCACGACAAGGCCTCACGCGCAGCCAACCTGGGCTTGGTGGACTGGGTGTTTGGCGCGACTTATTTCGGCCTGCTGTTCGTCGCACTGGTGCGATTGCTCGAGGTTGAACAACTGCAAGCCGCAGCAGCACAAGTCGCTACATTATTGAAGCCGTTGTTCAGCTTGGTAGAGGCCGCAGGCGTGAGTGGCACCGGAGTTGTCGCTTGCATGCTGGCAGCCAGCATTGTGTTTGCGCTGCAGCAAGCATCGAACACAGTGTTGCGCTTGTTAGCAGGACAACCTGGGCGGCATTGAACACTTGAGAATGAACGTGTCGCCACCACATTAATGCGGAGGCGGCACAGTAAATTGGCACATGGACGTGCTATGTGGATGGTGGTATCCCCCAGAACCACCATTCCGAGCCAGCATCGGCCCCCCAGCCGTTGCAGCTCGAGCCGGGCGCGCGAAGGATCGTGCAAACGGCCAGGGGCCTGAGGGCCCCAGTTGGCAGGAGGCGAACCCGCCCCTCCCCGCAGCAGGCCTACCCAGCCTGCAGCCTTCTGCCGACGCTAAAGGTGGCCTTCGGGCCACCTTTTTTTTGCTCGTATGCAGTGATCGCGGCGCTATTGGGCTTCAGCCAGAGCGGTTTCAACTTCAGCTTGCATGCCCGCCACAACGGCATCAAAGCCTTGCTCGTTCAATTGCCGCGTGTATTGCGCGCTACGTAGTGCAATGTCAGATACGCCGCCGACCAGCACGTTGAGAATGCGCCACTGTTCGCCGCTGCGTTGCACGACGTAGTCGAACGCCACCGGACTGCCTTGGGCGCGTTCCAGCATGGTCCGCACACTGGCACGGCCGCGCGGCAAGTCGGCGACCTCAACGTGGCCAAAGTTGACGGCCACACCGGGCTTGAAGCGGCTGGCGTAATTGGCGGCAATCACCCGGCCCAGTGCATCGACAAAGCGATTGTGTTGGTCGGCGTTCAACTGCCGCCACGCGCCACGCAGGATCAGCCGGCTGGCGCCGGGCAGGTCGAAGGATTGTTTGACGGCCTCAAACAGCAGTGCTTGGCGTTCGCCAACGCCGGCTTGTTGGGCTGCCGCTGCCAAGGCTGATTGGATTGTTTCGACCGGTGCCGCTGGGTTTGGCACCGTGTCGGGCACTTGAGCCAGCGCGGTGCCACAGCAGGCGCTGACGATCAGCGTGAGCATTCGAGTGGCTTTCACAATCATGATTCGCGGGGCCGCAATGCAGGCAGAACAATCAGTGTACAGAGCAGGCAAATCACTAGGCCCAAAGCCAACAGTTGGCCCATGCTGGCCATGCCGCGGTGCGCCGAAAAACCCAGCGCGGCAAAGCTGGCAAGTGTGGTCAGCGCCGACAGCACCACGGCTTTGCCGGTCGCTGTTTGCAGCAACGGCGGTGCGGCCGGGTCACGCTGACGCAGCAACACATGGATGCCGTTATCGACAGCAATGCCAAGCAGCAGCGGCAACGCGATGATATTTGCGAAATTCAGGGGGATGGGGATTCGGGCCGCGGCGGCCAGCAGCAGCACGCTGCCGAGTAACAGGGGTACGAGCACGCGCAGCGCATCGCCCACGCGACGCAGCACCACCAACAACAGCACAGTGATACAGATCAGCGCCGTAGCGAAGGCCTCGACAAACGCACGCTGCACAGCTTGGCCAGCCTCGCGATAGACCACCGGCGCGCCGACGGCTGAAGGCGCCACGCTTTTTACCTCATCGACAAAGTTGGCCAGTGCCGTGTCGGAGTCCAATGCGCGGGCCGGAACAACCACTAAGCGGTGTTTGCCAGCGTCGCTGCGCCACTGTTGGCGCAAATGGGCTGGCCAATCCTCCAAGGTGAGGTTTTCAGCGTTCAGGCCATCGGCTAGCAATGCCAGAAGGCTTGGCAAGTCGCCCAGCCAAGCGCGTTGTAGCTTGGCAATCGCTTGCTCGCTGGTGTTGTCTTGCAGCCAGCGCTGCAAGGCATCGGAGAACGCCGGCCGCTGTTCGGCGGTGGCTGATTGCAAGGCAAGCAGGCTTTGGCGGGTGTCGTCGGGTGGCGGCGCCAGTTGTAGTGGTGTGGCCAAGGCGCCGCCCAAAGTGAGCGCCAGATCGTCGATTTGCTGCAGCCGGGTTTGTGCATTGCCGGCAAGCAAGCGTTTGGCAGAATCAACGCGGGCCACAGCGTCGAGCGCCTGCAAGGACTCGCGCAGTTGCGCGGCATCCGCGGCGCTGTCAGCCAGCACCTCCGCACGCAATGGTGCGTCGGCGGTTTGCAGCAGTTGCGTGTGTGCCTGCACCGATTCGGCCCGCGGCGGTTTGAGCGCAATAGGGTTGTAGGCGAACTGCAAATCCAATGCCAGCCAAATGGCCAGGCCCGCAAGCGCGACTGCGCCAACCCGGACAGCGGTGTTGTGCCGTGGTTGGGCGCGCACTGACTTGGTTGTTGATGCAACCGCAGGCCTCGACGCGGCCGGCAACAACAGGCGAAGCAATGCCGGCAGCAGCGTCAAGCTCACCAGCAGCCCGAGCATGACGCCAACACCGGCAATCAGGCCGAGCTCGGCAATGCCGCGGTAGCTGGTCAGCAGGAAGGCAAAAAATGCTGTGCTTGTGGTGGCTGTGCACAGGCACAACGACACGCCGACGCGCTGCACTGCATTATTGATCGCCGCGTCGCGCACTTGGCCGGCAAGCAAATTGGCCCGCACTTGCATGCACAGGTGCACCACGTAGTCCACGGCCAGGCCGATGAACAAGGCGGAAAACGCGACGGATATCAAGTTCAAGTGGCCGACCGCCAGTGCTGCGAAACCGGCTGTGAACCCCAGGCCGAACAACACGGTGAGCAAACTCGCCAGCACCATGCGCAGGCTGCGCAAGCCCAGCCACAACAAGGCAATGACTGCGATTAGGGTCAGCACCGCAGCAAGCGTGGCGCCATTGGCTGCGGCCGTGAGTTCTTCGACTCGCAATGGCAGCGGGCCGGTTAGCCGTGCTCGAAACGGCGTCGAGTGGCTCACCTGGGTCTCGTCAATTGTGTCGCGAACGGCGGCCAACACGTCACGCCCGCTTGCATCGGGATGGTCCAGCAATATCACCGCATGCGGCGCGCTCTGCGCGGTGCCCAGCAGCAGCCGCCAATCGACCGGCGCAGCCGGTGTGCTGCTCAGGCTTTGTGTGAGTGCATCAAATACCGGCGCCAGGGCTGCCGAGTCCTGATCACTCGCCTGGGCCAGCAACTCGGCAAAACCTGCCAAGTGTGGTGCCTGCTGCAAGCGGCCCAACAGCGGCTGCGCCGCAATCAGCGCTTCTGCAGTGCGGTCGAATACCTCCGGTGGCATCAGCATCAGGCCTTGCTGGCGCAAGGTCGGATCACCCTCGACGGTGAACGCCTGCGTGACCAAAGCATGCGCACGCAGCGCGTCAGTCAAAGCCACTGCCGCATCGTTGGCAGCTTGGCGGGTTGCCGCTTCCACCAATACGACTGTGCCGCTGCGGTAGTCGGGGAAAGCAGCCTCCAGGGCCAGTTGTTGCTGCCGCCAATCCAGCTTGGCCGACAACATCGCGCTGGTGTCGGTGTCGATGCGCAGCAGGCCCGCCGCGGCAGCCAATGCAGCAAGCAGTAAAGCAACATGAATAACCACGACACGCCACGGCCGGGCCAGAACCGCGGCCGTGGTTCTGGCAAGCAGGCGCTGGGCGACAGCAGGTTGTTGCGGCGGCGTCATGGGCCAAATTTACCGCAGTTGCGTACCGCTTGGTATGTATAATTTGCCGCAATAAACGATTGTTCGATTCTCCCCAGAATCCAAGGCCTTCCTCATGACGCAAGCCTACGTCGGCTTTTTGCTGCGCCACCGCTGGTTGGCAATCATCCTCAGTCTGCTAGTGGTTGTTGCCGCCGGTTGGGGCGGTAGCTACCTGACGCTGTCGGCCGACTCCGAGGTGTTCTTCGCCGAAGACGACCCGCAACTGGAGGCCTACGACAGCATCCGCAACACCTATACCAGCGACGACAACGTTTACATGGTGTACGTGCCGGCCGATGGCGATGTCTTCAAGCCAGACAATCTGGCAGTGGTCGAGCGCATCACCGAAGCCGCCTGGAAAATGCCGTATGCGATCCGCGTCGATTCGCTGAGCAACTTCCAGCATACCGAGGCTGATGGCGACGACCTGGCAGTGGCGCCGCTGGTCGAAAACGGTGCCGACATGAGCGCCGAGCAGATCGAGCGGGTGCGCAAAATTGCCACCAATGAACCGCTGCTCAAGGGCCGTATCGTCACCGAATCTGGCCATATGACGGCAATCAACGTCACCATGGGCTACGGCAGCGACGCGCGGGACCAGGCGCTCACGCAAATCATCCCCTACACCCGCGAGCTGCGCGCGCAAATCGAGGCCGACTACCCGGGCAGCGCCTTGCTGGTGACCGGCAAGGTGCCTGGCGACAATGCCTTTACCGAGGCCGCATTGGGTGACCTGACGGGCATCATGCCCATCGCGCTGTTGTTGGCATTGGCCTGCATCGCGGCGTTTATGTGGATGAGCAGCCGCAGTGTGTTGACCGCGGCGATGACGACGCTGGCCACCATCATTATCGTCATTGCCTCGGTGGTTACGGCCATGGGCGCTGCCGGCTGGCTGGGCTACGTGATCACCTCGCCGCTGGCTAATGCGCCGACGGTGATCCTCACGCTCGCCGTGGCCGATGCCATGCATATCATGGTGATTTACTTCCAGCGCCTGCGTGGGGGCGCCGACAAGCTGGAAGCCATGCACGCCTCGCTAGTGCTCAACTTCCAGGCGGTGGCGCTGACCAGCGTCACCACCATCATCGGCTTTCTGGCGCTCAACTTCTCCGACGCACCGCCGTTTCATGACCTCGGCAACGTGTCCGCCATGGGCATTGCCGCGGCATGGTTGTTCAGCATCACCTTGCTGCCGGCCTTGGTCACACTGCTGCCGGGCAGCGCAGTGGTGACTGAAGGCGGTGATACCCAAGGGCGTGCAATGCAAGCGCTGGCCGACTGGGTGATTCGCAACCATCGCCGCTGCCTGGTTGTAAGTGGCACGCTCATCATCGCTGCGGCGGCTTGCGTGCCGATGAACGAGTTATATGACGTGTGGGCCGAATACTTCGACGAAAGCACGCAGATCCGCAAAGACTCCGACCGCGCGCGGGCGCACCTCAACGGCTTCAACACGCTGGAGTTCGCTGCCGGTGCCGGCGGCGCCGGCGATGTCGCCGACCCCGACTACCTGCGCACGCTCGACAACTTTGCCAACTGGCTGCGTGAGCAGCCACAAGTGGCCCATGTTTCGACATTCAGCGACATCATGAAGCGGCTGAACAAGAACATGCACGGCGACGACCCGGCCTGGTACAAGCTGCCTGACAACCGCGAGTTGGCGGCGCAATATTTGCTGCTTTACGAGTTTTCGCTGCCGTTTGGATTGGACCTGACCAATCAGGTGAACCTGCAAAAATCCGGCACCCGCGTGATCGCTGCACTGCGCACCTCATCGACGCGTGATTTGCTGGCCCTGCAAGACCGTGCCCAAGCGTGGCAGCGCGACAACGCCGATGACGACTTTTTCCATGTCGGCGCCAGTTCCGATGCCATGTTTGCGCATATTGGCCACACCAATGTGCGCAGCATGTTGCTGGGTTCCTTGTTGGGCATCGCGGTGATTGCTGTGATCATCGGCTTGGCGCTGCGCTCGTTGACCTTCGGGCTGTTATCGTTGGCGGCCAACATCCTGCCCATGCTGGTGGGTTTTGGCCTGTGGGGCTTGCTGCATGGCCGCGTTGGCCTGGGCTTGTCGGTGGTATCCGGCCTGACCATGGGCATCGTCGTGGATTACACCGTGCACCTGTTTTCCAAGTACTTGCGCGCCAAACGTGAGCAGAACCTCAGCACGCCCGACGCCATCCGCTACGCCTTTGGCACCGTCGGCGTTGCCCTGATCGTCACGACGCTGGTGCTGTGTGCCAATTTCGGCATGTTGGCGTTCTCGGTGTTCGCGCTGAATAGCGACATGGGCACGCTGACAGCCGGCATTATCCTCATCGCGCTGGTCATCGACTTGTTCTTCTTGCCGCCAGTGTTGATGGCCTTGCCCGATCGTGTTGCAGAGCCCGTCGGAGAGGCGCTGCAGGCGAGCTAAGCGTGTTGCCGGCTGGCCCGGCATAAGTGCGACAATGCTGTTTCCCGCTGGTTGAAAACGGCCCCGAGTCACCATGGACGCTGCGCTGAACGACATAATCGAAGACGAGTCGCAGCGCCTGTCCGGCGCCATCAGCGTCTGCTTGTGTACGTTTCGCCGTCCGCAGCGCCTGGCGGCCGTGCTGGACGATTTGTTGTCTCAGCAATCCAATGTTGCGCAGTTGCTTGAGATTGTTGTTGTCGATAACGACGCGCAAGGCAGCGCCGAGGCAACTGTGAAAGCTGCGGCGGCTCGCGCCACCGTGCCGTTGCACTATTTGATCGAACCGCAGCAGAACATTGCGATTGCTCGTAACCGCAGCGTTGCCCATGCCCGCGGCGAGTGGCTGGCCATACTCGACGACGATGAACGCGCGCCGACCAATTGGTTGGATTCGTTGGGCGCGGCCGCCCTCGAGTACGAAGCAGATGGCGTATTCGGGCCCGTACATCACTGGCCGCCCGACGATGCGCCAGAGTGGTTCAAACGCGGCCGTTTTCTCGATCGAGCGGCGCAGGTTTCAGGGAGCACGCCACCCGGCAATCGGCTCTACACCAACAACGCATTGATCAAGAAGGACGTGCTGTGCCGTATCGACGGGCCATTCGACCCGGCGTTCGGCATCAGTGGCGGTTCGGACACGATCGCTCTGTCGCAAGTGCACGCCACCGGCGCGCGGCTAGTGTGGTGCGAAGACGCCGGTGTCACCGAGGACGTGGACCCCAATCGCGTCAACGTATCGTGGTTGCTGCAGCGCGCCGCGCGCGGTGGCCGGGACTACGCCTTGCTGGTCTGGCGTGGCCACATCCCGCCACTGTATGGCATGCGCCGAGTCGGCTTGGTGATTGATACGGTTGTCAAAGGCACAGCCGCGTTACTGCTGTGCCTTGTGACGTTGCCGGCGCCGAAGCATTTGCGCGTCAATGCCTGGCGCAAACTATGGGCGCATTGGGGCCGGATTCGCGCCTTCACCGGCGCGCGCTTCGAGGAATACCGTACTTATGCCGGCAAGTAGGCCGGGTGCGCCATGTGCGGCATAGCGGGCTTCTGGGCAACAGCGGCGGCGCCCGCCGACACCCTGGCGGCGCAAGCGCGTGCCATGGGCAGGGCGCTGACGCATCGCGGGCCCGATGCCCACGGCGAGTTCGTCGATGCGCAGGCCGGCATTGCACTGGCCCATACGCGCCTGTCCATCCTCGACCTCAGCCCGGCCGGTGCGCAGCCTATGGCCTCGGCCAGCGGCCGGTATCAGTTGGTGTTCAACGGCGAGATTTACAACCACTTGGACATACGCCAGTTGCTCGCCCAGCAAGGCGCGGCGCCGGACTGGCGCGGCCACAGCGACACCGAAACGCTACTCGCGGCGATTGACGCCTGGGGGCTGAAAAAAGCGCTGCAGGCCAGCGTGGGCATGTTCGCTTTGGCGCTGTGGGACACGCAGCAACGTTGCCTGCAATTGGCGCGCGACCGCATCGGCGAAAAGCCGCTGTACTGGGGCTGGCAAAATGGCGTGCTGCTGTTCGGCTCCGAACTCAAGGCGTTGCGTGCGCATCGGGCCTTCGCCGGGCAGTTGAACCATCACGCGGTTGCGCTGATGACGCGCTACAAATACGTGCCTGCGCCGCACAGTATTTTTCTCGGTGTGCATAAATTGCCGGCCGGCCAAGTGCTGAGCCTGCGTGATCCGCGGCCAGGGGCATCGCCGAATATTGAGCCTTACTGGACGGTAATTGACGCCGCACAGCCCGCGCCAGACATGTCGGATGGCGAGGCCGTTGAGGCGCTAGACGGTCTGCTGTCGCAGTCCGTCGCCCAGCAGCGTGTCGCCGACGTGCCCTTGGGCGCGCTGTTGTCTGGCGGGGTGGATTCCAGCACCGTTGTTGCGCTCATGCAACAGCAGGCCACCCAGCCCGTGCGGAGCTTCACCATTGGCTTCAACGAGCCCGACTACAACGAGGCTGAGCACGCCAAGGCCGTTGCCAAGCATTTGGGCACGCAGCACACCGAGTTGTACGTCACGCCGGACGACGCGCGCGAGCTGATCCCGAACCTGCCGCAGTGGTTTGACGAGCCGCAGGGCGACTATTCATCTATCCCCACCTATCTGGTCGCCAAGTTGGCGCGCCAGCAAGTCACAGTGGCCTTGTCGGGCGATGGTGGCGATGAATTGTTTTGTGGCTATCAGCGCTATTTCGACAACATGCAGCGCGTCAGTACGCATGGCAAGTTACCAGCGCCACTGCGCAAACTCGCTGCACGGTGCCTGGGTGCGGTTCCGCAGCAACGTGCCCAGCGTGCCGCGCGTGTGCTGGGCGCAGCCGACACGGCTGAGCTGTACGACCGTTTTGTGGCGCCGCGCGCCGCACCGGTTCCCGGGCATGCGTACGCCCGGCAAGCACCGCAGCATCTCGCGGCTGGGCCGGACCTCGACCCGTGGCTGCAAATGATGCTCACCGACCTGCAGCAATATTTGCCCGACCAGGTGCTGGCCAAGGTTGACCGTGCATCAATGGCGGTCAGCCTGGAAACCCGCGCGCCCATGCTTGACCACCGCGTGGTGGAGTTCGCCCTGGGCCAGCCTAACCACCGCAAGCTGCGCGATGGCACCAGCAAATGGCTGCTGCGGCAGGTGCTGTACAAGCATGTGCCGCCGGCGCTGATTGAGCGGCCCAAGCAAGGCTTTACCGTGCCTATCGACCAATGGCTGCGCGGGCCGCTGCGCGACTGGGCGCAAGATCTGCTTTCGGCTCAATCACTGGCACAAGCCGAGTGCTTCGACGTGCCCCAAGTGCGCGACACCTGGGCGCGTTTTGTCGCCGGCGACGACCATCCCGCCCAATGGTTGTGGAACGTGTTGACGGTGCAACAGTGGCTCGACGCCAAGCGTTGAACGAGGCGCGCTCGGCTAGGGAAGTTCTGACTGAATCTCGCGAACCGCGTTCGAGACCTGAAAAGTGCTGATGCAAGGCGGATGGCGCAGCGCCGTAGTCATTCTACGGCCAAGCCGCCCAACGCAGGCAGCAGCACTTTTCAGGCCGAACCTCTTCGAGGCCGGGCCTTTCTGGCCCGCTCGCGGCGTCATTCGTCGTTCATGTGGAATGACCACATTTCTCTCCTCAGTTCCTTGCGAGCGAGCCAGAAAGGACTCCGGCGCGGTCGCGAGATTCAATCAGAGCTTCCCTGGAGGCGGCGTTGGCGCCAGTCGCTGGATTCGACAAGGCCCAGGCGGCCGTCAGGCCATCAAAACCCTTTAGATTCAGGCCGGCCTGCGGCAGCAGGTTTTTCGCCGCGTCTGCGCGCTGTGCGATCCGCGCGTGGGTTGGTTCATCAATGAGCACTTGGCCAGATGCGGCCGCATCGCACAGCCGTGAGGCGCGGTTGACCACCGAGCCGACCGCCACGTACTCCATGCGCACGCCGCCGACCAAGCCCACCGTGGCTTCGCCGGTTGCCACGCCGACACCGATGCCCAATGGGGTTTCGGTGCACCACTCGGCGCGGTCGTTGTCCGGCGTTTGCTCGCACCAGGCATCGAGTTCGGCAGATACTTCGGCCAGCAACTGCTCGGCCATGGCCACGGCGCGCGCGGCGTGGTCATCGCAATGCAGCGGCGCGCCTACCAGCAGCAGCACGCCGTCGCCTGCGTAGTCTTTGATTGTGGCTTCATAACGTGCGGCAATGCCGCCAACCAAGTCGTAGTAGTCCTCCAGCCCCTGGATAATGTGCGCGGATGGCCAGCGCTCGGCAAAGGCGGTGTAACCGCGGATGTCGCAGGCGACGACCGAGATGATTTTTGTCTCGCTGCCAGTGGACTGGCGCAAGCCCTGCCGGCGCACCAAATCAGCCACTTGCGGCGACAGAAAACGCCGCATAAAGGCGCCCTTGCGGCCCTCGATGACGTGGTAACGCACCGCGCCGATGAGCAAAATCATCAAGCCGACGACCGTGGTGTAGGGCGCGATCACCCCATTGGTTATCAAACCCACTGCCGTTAGCGGGCCGCCGATAGCAAAAGCGATCAAGCGAACAGCCTCAGAGCGCTCAGGCTTGCGATTTAGCACCAGGCGCACGGCAGTGATGAGCCCCCAGATAGCCAGCAACAGCGGCGCAGCAAAGATATAGAACTGCGCCGGCGGCCAGCCGCCGCTGGTCTCCAGGGCCTGCAGGAAGTATTCGGCACGCAAGCGTGGCAGGGCGACTGATAACAACGCGTAGATGACCACGCTGCCCTGGGCAATGCGCAGGGCGTAGTCGCCGCCGCGGGTATCCAGCTCGCCGGCCGGTATGGTGC
>JAAFAL010000001.1 GCA_018222345.1 bacterium
GGCCAAGGCCACGCTACCACGCATCGAGCAGGCTTTTGTCACCGCGCCCGACGATTGGCATGTGTATGACTTCGAGCGCGCATTGTTCCGCGCCCGCCGCGCAGCGGAGCGCGCCATTGATGACGAGGCGCAGTTCTACGCCACCAGCCTGTCGGCGCGCATCATCCTTTACAAAGGTTTGGTCATGCCGGCCTACCTGCCGGTGTTCTACAAAGACCTGAGCAACCCGGCGCTGGAATCGTCGCTGTGCGTGTTCCACCAGCGGTTTTCGACGAATACGCTACCGCGCTGGCCGCTGGCGCAGCCGTTCCGGTATCTGGCTCACAACGGCGAGATCAACACCATCCGCGGCAACCGCAACTGGGCGACGGCGCGCACGCAAAAATTCCAGGGCGGCCAGCTCGACGACATCCAGTCGCTGATGCCCATCGTGCAAAGCACGGGCTCGGACTCGCAAAGCCTTGACAACATGCTGGAGCTGCTGCTGGCCGGCGGCATGGATATGTTCTCGGCCATGCGGGTGATGATTCCGCCTGCCTGGCAAAACGTCGAGCTAATGAGCCCCGACCTGCGGGCGTTCTACGAATACAACTCCATGCACATGGAGCCGTGGGACGGCCCGGCTGGCATCGTCATGACAGACGGCCGCTATGCGGCTTGCTCGACCGACCGCAACGGCCTACGCCCGGCACGCTATGTAATCACCAAGGACCGCGTGATCACCCTGGCCTCGGAGGTCGGCGTGTATGACTACGCACCGGAAGACGTCATCGAAAAAGGCCGGCTCAAGCCCGGTCAGATGCTGGCTGTGGATACCGAGCGCGGCCAAATTCTGAACCCGGCCGACATCGACCGCGAACTGGCCGCCCGCCACCCGTACAAGGCCTGGCTCAAGGACGGTGTGATGCGCCTGAAGAGCAAGCTCAGCGAGGCCGACCCGTGGTCGCACTTGGGCGAGACCGAATTGGACGTGGTGCAGAAGCTGTTCCAAGTCACAAACGAAGAGCGCGACCAGGTGCTGCGGCCGCTGGCCGAGGCCGGAGCCGAAGCGATTGGCAGCATGGGCGACGACACGCCGTTCCCGGTGTTGTCGGAGTTGCCGCGCGTGCTCTACGACTATTTCCGCCAGCAGTTCGCGCAGGTGACCAACCCGCCTATCGACCCGCTGCGCGAGCAGATTGTCATGTCGCTGGAAACCTGCCTGGGTGCCGAGCACAGCGTGTTCAACAACGGCCCGGAACGCGCCAAACGGCTGCTGGTTGACTCGCCGGTGCTGTCCACTGGCAAGTTCGAACAATTGTTGGCCATCACCGAGCCGGGCTACAGCAGCACCATGCTGCGCTTGAGCTACGCGCCGGGCGAATCGATGCAGGCCGCGCTTACGCGTATCGCCAGCGAGGCCGTCGAGGCGGTACGCAACGGCACGGTGGTGCTGGTGCTGTCCGACAACGGCCTGCGCCGCGACGAACTGCCCGTGCATGCACTCATGGCCACCGGCGCCGTACACCACGCCCTGGTACGCGAGAACCTGCGCTGCGATGCCAACATCATTGTTGATACCGCCACCGCGCGCGATTCGCACCACTTTGCCTGCCTCATTGGCTACGGCGCGTCCTGTGTGCACCCATATCTGGCCTACGAATGTTTGTTCGACATGGTGCGCCGCAAGCAGATCATCGGCATCGGCCGGGCCGACCTGGCGCGGGCCTACCGCAAGGGCATCAACAAGGGCCTGCTGAAGATCATGTCGAAAATGGGCATCTCGACCATCGCCAGTTACCGCGGTGCGCAGTTGTTCGAGATCGTCGGCCTGCATGATGAAGTGGTCGATCTGTGCTTTGCCGGCACTACCAGCCGCGTGCAGGGCACCGGCTTTGCAGAGCTGGAAGCCGACACCGACACACTCCACAAGTTTGCCTACAACCTGCGCCAGTCAATTAGCCAGGGCGGCCTGCTCAAGTATGTCCATGGCGAGGAATATCACGCCTACAACCCCGATGTGATTGGCGCGCTGCACACCGCCGTGCGCAGCGGCGACTACGCCGACTACAAGGACTACGCACGGCTGGTCGAAGACCGCCCGGCGGCTGCGCTGCGCGACCTGTTCAAGCTGCAAGCCGATAGCAGCGGGCCAATCCCGATTGACGAGGTCGAGCCCTTGTCGGCCATCTACAAGCGCTTTGATTCAGCCGGCATGAGCCTGGGTGCGCTATCGCCCGAAGCGCACGAAGCGCTAGCCATAGCCATGAACCGCCTCGGCGGGCGCAGCAACTCCGGCGAAGGTGGTGAAGATGCTGCGCGCTACGGCACCGAGCGCATGTCCAAGATCAAGCAGGTCGCCTCGGGCCGCTTTGGCGTGACGCCGCATTACCTGGTCAATGCCGAAGTGCTGCAGATCAAGGTGGCACAAGGCGCCAAGCCCGGCGAGGGCGGCCAGTTGCCTGGCCACAAGGTCAATCAGATGATTGCCACGCTGCGCTTTTCCAAGCCCGGCGTCGCGCTGATCAGCCCGCCACCGCACCACGACATTTATTCCATCGAGGACTTGGCCCAGCTCATCTTCGACCTCAAACAGGTCAACCCGCAGGCCCTGGTGTCGGTCAAGCTGGTTTCCGGCCCCGGCGTCGGCACCATTGCCGCAGGCGTGGCCAAGGCCTATGCCGACCTCATCACCATCTCGGGCTATGACGGCGGCACCGGCGCCAGCCCGCTGACCAGCGTGCGCTACGCCGGCACGCCGTGGGAACTGGGCCTGACCGAAGCCCACCAAACGCTGCGCATGAACGACCTGCGCGGCAAGGTGCGGCTGCAAACCGACGGCGGCCTGAAAGTGGGCCTGGATGTCATCAAGGCTGCGATTCTGGGCGCCGAGAGCTTCGGCTTCGGCACCGGCCCGATGGTAGCGCTGGGCTGCAAGTATTTGCGCATCTGCCACCTCAATAACTGCGCCACGGGCGTGGCCACGCAAAACAAAGTACTGCGGCTCAAGCATTTCATCGGCTTGCCCGAGATGGTTGAGAACTACTTCAAGTTCATTGCCCAGGATGTGCGCGAGCAACTCGCCGCCCTGGGTGTGCGCAGCATCGAGGAATTGATTGGCCGCACCGACCTGATGACAATCGACGCTGGCAAAACGCCCAAGCAGGCGCGGCTGGACCTGTCGCCCATCCTGTCGCAGCAAGGCATGACCGACGAGCAGCCGAAAACCTGCATGCAACCGCGTAACCCGCCGTTCGACAAGGGCGAGCTGGCCGAGCGCATGGTCAAGGATGCGCTGGAGGCCATCGAGGCCAAGGCTGGCGGGCTGTTCGAGTACCGCATCCAGAACAACAACCGCAGCATCGGCGCGCGCTTGTCGGGCGAGATCGCCCGCCGCCACGGCAACACCGGCATGGCCGAAAAGCCCATTACCGTGCGCCTGAATGGCACCGCGGGGCAAAGCTTCGGCGTATGGAATGCCGGCGGCCTGCATCTGGACCTGACCGGCGATGCGAACGATTATGTCGGCAAGGGCATGGCCGGCGGCCGCATCGTCGTGCGCCCACCGCGGTTCTCGCAATTCGACACCCGCAAGGCCACTATCATCGGCAACACCTGCCTGTACGGCGCAACCGGCGGCACCCTGTTTGCCGCAGGCCGCGCCGGCGAGCGCTTTGCCGTGCGCAACTCGGGGGCACGCGCCATCATCGAAGGCTGTGGCGACCACGGCTGCGAATACATGACCGGCGGCGTCGTCGTTGTGCTGGGGAATACTGGCGTCAACTTCGGCGCAGGTATGACCGGCGGCTTTGCCTACGTGCTCGACCGCGACCGGCATTTTGTTGACCGCTACAACCATGAGCTGATCGACATCCATCGCCTGGTGGCCGAGCAAATGGAAGGCCACAACAATTACTTGCGCGAGCTGATCGTCGAGTATGTTGAAGCCACGGGCAGCACCTGGGGCGAAGAAATCCTCGACGACTGGCGCGACTGGGTTGGCCGCTTCTGGTTGGTCAAGCCCAAGGCCACGGAAGTGGATGCCCTACTGGACACCTTGCGCGAGGCGGCATGAGCCGCACGCGCCACGCCCAACACCTTACGAGCACGCTATGTCAGTAGCCAAAAACAACATGCACTTCCTCGAAGTGCCGCGCCAAGACCCGGACAAGAAATCTGCGGTCCTGCGGCTGAAAGACTTCAAGGAAATCTACGGCCAGTTCGATGCCGACTCGGCCGCCAGCCAGTCGGCGCGCTGCCTGCACTGCGGCAACCCGTATTGCGAGTGGAAGTGCCCGGTGCACAACTACATCCCCAACTGGCTCAAGCTGATTGCCGAGGGCAACCTGTTCGAGGCTGCCGAGTTGTCGCATAAGACCAACTCACTGCCCGAAGTCTGCGGCCGCGTCTGCCCGCAGGACCGCCTGTGCGAAGGCGCCTGCACGCTTAACGACGGCTTTGGCGCGGTCACCATCGGCAATGTCGAAAAATACATCTCGGATGAGGCCTTCAAGCAAGGCTGGCGTCCCGACATGTCCGACGTGGTGGCCACCGGCAAACGCGTGGCCATTGTTGGTGCTGGCCCGGCCGGCCTGGGCTGCGCCGATGTGCTCGCCCGCAACGGTGTCGCGCCAGTAGTGTTCGACAAGTATCAGGAGATCGGCGGCCTGCTGACCTACGGCATCCCGCCGTTCAAGCTGGAAAAAGAGGTCATCTACAACCGCCGCGAAATTCTCGAATACCAAGGCGTCGAGTTCCGTATGGGCGTCGAGATCGGCAAGGACATCAGCTTCGAGCAACTCGAAGCCGAATACGATGCCGTGTTCCTTGGAATGGGCACTTATACCTACATGAAAGGCGGCTTTCCCGGCGAAGACCTGCCCGGCGTGCATGACGCGCTGCCGTACCTGATCTCGAACATCAATCGCGTCATGGGCGCCGAAGCCGACCCGTCAGACTTCATCGACATGAAGGGCCAGCGCGTGGTCATCCTGGGTGGCGGCGACACCGCCATGGACTGCAACCGCACCAGCGTGCGCCAGGACGCCGAATCGGTGATCTGCGCCTACCGTCGCGACGAAGCCAACATGCCCGGCTCGCGCCGCGAGGTGTCCAACGCCAAGGAAGAAGGCGTGGAGTTCATGTTCAACCGCCAACCGGTCGAGATTGTCGGCGATGGCAAGGTCGAGGGCGTCAAGGTCATCACCACACAACTGGGCGCGCCCGACAACCGCGGCCGCCGCCGCCCCGAAGCCGTGCCCGGGACCGAGGAAGTCATCCCCGCCGACCGCGTCATCATCGCCTTCGGCTTCCGCCCCAGTCCGGCCGACTGGTTCGGCAACCACGATATCTCCATCAGTGACGATGGCCGCGTGGTGGCGGCTGGCCACAAGCACGCCTTCCAGACCACCAACCCCAAAGTGTTTGCCGGCGGCGACATGGTGCGCGGGTCAGACCTCGTGGTGACAGCCGTATTCGAAGGCCGTGAGGCCGCCAAGGGCATCTGCGACTTCTTGGAGGTTTAGCCGCGGCAACTGGCGCGCGGCTGCCGCGCGCTTGCCTTCTCCAATCAGTTCGGGTCGAGCGTCACCTCGAAGTGGATATCCAGCGATCCGTTGTAGTCACCGGGTGCTGGCTCTTGCGGCGGGAACGGTATTTCGGTGGCTTCGAAGGTTTGCTTGCCAAGGAAGTTCCCGGTGCCGCTCAAGTTGCCCAGGATGGAAATGACGATCAGGTCTTGGTCATTTTGCGGCGCGTCAAGCGTGAAGCGTTCGTCGATAAACACCAACTCGTTGGGCTCGGTGCAGGTCACCTCGAACAGTTGTGGCGAGCGAAACTGACCGCTATCAGGATCGCGAATCTTCGTGCCGTCTTCTTCGTTGGGCTCAAATGGTGTTGTGCCATCGGTAAAGCGTTGTACGGTCGCTGTGATCGGCAGGATGGAAATTCCGCCAGCCAAGCCTGAGCATTCCAACGACCCGTGCATGCGATAGGTCGCCTCTTCGGCGAGATCGAGGTAGTACAAGCCATCGACACCAGCGGCTGCCTGTCCACCCTCGCAAACAACATTGCCATTTGTGTGGCGCTCACAGCGGCCTGTGAAGTCAACATCGACATCCAGCGCCAGGGTGTCATCGGTGGTCGCGGTGTAGCTAATCGACCCGTCTGCTGATGCCGCCAAGGACACACTCGAACAACTGTCGTCAGCAGGATCACTGGTACCCTGATCATCGGATTGCTGATCCGTCACCGAGCTGACGAACGCCGCCTGAATACTCTCCATACGGTCAAACCACAGCGCGCGCTGCGGCGGAATATCAGGCGGTGATGGCAGGTCGCTGTCACCAGCTCGCAATTCCTCGATTTGGTTGTCGCCAGGATCGCTCCTGTCACCACAGACCTCGCTCGCCTCGCGTTGCGTGCCACTTGCGGGGACGGAAATTGCTGCAATAGGCACCCACTGCTTGCGTGTACAGCGATCCGAAACCGTCAAGGTCACGGTATCGCTGACCTCGTCATCCTCAGTGGACGTGACCGTCACTTCCAGTGGACCGAGAGCGGATGGCGCGGTGATGGTGGTTGCCAGCTCGTCATCAGCCGAAAAATTGGCTGCCGGTTCGGCCGACCACATCACGCCTTGATTGCCAGGTTGAAATCCGACGATCTCGGCCGTCAGGTCCAAGGTCTGGCCCGGCAGCAAGCAGGCCCCGCGCGGCTCAATTGTCAGCTCGCCCTTGGTATCAAATTCGACGATTTCGATACGCATTGGCGTGCCTTGCGGCAAGGTTCGATGTTGCGCAACAAACCGCACAAACGCCGGGTAGCGCTCGCGTTGCGCGGGCGTTTGAAACGTGACCTCGTAGAAATCTCCGTTGGCTCGCTGGCTGGTGATCGTGCCGAAACCCTCGAACGCCTCTGCAACGAAATCAGCCTTGTCAGTCGTTGCGTTGATGGCAGTCGCACTGATCATTTCAACTGATCCCGGCTCGTCAACGAAGACCTTGCTGCGCGACAGCGATATCTGGATCGGATCGGACACGATGGTGAAGTCTTCGAACTTGATCGCCGTCGGCGGAAACTCATCTGTATTGAGTGACACGCGCAACTCGCTGGCACCAATGTCGATGCCGCGATACAGCCGATGATTGACGCGTTCGAACGTGCTGCCCCTGATCTCCGATGTCGTCCACTGTTCATCGTTGACGATAATGGGGCCGTAGCGTGGTGCCGCGATGCGGAAGCAGGAATCTTGCGTCGCTGCGTCCAGTGTGTCACTGATTGCCTGCGGCGCAACGACACCTGCGAGGGTCACCGACGCCCCAATGGGGCCTGGCACCAAGCCCAGCGCGGTAATCAAGCCCTCCAGCGTGGTCTTGGCCAGGTTGAAGCTCTCACCTTCAGCATTCACCGTTGCGTTCTCCCAGCGCAGCGGCATCGCCGGGTCGCGGTCTTCCACCCACAGCGTCTGCGCCTGCACCGAAAAGTCGGTAATCCTGCGCGGCTCAAGCGCTTGTTCGGCCTGTTGCACGGTCTTGATGGCAAACACGCCGACTCCGGCGAAACCCGATGCGCTGCCGCCCAATGGTGATACCAGTGAATTCGCACCGAGGAAACGGCTGGCGCGGTCGGGGTTGAAGTTCGACCCATTGTTGCCGCTGGCAACGGCTTTCATTCTGGCCGACAGGTCTGCGGCGCTCGCAATCGACAACTTCTTGGCGTCAAACTCCAGCCCCTGGCAAGCACCGGCCTTGTCGAAGCGCAAGCGGCGGCGTTGCTTGCCTGCGGGGCTCGCCTGCTCCTGAACGCCAGCGGGCCGCATGGACAGCGCCGCAGTGCGGGCTTGGAGTTCTTCCAAGATGCCGCTGGCCGCCAGAACACGCGCCAGTGCCTCGTTGCCGCGGGCCTCGCGCGCGAACTGCAACAATGACCCCGGCCGGTCGGCGCGCGAATACTGCAACGCCAACCACGCCGCCAGGTCGGCCGGCTCGACATCGTCCAAAGCCATCGCCATCAGCGCGTCCGGGTCGTAGCCGATGGTCGTCAGTGTGGCCTCGACATACTCGACAACATTCTCCTGCACCGTGGCAATCAGGCCCGGATCGGCATCGGGCAAGGGATTGATCGTGAACGCCAGATCGGGACACCGCGCCGCGCCGTCGCCGACCTCGAGGCGTACGGTGCCACCTTCGAGGTCGCCGGTTGGATGCATCGGCACCGTAAAACTGAAGCCGCTCGCAGTCAGGTCATGCACAAACAACGGGGCCGCAAGCGTGTCGCTGCCCTGCTCCGCCAGCACCCGTATGCTCGGCTCTCCGAGCGCGCCCGGCAGGCCGGTGACGGCAACCACCTCGCCTGGCATGGCCGCCGCCTCGCTGAGGCTCAAACTACAGTCCACCGGCTGACCCAAAGGCCGGCTCAAAAAAGCGGCCAATTCGGGAGCATCGGCCACACCCACTGCGTCAGGTGCGAGCACAGGGCCAGAGTCATCGGTCGCATTACCGTCCGCAGCACTGGACACGTCGGTCGCGTCAATATCATCAGCGCCCGCGCAGGCGGTCAGCGCGAACACGCCAGCGAGCAAGACGTGACGAAGGGGAAGATGCTTTGCCATGAAGTATTCCGGTGTCGTGGCTTTCGGCAGCATCGCCAAAGCCTTCAATACTGCATACGCAATTCATGTCAAAAGTGGACACCGGCCGAGCTATGCACGCATCCGTTACACTCCGCGCGCTGCGCACTGACGGGAGCCCGCATGACCACGAACAACAATCCGCCAAACCATGACGCACTGATCGTCGCGCTGGATGTGCCGACCGCCAAGGAAGCGAAAGCGTTAGTCGAGCAAATTGGCGACGCTGCCAGCTTCTACAAGATCGGGCTGGAGCTGGCGATGACGCCAGATTACTTCGCACTATTGGACTGGTTAGTGGCACAGGACAAGCGTGTGTTCTGCGACATCAAGCTGCACGACATTCCCGCTACGGTGGGCCGTGCGGTGGCGCGTTTGGGCAACTCTGGTGCGAGCTTGCTGACTATCCACGCCGGACAAGCTGCCATGTTGGAAGCTGCTGCCAAGGCGCGCGCGGGCGACCTGCGCTTGCTGGTTGTCACACTGCTGACCAGCATCAATCAGCAAGACCTCATGGATATGGGCGTCGCTCGGACGCCACTGGATCAAGTCATCGCCAATGCCGAAATGGCCGAAACCGCGGGCATTGACGGCGTGGTGTGCTCCGGTCACGAACTACCGATGCTGCGCGAAGAATACGGCGACGAATTGCTGACGGTCGTGCCTGGCATTCGCCCCGCAGGTGTCGATGCCGGCGATCAGCAGCGCGTGATGACGCCTGGGCAGGCGATCGCCGCGGGTGCAAACCACATTGTGGTCGGCCGCGCCATCCGCGACGCCCCTGACCCGGCAGCCGCCGCGGCGGCAATTCAGGACGAAATTGCTGCTGCAATTTAGAATGTGCTGATGGAACCCCAACACCGCTTCTTGCGGGCGCTGCAGCGCCTGCCCGTTGACCGCACGCCGATCTGGATCATGCGCCAGGCCGGGCGCTACCTGCCCGAGTATCGCGCCACGCGCGAGCGCGCCGGCAGCTTCCTGACGCTGTGCAAAACGCCTGAACTCGCTTGCGAGGTGACGCTGCAACCGCTGGATCGTTTCGATCTCGATGCGGCGATTCTGTTCTCGGACATCCTCACCATCCCCGACGCCATGGGCCTGGGGCTGGAGTTGGTCGAAAAACAGGGGCCGGTGTTTGCGCGCACCGTGCGCAGCAAAGCCGAGGTCGATGCACTGCCGATTCCTGACCCGGCCAGCGATCTGCGTTACGTCACCGATGCGGTGTCTTTGATTCGTCGCGAGTTGCATGACCGCGTGCCGCTAATCGGCTTCGCCGGCAGCCCGTGGACGCTGGCCTGCTACATGATCGAAGGCCGCGGCTCGAAGGACTTTGCCAGCGCCAAAGCCATGGCCTACGGCGAACCTGCCGCCATGCAGGCGCTAATGGACAAACTGGTTACCGCAACCACCGCCTACCTGAACGCACAAATCGAGGCGGGTGCACAGGCCGTGCAAATCTTCGATACCTGGGGCGGAAACCTGACCACCGACGGCTACAAGCGCTGGTCACTGGAGCCCATGCAACGCATCGTCGATGGGCTTATCCGCGAACATGATGGCGTAAAGATTCCCGTCATTTTGTTCACCAAAGGCGCAGGCAACTGGCTGGAACTCATCGCCGACACCGGCTGCGATGCCATGGGCCTGGACTGGACCATCGACCCCGCGATGGCCCGCCGGCGCATTGGCGACCGCGTGGCGCTACAAGGCAACCTCGACCCCGGCATTCTCACCGCACCAGCCGAAGTCGTCTGCGACGAAGCCCGGCGCGTACTCGACGCCTTCGGCCCCGAACCCGGCCACGTATTCAATCTGGGCCACGGCATCACGCCGCAGATCAATCCTGAAACCGTGGGCGCGCTGGTCGAAGCCGTGCACGCGCACCGCGGACCAGCGGGCTAGTCCGTATATAGGTTAGATTCCCGGCAGGCCCGGCAATGGCAGTTCCGGGATACTCGGGATGCCCGGGCCAGGATCGGGTTCTGGCTCCTCAGCCGGCGGCGGCGCATCTTGCCCAAAGTCGTCCGAGACGACGTGTTGGTCTAGGCCCACCGCCAGCAGGTCAGCGTCTGCTGCATCGACCATGTTGGTGAAGGCGTCGTAGCCTTGTGCCGCGACGAAGTCGGTTGGCACCACAACCGCAGCGTCCTGATCGCCACCACGATTCGTGCCCGCCTCGTAACCGGACGGCAACTCCGGCAAGGTCAGGCTTCGCCGGTCTGGCGGCAAGCGAAACGACCAGGCTGAAACCGCGTCTGTATCGGGGTCGATTACAACGCGGGCAAAACTGAAACCATCGAACGCTGCAACGCCATCAATGCTCCAGGTGTATCGCGTTGTGTCGGGGTCATAGACCAAGTCAGCGGCGGTAAAGTCGGCGAAATTGATTGACAGGTTCGACGACGGCGCTGCGGTGTCACGCACCCAAACACGAAACGACAGCGGCGCGTCATCGTCGGGGTTGGTGATGGCCAGCGTGACGTAGCGATCCGCCGGGAAAGCCTGCATGGATCGGTAACTGCTGCCGGATGCACCGTCACCCGTGGATGCGCCAAGAAACAAGGGCACCTCGCCCCGCAAGCCAACTTGCAGAAAGCTCGTATCTTGCGGCGCATTGCTACTCCACGGCACATCGGCCGCTTGGCGATCCATGGTGCCGGTGTAGTTGGCGCCGTCTGCAAATGCCTGATCTGTCAGGAATCCGTACTGGTTGAGCCGGCCGTCGGCATCCACGGTAAAGGCGAGCAAGTTCAAGCTGTTGTCCGCTGCGAGGTCAGCGCTGCTGACTGCGACAGATTGAAAATTTGCCTGGCCATCGCTCAAGTCGGAATCTTCGGCGCCTACAGGCAACAAACCCGCTTGCTCGTCGTTGGTTTGCACCGAGAAATTGGCGCTGATCGTCCCACGCTGCGTTGGGGCGGGCTCTTCAGCACCGAATACGATTCTGCGATTGCCGGCCTGCACTGCCACATGCGTGATCAGTTCCAGCAAATCGCCATCCATCTGGCCGGCGGTAATTGTTACGCGCGAACGCCCGACGTTGCCGAAGTCTGCTACGCCGCTGGCGTCTGTAGTTTCGATACGCTCAACTGCCAACTCATCAGCGCCGTGCAACACCACATCAATGTTGGACAAGGCCGCGCCATTGCTGTCAACAACTTGCACTTGCAAGCTTGTCGAACCAACGGTCACGCTGCCAACGTCGTCACCATCAGAGCACGCAACTAGCGCCGCCGCCACCCAGAGAACTGCTAACTTTTTCATTATGCTTAGTTGTTTTTCTGACACTAAATTTTCACTCGACTAACGAGTGACTGCAAGTGCCTTTAGTCGGCGCGTCGTGGTCGCCGGGGCCGGTTTTGCACTAGTCGCTAGGCTTGGCCTGCCCGCCGCGGGCGCGTGGCGGAATCTTCTCGAAGCCGGGCCGGTTGCGCAGTACAAAGCCGAGCAGAAAACGCATCAGCTTGCCGTAGGGTGGCCGCATGTAGCGGGTCAGCGAAAAGCGGCTTTGGAAGAACACGGCCTTTTTCTTCGAGAAGGTCTCGAAGCCGTCGATGCCGTGATACGCGCCCATGCCCGAGTCGCCTACGCCGCCGAACGGCAGGTTGTTTTGCGGCAGGTGGTAAATGCAGCCATTGACCGTGACCCCGCCTGAAATGGTGCCGTACAACACCTTGCGGCGCGAAGCGCGGTCGTTGGCAAAGTAGTACAGCGCCAGCGGCCGTGGCCGCGCGTTGATGTAGGCAATCGCCTCGTCGAGGCTGCGGTAGCCCACCACGGGCAGGATGGGGCCGAAGATTTCCTCGGTCAGGGCCACGGAATCCGCCGGGCAGTCATGCACGATGGTCGGCGGGAAGGCGCCGTTGTCGGCATTGCAATCCTCACCCGCCGGGTTGCATTGCAGCACCTGCCCGCCGCCGTCGCGCACTTCGTCGGTGATGACCTGCAGGCGCTTGTAGTGATCAGCACTGAGTATGCGCGTGTAATCGGGGTTGTCGGCCAGGCTGGGGTACAACTTGGCGGCGAAGGCGCCAGCGGCGTCAATGAACGCCTGCTTCTTGGCCTGTGGCACCAAGGCGTAGTCCGGCGCCACGCAGGTCTGGCCGGCGTTGGACAGTTTGGCGTGGGTGATTTTGCGCGCCGCGGAGGCAACGTCGTAATCGTCACCCACCAGCGCAGGCGACTTGCCGCCCAGTTCCAGCGTCACCGGCGTCAGATGCTCCGAGGCATTGCGCATGATGATCTTGCCCACGCGGGTGGAGCCGGTAAAAAACAGGTGGTCGAAGGGCAGCGTCGAAAACGCCTGCGACACTTCCAAGCCGCCGGTATGCACGCTCACGTAATCGTCAGTGAAGCAATTAGCCAACACGCGCTTCATCAACTCGGCCGAGACCGGTGCCAACTCCGACGGCCGCACCATGACGTGGTTGCCGGCCGACATCGCCCCCACCAGCGGCGACAGCGTCAGCAACAATTGATAATTCCAGGCGCCCATCACGCCCACCACGCCCAGCGGCTGATAGATGAACCGCGCCGAACTGGGCAGAAACTGCCAGTTGGGCATCACGTGGTGCGGTTTCATCCACTTGCGCAGGTGGCGCTTGGTGTGGCGGATCTCGTCGATGAGCACGAAGATCTCCAACAGCAGCGTTTCTTCCACGCTGCGGCCGCCAAAATCAGTATTCAGTGCTTCGCAAAAATCGTGGCGATGGGTGTAAAGCGCGTCGGCCAGGGTGTCCAGGCGCTGCAGCCGCTCGGGCCGCGACAGCGGCACCGGCCGTGCCTCGAACGCTGCGCGTTGGCGGGCTAATTGTTCAGTCAGGCCGTCGCGTGCCTGATCGATTGCGTTGTGTTCTGCCATGTCATCCCCTCCCCTTGCTCGCAGTCTCACCCTTGCCGCCCTGCTGCGCAAACCGTCGGCCGCGCTCCGTGTCTGCTCGGTCGCTATAATCGCCGGCTTCCCCGCCCCCGCTTAGCTGCCAACATGCCGAAGTTTTCCGAGGTCAAACAACTTGACCACGCCCAGCTCGAAGCCGACCTGCTTGCATGGTGGGCCGAGCACGGCATATTCGAGCGCTCGATTGCCAATCGCGAGGGCGCCGAGAGCTTCACCTTCTACGAAGGCCCGCCCACGGCCAACGGCAAGCCCGGCGTGCACCACGTGCTGGCACGCACCATCAAGGACAGCTTTTGCCGCTACAAGGCCATGGCCGGCTACCAGGTCGAGCGCAAGGCCGGCTGGGACACCCACGGCCTGCCGGTGGAAATCGAGGTCGAGAAAAAGCTCGGCCTGAAGTCGCGCGAGGATATTCACAAACTGGGCATTGCGCAGTACAACGCCGCCTGCAAGGCCAGCGTGGGCGAATACACCGGGCTGTGGAACGACCTGACCCGCAAGATGGGCTACTGGGTTGACCTGGACGACCCCTACGTGACCTACGACAACCACTACATCGAATCGGTGTGGTGGTTGCTCAAGCAGTTGTGGGACAAGGGCCTGATCTACAAGGGCCACAAGATTCACTGGTATTCGCCGGGCACCGGCACGGTGCTGTCCAGCCACGAGGTGAGCCTGGGTTACAAGGAGGTTGCCGACCCGTCGGTGACCGTGCGCTTCCCGGTCAAGGGGCAGGCCGACACCTACTTGTTGGCCTGGACGACCACGCCGTGGACGCTGCCGTCCAACTTGTTGCTGGCAGTTGGCCCGACCATCACTTACTCAAAAATGAGGAAGGACGGCAACACATATATCGTCGCCAAGGACTTATCCCTAAAAGTCTTGGGAAACATTGATGGTGAAGTTCAGTGGTTGGAAGATTGCAGCGGCAGCGATCTAGTCGGGTTGGAATACGAACCGGTCTTCGACTGGTTCGCCGGCCACCCCGGCGCATTCCAGGTTGTGGCCGCCGACTACGTGACCACCGAAGACGGCACCGGCATCGTCCACACCGCGCCCGCCTTTGGCGCCGATGACTTCGAGACCGGCAAGCGCGTGGGCGTGTTCAAAGATGTGTCCGACATCAACCCGGTCAAGCGCGACGGCCACTTCGAAGACGACCGCCCGCTGGTTGGCGGCGTGTGGTTCAAGGACGCCGACAAGCTCATCTGCCGCGACCTGAAAGACCGCGGCCTGTTGTTCCACCGCGAGCAATACCTGCACAACTATCCGCACGACTGGCGCCGCGGCACACCGCTGATGAGCTACCCGGTGGAAAGCTGGTTTGTCGAAACCACCAAGTTCAAGGATCGCCTGGTCGAACTCAATGACAGCATTGGCTGGCAGCCGGAGCACGTGGGCCGTGGCCGCTTTGGCGAGTGGCTGAAAAACAATGTTGACTGGGCGCTGAGCCGCCACCGCTTCTGGGGCACGCCGCTGCCCATCTGGGTATCCGACCGTGACCCCAGCCAGACCGAGATGATCGGTAGCATCGAAGAGCTCAAAGCCAAGGCCGGCGACGCCTGGCCCGGCGATGATGTGCTGGATTTGCACCGCCCGTTTGTCGATGACATCACCTGGCCAGACGGTAACGGCGGCACCATGCGCCGCGTGCCGGAGATCATCGACGTATGGTTCGACAGCGGTGCCATGCCCTTTGCGCAGTGGCATTACCCGTTCGAGAACAAGGAGCGCTTCGAGCGCAACTTCCCTGCCGATTTCATCGCCGAAGGCCTCGACCAGACGCGCGGCTGGTTCTACACCTTGCACGCCATTGCCACACTGGTGATGGACTCGGTGGCGTACAGGAACGTTGTGGTCAACGGCCTGCTGTTGGACGCCGGCGGCGAGAAGATGTCCAAGTCCAAGGGCAATACGGTTGATCCCTTCGAGGCGATCACCACCCATGGCGCCGACGCCGTGCGCTGGTATCTGATGGCCGCCAGCCCGCCCTGGGACAGCACCAAGTATTCCGACGCCGGCATCGTCGAGACCAAGCGCAAGCTGTTCATGACGCTGACCAATGTGTATGGCTTTTTCGCCACCTACGCGAATATTGATACCGAGCACTTCGGCGTTGATCCGCTGGCAGAAGCCGCGCCGGAGTCCGAACGCCGCGAACTGGATCGCTGGATGCTGTCGCGCCTGCACACTACCACCGCGCAAGTGGCCGAAGCGCTGGACGACTACAACCCCACCCGCGCCGCACGCGCGGTCGAAGCGCTGACAGACGAGCTATCCAATTGGTACATCCGCCGCTCGCGGCCGGTGTTTTGGGCGGGCAAAAAAGACACCGGCGTATCGGACACTGAAAAACGTGCCGCCTACCAGACCACGCACACGGTCATGTTGGGCATCGCCAAATTGATGGCACCAATCGCGCCGTTTTACGCCGACTGGCTGCATCAGGCGCTACTGCGCTCGGATGCGCCTGACGCCTCCGTGCATCTGGCCGACTTCCCCGCCAGTGATGCGGCGTTGATCGACGCCGACCTGGAACACCGCATGCAACTGGCGCGCACTGTGGTCACGGCGGCGCTGGGCTTGCGCAATGCCGAGAAAATCAACGTGCGCCAGCCCGTTGCAGAGGTGTCCGTGGTGCTCGAACCCGGCGTGGAACAGGCCGCACTGGAACAAGTTGCGCCATTGATCCTAGACGAGGTCAACGCCGAAACCATCGACTACATCGCCGGTGATTCGGCGCTGATCACGCGCACCGTCAAACCCAACTTCCGCACCCTGGGCAAACGCGCTGGCAAGCAGATGAAGGCGCTGGCTGCCGCCATCGGCGCCCTGCCGGATGCGGACATTTCGGCGTACGCCGACGGGCAAGCCTTGACGCTGGACGTCGGTGGGGCAAGCTTTGAGCTGTCCGGTGACGACCTGCTGATCGAAACGCAAGGCGCCGAGGGCTGGGCGGTCACGCGCGAAGCCGGTGTCACGGTTGCGCTCGACACCACGCTCACGCCGGAGTTGCGCAAGAAGGGTTTGGCACGTGAGGTCATAAATCGCATTCAAAATTTGCGCAAAGATGCCGATCTGGAAGTCACCGATCGTATCGACGTGCACTGGAACTACACGCTAGTCAGTGATGAAGAAGAAGCTGCGCCCAGTCCGAGTCTCTTCGACGCGATCCGTCAGCACCGAGAATGGATTGCGAGCGAGGTTTTGGCCGTGAGCTTGGTTGAATCACCTGATGTATCGGGGTCAAATATGCACACAGCCGATTCCAGCATTGACGGACAACGATTGTTTTTGGGATTAAAACGTTCGACCTAATTTTTGTCATTGCGAGGCGCGTCGCGCCGCGGCAATCTCATTGGGTGGCGTGAGCGTGACGAGATTGCCGCACGCCTTCGGCGCTCGCAATGACAGGTTATTACTTGCTCGCCTTCTGAATAATCGATCGCGCCGCGACAGTTATCTCCGTAGCCACCCTGCGACCGCCTGTTTGCGCCGCGATCACCGGCAAAATCTCCACATGTATCGGCCCGCGCCGAGGCCCAGCATTGCCACGACCGAACAAGGCCCGACTGCCCGACAACACGCAGGGCAACACCGGCATCCCGGCCTGCGCTGCAATGAAACCCGCACCGTCCTTGAACTCACGTAGGCCGTGAGCCTCACCAATATTGCCTTCCGGGAATATCGCAAACGACTCGCCAGCGCGCGCACGGCGAATCAAACTGCGCACATCCACCGCGGCCAGATGCGGCACCTCATTGCGTACGAAGGTGACGCCCATGCGGCGAATCAGCAAACCAAACACCGGCATTTTTCGTGCGCCCATGTGCACGGGGAAGGTAAACCGCGTGGGCAGCGCTGTGGTCAGGATCAAACCATCGAGCAAACTAGCGTGATTACACACCGCCATGCAGGGGCCGGCTGGCACATGTTCGATGCCCGACACGGTAAAGCGCACGCCGATACAGAACAAAGCCACGCGCAGTGCGGCGCGGCCCAATAGGCGGCGGTTGCGCAAACCGGGCGTGATGCACAACAAGGCGGTGGTAACAACCGCAAGCAATACAAACGTGAACGCCGCATAGGCGCCGTAGAGTTTTCGCATCGGGCTAATTGATTCTTGTCTTTGCGGGGGTCAGCCGGCTGGCTTGAGCGTGCCGGCCATTTGACCATCGGGGGCGATGCTGAGATGGGGCAGCCCGACCGAGTCTAACCAAGCTGAGCCCGCCGAGCGGCCCTTGAGCATGGCGACCGTAGTCACCGTACCGGCGATCAGGCAACTGTCGGCGCGCACCGACACCGCAGCAAAACCGTCGGTCACCGGCCAGCCTGTGCGCGGGTCAAGAATATGCCCATACACCTTGCCAGCGATGCGCAGGCAGCGCTCATAGTTGCCGCTGCTGGCCAGTCCGCCAACGTCCAGTGCGATGGTGGCCACTGGCCGCTGGGCGTTGCGCGGGTCACGAATACCGACGCGCCACGGCGCGCCGTCGGCATGCGGGCCGATCACCGTCAGGTCACCGCCCAGATCGACCAGCCCACTGCGGGCACCGGCGGTGCGCGCAGCGGCGGCGGCGCCATCGGCCGCGTATTCCTTGACGAAGCCACCAAAGTCCAGCTCCATGCCAGCAGGCAGGGTCAGCCGTGGCCGCTCCCATCCAAGCCGCTGCCAGCCGATTCTGGGCAGCAAGCCATCGATTTTCGACTGCGGCGGCAGCGCATCACCGCGGAAATTCCACGCCTGACGCAACACGCCGGCGGTGGCATCGAACAAGCCGTCGCTTTGAGCATGGGCGGTCGCTGCGTAGTCCAATAACGCCGCAGTCTCGTCGTCCACAACACAGCCTTGGGCATTGCCTGCAGCGGCGTTGATGCGCGACAGCACGCTGTCGTCGCGGTAGCGCGAGTACTTGCGTTCAAGCCGCAACACCTCGGCGCGTGCAGCTTCGGCGGCGGCGGGCTTGTCGGCGTGGATCGCGCAAGGGCAACCCATGGCGCTGAACCGCAGTGTTGTGGTGGCGGTGTTGACGGTGCGCTGGCTTACAGCCGCCATTCCACGCCAAACGACACCAGCGTGAAATCGACCAGCCCCGGGTTGGCCAGGCCAACACTATCGATAGCCAAGCTGGCCTCGCTGTCGTAACGTTGCACCGCACCGACCAGCGACCAGCCTTCGCCTTGGTAATGTGCAGACAAGGCGTAGGTCAGCGCACCATATGGCGAAAGCCGATAGTCGCTGGAATAGAGGCCATCGTCGCGCTCCTGCAGATAGAACGGGCGGTAGAAAAAGGCTTGGCTTTGGCTGTAGTAGCGCAGCGACGGTGCCAGTTCCCAGCGGCTGCCGATGCCCTGATGCCAAGCCAACTTGACGGTGTGGGAATTGACCTCCCATTCGTCAACGAAGTAGCGATAATCAGCGTGCAGGCTAGCCTGAGCCCAAGTGACCCGCCGGCGCAGGCGCGTGCTTAAGGCGGCCTGCCAACGGCTGTCCGGTCGGCTGTCGGCCAGGATCGTGCCGTCAACAAAAGCCTGCTTGTATGGGTCGGACAAAAAGCCTGTGAGATAACGCAGCGACAAGGCCGTCTGCCAGGTGGTCAACTTGCCGAGAATGCGCGACAGGCTGCCAACAAGCGAATAACTCTGCTTGCTTTCCTCTTCGGGCCGCAGCGGGAAACGGTCACTGTCGGTAGGCGTGATGACATCGTCCGAGGCCGATGCACCGAGGCTCCAGGTGGTCTGCCGGGACGCCGTATCGCGTGACCACTTGAGGCCGAGGTTGTAGGACAGGTAGTCGTCCTCGCGTGAGGTGCCCACCGAGGCCGACACGGTGTCGCGATCGCCGTAGCGGCTGACCGTGGCCAGCAGGTCAGTACGCGCATCATCGATGGTTGCGCCGCTCATCACCTGCACCGGCTCGCCGTTTTCATCGGGTTCGATAAACCACGGCGACGCGCCAGACAGGGTCTCGTAGGCTGCGTCCAGCGACAGTTCGAAGCGCTGACCAACCGGCAGCCGCCCCTTGGCTTGGCCGACGGTGATATCAAAGCGCTCAGTCACGTCACCGGCGGTCTGCGAGCGGTCAAGCGCGTCTTCGGTGTAATGCGATGCACGCACTGAGACGCCGGCTTGCTCGTCTCGCGACGCCGCCTCGGCGCGTTGGTAGGCCGGCAATGCCAAGGCTGCGGCAGTCAGCGCGGTAAGCGCCGGACCTGGCCGGCGCGGCTTAAAGGGCTTGCTCATGATCCTAGCCCGGATGTTTCACGTGATACGCAGCAACTGGCGCAGGATCGGTTGTTCTGGGCGCCGCTCTGGACTGAGAAACGTAGCAATAGCTACGTTTGGAGGGAAGAGCAAGCCCAGGGCGGCCGAGACAAGACAGACGCTGTGCAAGCGACGCGTCGGTACGAACTGGTTTTTCAATGAATCCCAGATTGTTAAATATAATCATAGGCTTATAAAATCTAACGAGCGGTCACGTGCAACATTCGGGCTAGTTGCAGCCGCAACCGCCGCCGCCAGTGCCTGCCCCGCCAGACGACGCTTCCTTGCTGAAGTACACATGCTCATCGAGCTGCGCAGCCAAGGGGTCGGGTTCCCAAGCCATGGAACGTTCGGCCAAGTGGCCGCGCTCCCAAGGTTTGAGCGGCGTGGTGCTGCAAGCGGTCAAAGCAAGCAGCAGGACAAGCAAAATCAGACGCTGGATCATTGTTCCAATAGCTTCAGAATGGCGGTGCGGAATAACTCGGTGTCACCATTGCGAAAACCCTCGTGCACCCAGCGCACCACGCCGTCGCCGTCGATCAGGAAGCTGGTGGGCATCGTCGGCACGTTGTAGCGGGTCGGCAGCCGGCCTTCCGGATCGCTGATGATGGGGTAGCTGACGGGATAGCGCCGCAAAAAGCGCTTGGCGTCTTCCGGCTGCTCGTCAAGATTGACGGCGAGAATCTCAAAACGGTCAGGGTTACCAGCGGCAACCAGCTCCTGCTTGAGCGTTTCGAATTCCGGCAGCGACATCTTGCAGGGGCCGCACCAAGACGCCCAGAAATCGACCAGCACCACCTTGCCCTTGAGTTCGTCCAGCGAGATCGATTGCTCGTACATCAACCGCGGCCCGTCGAGCTTGGGCGCCAGTTGTCCGACATCAACCGCCATCGCAGTCCCGGCAAGCATCAGGCCGGCGAGCAAAGTCAGCAATCGCATCATGTGTATAAACCCGGCAGCGGGCCGTCACCGTGGCCGGTGTAACCGAAACTGTTGATGGGGATGCCCATGGCATTGGCAATCGACACCAGCAGCTTGGCGTGGCTGTCACCGTCGCCATTGCTGTCGTGGTAATTCAGGTAGCGCCCGGTGTCCAGGCCGCCACCGCGCCCGGCCAGAATGAACGGCATATTCGCATGGTTGTGGCGGCTGGAATGGCCCAGTTCCGAGCACAGGAACACGACCGTGTTGTCCAGCAGGGTGCCGTTGCCGTCGGGGTAAGCGTCGAGTTGGCGCAGCAGGTAGGCAAACTGCTCGGCATACCAGCGCTTGTACCTGACGAAGTCGTCGGCTGAATTCAGATCATTGGCATTGAAGTGCGAGGCATCGTGGTGGCGCTGCCCAGCGCCAGTCTCGTCATGCAGATGCGTTGGGCTGACCGGATGCGACCACTGGATCGACACGCTGCGTGCCAGGTCGCAGCCCAGCGCCAGCACGGCCAAGTCCATCTGCAAGCTGCCGACGGTGGCGAACTGGTCGTCGCGGTTGTAGTAGTTGGGATAGCTGCGATACCCCTCGGGGATCGACCAGCCCTGCCGGTTCCAGTCCGGTTGCTGGCAGGCCCCGGCGCTGGCCGAATCGTCAGCGAGGATGCGCCGCTCGACCTCGCGTAGCGACTCGGTGTGGACCTGCAGCTTGTCACGCTCGGCCTGGCCCAGGCGATTCTGCAAGCGGTTGATGTCTGCCATGGCGCCATCAAGGATGGACAGGCGGCGACGGTTTTCGATGTCTGCCACGCCGCCCGGCGGGCCGAACAGGCGCTCATAAGCCGACAGGGGGTTGTCCTCGGGCGAGATCTGCTGGTCGCGGCCCAGGAAGCTCATACTGCCGGCGCCGTTCTGATGATTGGCAGCCACACCCAGGTGGATGGAAGCGTGCGGCGTCTGGTCTTTGTAGTACTGGCCGATAAAGGCATCCAGCGAGATGTCGCCAGTTGCGGTCAGCAGCTTGCGAATGCCGCCCTCATGGGTGGAGCCGCCGGAATACATCGTCAGGCCCTCGATGAACACGCAGTCTTGCTTGAGTGACTCCAGCGGCTGGGTCATCGATGGCAACGAGAAGTTGCGCGTGCTGCCTTGCGGGTGCCAAAGCTCCGGTGCGCAGCCATCTGGGATGAACACAAACAATGCGCGTTGTGGCGCAGGCCCATCCGCGGCCAGCGCCGCACGGTGCAGCAGGCCAGACAGCGGCAACGCAGCGCCGGCGGTAACCAGGCCGCGCAACAATTGGCGGCGAGTCATGTACGTCATTGTGTAGCCTCCCGCCGCTGGACGAAGCTTTCGTCCGCGATCAAATCCAGCAGCATTTGCCGCAACTTGAAGTTGCCGTCCGCAAAGGATTGGGTCAGCGACTCCAGCGTGCAGGCATCGGGTTCGCCTTCGACATAGCCGCGCGCATAGCGGTAGTACTGCTTGACCGCACAGGCCTGTGCACTGGGGCTGTCGGCCAGCAGTTGCGCTAATTGGTCAGGGCCAAAGAACGCCTCGTTGGTGCCGGTGCGGAAACCTTCGCGGTCAACCAGTTCGCCGGAGTCATCCACGGTCTGCTCGTTTTCGGTCTCGCGGTAGTCGCCTACAGCGTCGTAGCGTTCAAAACCGAAGCCGATGCCGTCAATGTACTGGTGGCAGCTCTGGCAATTGGGGTCGTCGGTATGCCGGCGGAAGCGTTCGCGTGTCGTCAGGCTTGGGTCCAGCCCCGGCGGCGTGGTGTCCACATCCGGCGGCGGGTCGGGCAAGTCTTGGCACAGCAGGCGCTCGCGCACGAACACACCGCGCTTGATCGGCGACGATTCGTTCGAATGTGCGTGGCTGGCCGTCAGGCTGCCAGTGCTCAGCACGCCGCCACGTGTGGTGTCGGGCACCGGCTGGCGGGTGAATTGGTTGTCGCTGGTGGAGCCCGGCAAACGGTAAAAATTGCGCAGCGTGCCGTCCACAAATACGTAGTCTGCGGTCAGTAGTTCCTGGTAGCTGCCGTCGCCAGAGTCGTGGAATACGTGATTCACGAAGCGGCTGAATTCCTCAATCATGGATTCGCGCACGCTGTCATCGAAGCGCGGGAAGCGCTCGGTGTCCTTGAACTGTTCGGCGATGCGGTAGGTGCCCATCCACTGCCGCGCGAAGTCGTCGATTTGTGCGCGCGCACGGGTGTCGGCCAGCAAGCGTTCGGCCTGCGTCAGCCGGCCTGCCGGAGTGGCCAGGTCGCCATCGGCCGCAGCATCCAGCAGCGCGTCATCCGGCGGCGCGCCCCACAACAAATAGGCCATGGCTGCGGCGGTCTCGTACCCGCTCAGCCGATAGCCTTGGCCGCTCGCCGGTTCGCCAACCTCGGAGCGATAGAGGAAGTTGGGCGAGGCAAGAATTGCGGCAGTAACCAACTCCATGGCGGTGTCGAAATCGCCGCCGGTCAGTTCGTCGCGGTTCAGGCTGCGGTAGTAATCGCGCTCGGCCGTAGTCAGTGGCCGGCGGAAGGCCAAGCGGCCGAAGCGGTCGATGTAGTCGTTCAGGCAGCCGTCGCTGGGCGAGCAGCCGAGCAAGGCATTGCGGCGCGTGGCCACGGCCTGCTCGGCTATGGCCTCGGCCGCGGCAATGTATTCGTCGATATGCCGGCTGGTGACCACCGCCACCCGGGCATTGTTGTCGTAGCCGGCCACGCGCGCCTCGACCGGGAAGTCGATAGCGAAATCATCGTCCAGCCCAGTGAGCGCGACGATGCTGCGTTCATATTCCCGCCGCGTGAGCAGGCGTAGCGTGCGTGGTGCAGGGGCGGCGCAGGCCGTCACGGGGTCGTCGCCACCGTCGCCATTACCCGGGTCGGGGTCCGGATCCGCGCCTCCGCCGTTGTCGGCGGTTTGGGTCTTGGTCACGCAACCATCGGCGATCAGTTCGACCGTCTCGGGCAATTGGTTGGCGCCACCGTGTTCACCCTGGAAGCCGAAGTCGCGGCTGCTGCCGTCTTCGATCAGGCCGTTGTAGCTCACATTGCGCGCCGACACATCGGCGCCGGTTTGTACCAGGTCACTGTTCCAGTTGTTGGTTACGCGCTGGTCATTGGGGAAGGTGAAGCGCACTTCCCAGCCGTCAATCGCCGCACCACTGAAGTTGTCGATGACCACCTGCGCGACAAAGCCAGTGTTCCAGGAACTCTGGTAACGCATGGTCACCGCGCAAGTGGGGTCGGGCGTGTTGTCCGGGGGCGTCTCACCACCGGAATTACCTCCCGAGTCGCCGCCCGAATCGCCGCCGGCTCCGCCATCGCCGCTCGAACCACCGGTATCGCCGCCACTGTCGTTCGAGCCACCGCCTGTGTCGCCACCCGAACCACCGCCAGCTTGGCCGCCGTCGCCAGCGGGCGCTTCGTCGGAAAAGCCGGCGCGGATATACGCGGCAACATCAGTGGCACATTGGCCCTGGCAGCGCGCGGGGTTGCTTGATGGCATCGTGGTATCGACACGCGGGACCAGCGTCTGCATTGACGTGCAGCTTGGGCAATCGCTGCCATACAGCGCCGGGCCAACGCCACCGTCGCCGGCGGCGCCATGGCAGCTTTGGCAGTATTGGCCGTAGTCACGTTTTCCGCGCGACAAGTTGGGTGTGGCATCCCCATCAACCGCACCTTGCCCACCGTCAACCGCGTCCTGCCCAACAGCCGGGGTATCGGCCACCGCAGCGGTCGATTCGGCACCACCGGAGTAGTCGCCGCCGCATGCCGCAAGCAGCAAAACAAGCGCCGCGGCAAGCCATCGACCCCCGACGCGCGACGCAGTTTTCCACGCAGTGACGTTGTGCACGACCGCCCCCAAATTTGCACTTTGCCAAAAAACGTCGGCCAAATTACCACAGTAAGCGGCGGGTGAAAAATTGGAAAAACTATTGTCAAAACGCAGACGTGTTGAAGCCACGACGCCGCATCGGCAGAATCAGCCGATTGCTTGTTAGTTCAGCGCGATCGCACCCTTGCCGACACCCTCGAAGGCACGAACGCGAATTTGCTCGCCGGTGCGCAAAGCCAAGCTGGCAGCGATGTAGGCCGCAAGATTCTCGACCGTAGTCTCGGTGTCGATCACTTCAACCCGCCGGGTGGGCAATTCCAGCTCGAAGCGGCCTTGTGGCGCGTCGTAAGCAAAACGGCGGTGACCATCGGCGGCAGCAACTTCGTCGGCTGCCGTGCCGAGGAAGATATCCGCCCACCGCGCAGCCCAATCCGCCTCCAGCGCCACATCACGCGTGCCACCACGTTCGATGTGCACCTGCGAGCGGTGGCCGTGGGCAATGCGCTGGCAGTTGCCGTCGTGCAATTTCAGGCCGTGGCAGTAATGGTAGTAAGCGCCATCAATAACTTCCGGTTCCAAGCGCACGCGCACAGCTTCGACATTGGCTGGCATCGCTGCGCCGATCTCGACCTCCAGCACACCGGCGAGTGCCTCGGCGGTGATCGATGGCGCGTGGATGCCTGTGACTGCCTCGGCCGGCGACTGCAGCGACAATTGCCCGTCGGGCAGCGCCAATTCGATCGCCACCTGCGCGTCGTCGCCCTCAAACTCCAACCCCGGCGCCGCCAGCGGCACCAGTAGCGCATGGTCGTAACGCGCATCGACCAAACGCTTGATCTCACGCTTGACGTGCCCAAAGTCGAACACCATGCCTTGCGCGTCCAGATCACCGCTCAGTTCCACATCCATCAGCCAAGTCTCGCCCACCAAACCGCGCTCGGCGTCGAGGTAAGCGAAGTCGATATTGGTCAACCGGTTGACGAACAGTGTAGCCATGGGGCGAATTGTACGTGGCCCGCCCGCTTGGCTTGATAAACTGCCGCGCTGATTTCTCCACTACTCGGCCGCAATGACCGTCACCACCCGTTTCGCCCCCTCGCCCACTGGCTATTTGCACATTGGCGGCGCGCGCACCGCGCTGTATTCCTGGCTGTATGCCAAGCAGCAAGGCGGCCAGTTCGTGCTGCGCATTGAAGACACCGACCGCGAGCGCAGCACCGAGGAATCGGTGCAAGCTATTTTGGATGGCATGCGCTGGTTAGGGCTCGACGCCGACCAGGACCCCGTATTCCAGTCGCAGCGCATCGAGCGCCACAAGGAATTGATCGACCAGTTGCTGGCCGAAGACAAGGCCTACCACTGCTATTGCAGCAAGGACGAGCTGGACGCCATGCGCGAAAAAGCCCGCGCCGATGGCAAAAAGCCGATGTACGACGAGCGCTGCCGCAAGCGCACCGAGCCCGTGCCCGGTGTCGATCCGGTCGTGCGCTTCAAGTCCCCCGGCCGCGGAAAAACCGCCTGGGATGACCTCATCAAGGGCCGCGTGGCGTTTGCCAACAAGGAACTCGACGACCTGATCATCGCGCGCAGCGACGGCTCGCCCACCTACAACTTCGTGGTTGTGGTCGATGACCTGGACATGGGCATCACCCACTGCATCCGCGGCGACGACCACGTCAACAACACGCCGCGGCAGATCCAGATCATGGAAGCGCTGGGCAGAACGCCGCCAACTTATGGGCATGCGCCGATGATCCTGGGCAGCGACGGCGCGCGCCTGTCCAAGCGCCATGGCGCCGTCAGCGTGATGGCCTACCGCGACGAGGGTTATCTGCCCGAAGCCTTGCTCAATTATCTGGTGCGGCTGGGCTGGAGCCACGGCGACCAGGAGATTTTCACGCCCGAGGAAATGCTCGAGCACTTCAAGGTCGAGCAAGTGCAAAAAGGCGCTGGCGCGTTCAACCCCAGCAAGCTGGCCTGGACCAACCACCAACACCTGCAAACCATGGACCCAGCGCGCGTGCTACAGCACTGGCAGTGGCACCTGGACAAGGCCGGCGTTGACCTCGCTGGCGGCCCCGACCCCATCGCCGTCATCAAATCGCAGCGCGAGCGCTGCAAGACGCTGGTCGAGATGACCGAAAAGAGCGTGTTCTTCTGGGCGCCGCCAAGTGACTATGTTGAAAAAGCCGTGAAAAAGTGGCTCAAGGGCGACGCGCAAGCGGTGCTGGAAGACCTCCACACACAGTTCTTGGCGCTAGATGATTGGCAACCTGAGTCCATCCAGGCTGTCGTGAATGGCATCGCCGAATCACGCGAACTAGGCTTGGGCAAAGTGGCGCAGCCGATCCGCGTGGCCATCTCGGGCGATGCGGTGTCACCACCAATTGATGAAACGCTGACGCTGCTGGGTCAAGAACAAACCCTGACGCGCATTGCCAAGTGCGTGGAATTCATGAAGGCGCGGGCCGACGCATGATCCGCTGGATGGGCGCCTTACTGATGCTCGCGTGCGCAGCGTTGGATGCTCACGCCGCCGACGCTGCATTCGTCCTCCACGACACCGTTCAACAGGGCGCGCTGGTTCGCGGCACCACCGAGCCGGGGAGCACCGTGACCATGAACGGCGAATCGCTGCCCGTCAGCGACGACGGCAGCTTTGTGTTTGCCGTGGCGCGTGCCTACACCGACAAGGTCAAGCTTGCGGTCACACTGCCCAATGGCGACTCAATAGAGCAAGCTATCCCGACGCAGCAACGCACGTTCAAAGTGCAACATATCGACGGGCTGCCGCAAGACAAGGTCACGCCGCCGCGCACAAAAGAAGTCAACGACCGTATCTGGACCGATCTGCAATTGATCCGCGGGGCGCGAAGCGTGATTTCGTCCGAAGACGCCTTTGCGCAGCAATTCATTTGGCCCGTGGATGGCATCGTCACTGGCGTGTTCGGCAGCCAGCGCATATTGAACGGCACGCCCAAGTCACCGCACAGTGGCTTGGACATCGCCGGCCCGGAGGGCGAGCCCGTGCTTGCCCCCGCCGACGGCATCGTCACGCTGTGGCACGAAGACATGTATTTCACCGGCGGTACGCTGATTGTCGATCACGGCCATGGCGTGTCCAGCACTTTCATCCACTTGTCCAAAACGCACGTGGCCGAGGGCGACAAAGTCAAACAGGGCCAACTGGTCGCCGAGGTCGGTTCCACCGGCCGCGCCACGGGGCCGCACCTGCATTGGTCGATGAACCTTGGCAAGGTGCGGGTTGATCCGCTGCTGTTGTTGCCGCCACGGACCGCCAAGAACGGTTCGGAGTGAGCCGTACTAAGAACCTACCGCAACACATAACCATCATTCACGAGCAATCGGGAATCTAGTTGTCACAATCGAGCACTGGATTTCCGCCTCCACGGGAATGACAGGGAGAATCAAACTATGTCAGAAAAAATCACCACCCAACGCCACGGCCATGTGCTGCACATTGGCTTCAACCGGCCCGACAAATACAACGCTTTTGACCTGGACATGTGGCACCAACTGGCCGCCGCGTATCACCAGCTCGATGCCGACGACGACCTGCGCTGCGGCTTGGTATTCGCGGAAGGCAAGCATTTCTCGGCTGGGCTGGAGCTGGACCAGTGGGCGCCGGTTTTCGCAAGCGGCGCCTGGCCGGATGTCCCCGAAGGCGAATGTGACCCGCTGGGCTTGCGCCCGGCACACCGGGTGCGTAAACCGCTCGTATTTGCCGTGCATGGTATTTGCTACACCATCGGCATCGAGTTGATGCTGGCTGGCGACATTCGCATTGCTGCGGCCGACACGCGCTTTGGCCAGATTGAAGTCGCCCGCGGCATTTATGCCTGCGGCGGCGCAACCACACGCTTCATCCAGAACATCGGCTGGGGCAATGCGCAGCGCTACTTGCTCACCGGCGACATCTTTAACGGCGACGAGGCCTACCGCATGGGCATGGTGCAAGACAGCGTCGATGCCGATGCAGTCAAGGACACTGCACAGGCCATGGCCGAAAAAGTCGCGGCTCAAGCGCCACTGGGCGTACAAGGTTCTTTGGCCTCATCTCGCCTGCAGCAAGAAACACTGGAGCAGGCGGCTGTGCAGCAGTTCCTGCCCAAGCTGGCACCGTTGATGGACAGCAACGATGTAAAAGAAGGTGTGCAGTCGTTCCTGGAGCGGCGCGAGGCGCGCTTTACCGGCACCTGAGCGCAGCGCGGCGGCTTGAAAAACAGCCGCCCACCCTCACACTGACCATTCGGTCAGGCACTGGCCGGCTTCTTGCTTCGCGGGGCATCCCCAGCCCCGTACTCCATCGAGCCTCGTCGTGAAGAAACACCCCGTCCACGAAGACTTGTTTGCCCTGGTCTGCGCCGGCCTGCTGGTCGGCTTGGGCGTGTCGCTGCTGGAGTTTCAGGGCTTGCTAGCCGGCGGTACAGCCGGGCTGGCCTTGGTCATCTGCAACCTGCTACCCGTGCCTTTTGGCCTGACCTTCTTCGTCCTCAACTTGCCATTCTTCGCACTCGCAATTTTCGCGGTGGGCAAGCGCTTCGCGGCCAACACGCTGGTGGCGGTATCCGGCGTATCGCTGTTTGCCGACCACCTGGACAAATTGATTGACGTGCAATCCGTCAACACCGTGTTTGCCGCCGTGGCCGGGGGCATCATGCTGGGCGTGGGCGTGCTCATCACCTTTCGCCATAACGCCAGTCTCGGCGGTGTCGGCATCCTGGCGTTTTGGCTGCAAGACCGTCACGACATCCGCGCGGGCCATGTGCAGATGGGCCTGGACTGCGCCATCGTGCTGATTGGTTTCTTCCTGGTGCCGCTGCCAATCCTGATCATGTCAATCGTCGGCGCCATCGTCATGAACATCGTCATCGCGCTCAACCACCGCGCTGGGCGCTACCAGATCACCTGAGCGAATCAGGGCTCCAGCTCCGTCCAAGCCGGGCTGCCCTAGCAAGCTGAGCGCAATTTGATATTCAATATCTATCGATAGCGTGAAAACAATCAATTGGACTAATTGATACCGGCGGAATAACGTCTCCACATCGTCACAGGCAATTTTATCCAGCCTGTCGATAGCAAATAACTATGCAGGAGACGCCCATGCCTCAACTTCGCTCCCTTGGCAGCCACGCGCTCGCCATCACCTTGATGACCGCGGCCACACTGGCCAGCGTGCATTCGTCCTACGCATCTGCCAACGAGGATCCCATGTCCAACAATTTCTGGTGGCCCGACCGTATTGACCTGGCCCCACTGCGCCAACATTCGCCCGAATCTGACCCCATGGGCGGCGATTTCGACTACGCCACCGCGTTCGAACAGCTCGACCTTGACGCCGTCAAGCAAGACATCACTGCGCTGATGACGGACTCGCAGGCCTGGTGGCCCGCCGACTACGGCCACTACGGCCCATTTTTCATTCGCATGGCCTGGCATAGCGCCGGCACCTACCGCGTGGCCGACGGCCGCGGCGGCGCTGGTGGCGGCCAACAACGCTTCGAGCCACTCAACAGCTGGCCCGACAATGGCAACCTCGACAAGGCCCGCCGCCTGCTATGGCCCGTCAAGCAAAAATATGGCCGCAGCCTGTCGTGGGCCGACCTGATGGTGCTCACAGGCAATGTCGCCATGGAGTCCATGGGCTTCAAAACGCTGGGCTTTGCCGGCGGCCGCGAAGACGATTGGGAGCCCGACCTGGTCTATTGGGGCTCGGAAACAGAGATGCTCGCCAGCGACCGTTTTCACGGCAAACGCGAGCTGAAAAAGCCGCTGGGCGCCACGCAAATGGGGCTGATCTACGTCAACCCGGAAGGCCCCAATGGCACGCCGGACCCGATAGCGGCAGCACATGACATCCGCCAAACCTTTGGCAACATGGCCATGAACGACGAAGAAATCGTCGCCCTGATTGCCGGCGGCCACACCTTCGGCAAGGCCCACGGTGCGCACAAGCCAGACGACTGCGTAGGCCCAGAGCCCGCGGCTGCAGATCTGGAAGAGCAAGGCTTTGGTTGGAAGAACACCTGCGGCAAAGGCCACAGCGAAGACACCGTGACCAGCGGCCTGGAAGGCGCCTGGACATCGCAGCCGGCCAAGTGGACGCACGAGTACCTGACCCACCTGTTCAACTTCGAATGGGTGCAAACGCGCAGCCCGGCGGGCGCTATCCAATGGACGCCGAAAAACGCCGAGCAATCCCAGTTCGTGCCCGATGCGCACGTTGAGGGCAAGCGCCACGCGCCGATCATGTTCACCACGGATTTGTCGCTGAAAGAAGACCCGGAGTTTCGCAAGATCTCGCAGCGCTTCCTGAGAGACCCCGCGGCGTTCGAGCAAGCCTTCGCCCAAGCCTGGTATAAGCTCACCCACCGCGACATGGGCCCGCGCGCCCGCTATCTGGGCAAGCACGTACCGGCGCAGCAGTTCGCGTGGCAGGACCCGATCCCCAAAGTCGAACAAGCGCTGGTTGATGCCAAGGACATTGCCAAGCTCAAGCAAGACATCCTGGACACCGGCCTGAGCACCGGCGCGTTGGTGCGCACCGCGTGGGCATCAGCCGCGACTTACCGCGACACCGACATGCGTGGTGGTGCCAATGGCGCCCGCATCCGCCTGGCGCCACAGCGCGATTGGCCGGTCAACAACCCCGATGAGCTTGCCAAGGTATTGAACAAGCTGGAAGCCGTGCAATCGGCGTTCAATAAAAAGGCCAAAGGCGGCAAGCAAGTTTCGTTGGCCGATGTCATTGTGCTTGGCGGTGCTGCGGCTGTGGAACAGGCTGCCAAAGCCGGCGGCCATGACGTCACCGTAGCTTTCGCACCCGGGCGTGGCGATGCCACGGCTGAGATGACTGACGTTGAGTCGGTCGGCCATTTGGAGCCCACGGCGGACGGCTTCCGCAACTATTTTGCGGCCGACAACGACCGAGCGCCGACGGCCATGATGATTGACCGCGCAGCGCTGCTGGGGCTGACAGCACCGGAAATGACTGCACTGGTGGGCGGCCTGCGGGTGCTCAACGCCAACACCGGCGGTAGCAAGCATGGCGTGTTCACCGAGCAACCCGGCACGCTCAGCAATGACTTCTTCGCCGTGTTGCTGGATATGACCTACGAGTGGGTACCGGCCGAGCAGACCGGCTTGTACGAGGGCCGCGAACGCGCCTCGGGCACGCCGCGCTGGACTGCGACACCAGTGGACTTGATGTTTGGCTCCAGCGCCGAGCTGCGCGCCATCGCCGAGGTGTATGCGGAGCGCGGCGGCCAGCAGCGATTCGTCGATGACTTTGTCGCCGCGTGGGTCAAGGTCATGCAAGCCGATCGTTTTGACCTGAAATAAACCTGCAGAAAAAACCCCGGGCGCCAATCAAAGCGCTCGGGGTTTCTTTTGTTCGCAGCCGCTTAGCGCTCGCGCCGCAGCAAGAAAAAGAACGGCCGGTCGTGACCTTTCATATCCATCACGCCCAGCGCGGTGTCATCATCGATCTTGGCGAAAACGTCGTTAATAGGCAGGTTGTCGTATTGCATGGTGGCGGTGGACTTGCCGCGATACGTCGTCAACCGCAGCCGCGCACGCGAACGCCGCGTTTTCAGCATGAACATGCTCAGCGCAAGCACGGTTTGCATGAACTTGGACCGCGCAAAACGTGGGAAGCGGTTCAACACCAAACCCGAAAACATCCGCCGTGGCCCCAGCCGCACCAACTTGCCGCTACGCGTGCGGAAAATCATTGGATGCACGGTCTCGGCATCCTCAAAGGCCTTGCCATGCCAGCCGTAGGTTTCCAGTAGGCCGTCCATGGGGTGGTCAGAGGCGATGCCGCTGCCTGACCAGGCGCCAATCATCATGTCGATGCTCGCGGCTGGTAGCGCGTCGAATGCGGCCAGCCCCTCGTCCAGCGTGCAACGGCCTGCAGCCATGATGGCATTGATATCAGTCACGGTTTGTCCTGTTTGCGAAGTTCGACATTGGTATTGGCCGCCAGCCACAAAAACACGGCATAGGCCGCCGCGTTCTGGCGCAGCGCGGCGGGGTCGATCTTGTCGAGGGTGTGTTCAACAGTCTCATCCAGCGCGCGCTACAAATCGCATCACAGCACAAACGTCTCGCGACGATCAGGAAAGTCCGACAGGTTGCACAAGCCGCGCGGGCCTCACGCAACGTAATGGTCGATCAGTAAGGCCGAGAATATCCCCATCAAATAAAGGATGGAGTAGTTAAACGTTTGCATGGGCAGCGGCGTGCTGGGCCGTGCATACAGGCGGATGGCGTAATACAGAAAACCACCGTTCAGGCCCAGCGCAGCAATCAGATAAACCACGCCACTCATGCCAATCAGCACGGGCAACAGCGTGACCAGCGTGAGCAAGATGGTGTAAAGCAAAATGTGCAGCCGCGTGTATTGCTCGCCGTGGGTCACCGGCAGCATGGGCAGGCCCGCGCGGGCGTAATCGTCGCGGCGGTCGATGGCCAGCGCCCAAAAGTGTGGCGGCGTCCAGACAAAAATGATCAGGAACAGCAGCAGCGCGTGGGCGTGAACCTCGCCCGTCACTGCCACCCAACCCAGCACCGGCGGTGCGGCGCCGCTGGCACCGCCGATCACAATGTTTTGCGGCGTGGCACGCTTGAGATACACGGTATAGACCACCGCATAACCCACCAGCGTGGCCAGCGTCAGCCACGCCGTGAGCGCGTTGACCTGCCACACCAATACCCCAGCGCCCATCACGGCCAATGCAGCCGCGAAAGCCGAAGCCTGCCAAACCCCGACATGCCCCTGCACGATGGGGCGGCCCTGCGTGCGCGCCATGCGGGCGTCGATCTGCCGGTCGATGATCTGATTGACCGCCGCCGCGCTGGCCGCGCAAAGCGCGATGCCGAGGGTGCCAAAAATGAGCGCCGCCGCTGGTGGCAACCCGGGCACGGCCAGGAACATGCCGATGATTGCGGTGAACACGATCAACATCACCACACGCGGCTTGGTCAGCTCGTAATAGTCGCGCAGCCGCTGGCTCCAATCGGCGTTGGCTTCGGCAGTGTCGGCGTGGGAACTCATGCGTGCGCTGTGGCGGTGGGCCGCGCGGCCTTCGCTGTGAAGGCGGCGCGGTTGATGCAAACCAGCACCAATAGTAGCAATGCCGCCCCGGCGTTATGCGCGGTGGCCACGCCCAGCGGCAGGTGTAACAGCACGGTGGAAATACCAATACTGACCTGCAAGGCCAACGCGCCCAGCAATGCAGCGCCAAGCAAGCGGACGGCTTTGGCACGCTGCGCCAGCAACATCCACAAGCCCAACGCGCCGAGCACGCCAGTGGTCACGATGGCACCGAGCCGATGCACGAACTGGATGGCCGTGCGCCCGGCACTGTCGAGCACGCCATATTCGTAGTTCACGCCCAGGCCGCGCCACAGCGTGAAGCCCTCGCCATAGTCAGCCGGCGGAATCCATTGGCCTTGGCAGGTCGGGAAATCCGGGCAGGCCATGGCCGCGTAATTGGTGCTGGTCCAGCCGCCCAAGAAGATTTGCATGGCCAGCACACACAGGCCGACCAGCGCGAATTGCCGGAAGCGCCGCGGATTTTGCACGGCCAAGTTCTGCAGTGCGCCGCGCTCGCGCAGCCACAGCAGCATCAGCAGCGCCAGGGTCGTCATTCCGCCCAGCAAGTGCGCCGTGACAACGATGGGTTTGAGCAGCAGCGTGACCGTCCACATGCCCAGCGCGGCTTGGAAGATCACCAGCGCCAGCAGCCCATGCGGCAACAGGCCACGGGGCTGCTTGCTGCGCCACGCCAAGATCGACATGGTCAAGATCAGCAGACCCAGCACGCCGGCCACGTAGCGGTGGATCATCTCCTTCCACGCCTTGCCCACCTCGACAGGGCGCTCGGGGAACGCCGCGTTCGCCTCGGCAATGTCAGCTTGCGCTTCGGGCGCGCCAATTTGTCCGTAGCAGCCCGGCCAATCGGGGCAACCCAGGCCAGCGTCGGACAGGCGCACATAGGCGCCCAGCACCACGACACACAGGCACAGGATGAGCGACACAAAGGCCAAGCGTTGAATCATTACGCGAATTAAAACAGTGGGTAGGCGGGGGAACGGCAGCCGGTTATTTTAGCGCGGAACGCCACAAGTTTCTTGCGCGCAGGAACGCTGCGGCGCGTAAACTTCCGCGCCCCAAAACCGCCATGCCGATCTGACCAATGACCCTGGGCCTCGGAGAATTCTTTGCGCTGGCCGCCGCCTTTGCCTGGGCCGTGGCCATCTTGCTGTTCCGTATTTCGGGCCGCCAGTTGGGGCCGTATGCGCTGAATTTGTACAAGAACACCTTGGTGTTGTTTTTGCTGCTGCCCACCATTGCAGTGGTGCATGGGTTTGCCTGGCCCGACACTGCACTTTGGCCGCTGGCCATCTTGCTGCTTTCGGGCTTCATCGGCATCGGCATTGCCGACACGCTGTACTTCAAGGCGCTCAACCAGCTTGGCGCCAGCCGCACCGCCATTGGTGGCACTTTGCTCACGCCGGGCGTCATCGTCCTGTCGTTCACTTTTTTGGGCGAGCGGCTCAGCCTGCAGCAACTGTGCGGCGCGGTCATCACGCTGGTCGGCGTGACCATCGTCAACTACCAGCGCGTCAAACCCATCAACGCCGACGCCGAGCGCGCTGGCCTGTGGGCGCTAGTGGCGGCCATGGGCCTGATGGCCGCCGGCATTGTCATGACCAAACCGCTACTGGCCACCGAGCCGTTCCTGTGGGTGGTCGAAATCCGTGTCATCGGCGGTGTGGCCGGCATGCTGCTCATCGGCGCCTGGCAACGTGACTTGCGCCGCGTGGCCGCTGAATACCGCGCCGCGCGGCAATGGGGCCTGACAACGGTGGCGGCCTTTATCGGCACCTACGTGGCCATGCTGCTGTGGCTAGGTGGCTACAAATATGCCGATGCCTCGGTGGCTGCCGTGCTCAACGAATCGTCCGCCGTGTTCACCATTGCCCTGGCGGCGCTGTTCATGCGTGAGCGGCTGAACCGCCAGCAGTGGTTTGGCAGCGCCGTGGCGCTACTGGGCATCGCGCTTGTGGTGGCGTGAGCGGTTAGACTCTGCGCAGAAAAACGACGACGCGGGGACACATGAATAGCAAGCTCTGGATCGCAATGGCGGCGCTGCTCGCCGTCTTGGCCGTGGCCGTGCCGGAACTGGCATTCGCGCAGGATGACTTTTCGCTGCTCGACGACATCGCCATGGACGACCTAGTCGAGGTCACCCCGCCACCGCCCACTTGGCAGACCGTTGGTGGCCCCATCGCACTGGGTCTGTTCTTCTTTTTCTTGCTGTGGCTGGGCCACTTCTCGGTACCGTTCCGCGTCAGCAAGGAATCACTGACGCTGTTTTACTACCCCACGGGCGTCAAGCGCGGGCTGGCGCTGGCCATTACGCTGTATGCCATCGCCTTCTTGTTCGGCGCGCTGGAAATCGTCTATCAGTTGCACTTGCATGGCGATGCCAAGACCTATTTCGACAATATGTCGCTGGGCAAACTCATTGCCTTTACCCACGCCCATCTGTTCGGCTTTACCACCAGTTTCCTGATCATCGGCATCCCGTTTTCGATGCAGTTCAACCACCTGTGGATCTACCAGTGGATCTTCCCCATTGGCCTGGCCGCAGCGCTGATTGATGTCATCAGTTGGTGGGGCATCAAATACGTGAGTGTGAACTTCGAGATCATCTCGATGATCTGCGGCATCCTCTTCAGCCTCACCTATATCTACATGCTCATCGGTTTGCTGCGCGTACTGCTGTTCCCGCAAGTGATTTGGGCCACGGATCGCGACAAGGAAGAGCGGCGGGCGAAGCAGGCGGCTGGGAAGAGTGAGTCGGGGTATTAACGCCAGTAATTCTAGGAGTCCGCTTCCCAATTTCTTATGCGAAAGCTCGCGCCAGAAATCAAATGCATATTTTGTCAAAAAACCGTCATTCTGAATTCCTCGCAACACCGCAACTAATTCGATTCGACAATGCAGATGGTGGCTCGGAGCGAGAGCCTTCACTACTGGTTAAAGCAAACTCGCTGCAGCTTAAGTACATCATTTCAGGAGTATCCCTTAAGCTACATTTTTTGCGGCTCGGTGATCGCCTCGTTTATGCACTAGAAGTCGCAGATGATATCGAGAACCCCTTAGTTGTATGGTCCGTTGTCGAGCAAGACCAAGAATTATTTGCAATTCGATCGACCCACTCCAAAGGGAACTGCAAGCTGTTCCTATTTAATGATCTTGCTATCAATGTCGGATGGCAAGAAGTCACTCTCGATGGGATACGAGGATTATCAGGTCTAACTGATGGCATCGCTGTCGGCCCCGTCGACTATGGCTCCATCGCCGACGATGTCTCGACAGTTTTCGACATAATACTCGCGGGCGGAAACATTGGCGTACCGCTTATAACAACGCCAATTGCGAACAGTAAAGACTGGCACCCGATAGACAGCATCTTTATCACGAGCCATGCAACAAGTAGCCCCATAAACCTGTTCAAAGATAACGAGGGCAGCCAACAGGAGCAATTAGCGATTTGGCTAACAGACAATATTGATCCTTCAGGCGTCCACGCCTCACCCCAAGTCCCCAAGGGCAACGGGACCCGCGAGCTTACTGACGTGCTGCTCAGCCATGAGTACGGATCGATACTTATAGAGTCAAAGGCACTAACAATACTTGGAAGAGACAATTTGCCTACAAGGTCAAATCTTTCAAAAAATGTCGAAAGCCATCTCAAAAAAGCCATGCGGCAGCTCCAAGGCGCGATTCGAAAGCTCACTTCAGACACACCAATCTACTCTCAGAGTGGCGATCTGATTGAAGTCGAGCGCAATAAACCTGTACACGCAATAGTCCTGATCCCTGACATGGACCTGATTGAAAACAGGTGCGAATACGGCCTAAATACAATGCGCGATTTCGCGTCAAATATTGGCGCAATGCTGCATATCGTGGATTTAAAGGAGTTGCTTCGGATAGTACAGGCCGCTGAAATGATCTCTGAGAGGGGCCACTCATTAAGCCCACTCCAAGCGTTTGACAGCTACCTAATGGACCGCTTTCAAAAATCTGCGGAGGCAGACTCTTTGCTTATCGAGATTTTGATCAGGTTTTCGGATAGTTAGCAGTCAAATTAACTATTCGCAAACAACCACCTAGCCACTTCCTAAGCCCCACTCCTAAAATCTTTCGCAAGAGATCAGGACGTTTCTACGCGCACTAACTGCCGTCTGGTATCTCCGAAACCTTTCGCTCGAACCGTTTTACTCGAACTTCGAGACCATCAATTTGTGCCGTTATTTGACTAACCTCGTCGGCCCACGCGCCAACCTCCCTCTCCGCAACCGCAGCCCCGCTCTCGCTATTCCATTGAGCGAACGTCGCAGAGCCGACTCTTGAAGCCTGCGCTTTCCCCAGCCCAAACAATGCCCGCCCAATCTCACCCACCTGCGCGGCGCCAGTCGCGCCCAGCAACGGCTCCAAATGCGCCTCCGGCGAAACATCGAGCGCATCCATCATCGCTGCGAATTGCTGAGCCAGCATGGCGTCGCCTTCGATGGTGATGGCGGCGTCTTTCAGGGCGGCTTGTTTGGCGTCGCCTTGGGCGGCGGCCAGGCGCAGGAACTCGCCGACCCGGCCAGCCAGTTTGACGTCGGGGTGGTCGGGCGCTTCGGCCAGCACTTGCACGCGGCTGCCCATGGGGGCGAGATACACCACCTGATCCAGGCCGGTGAGTGTGATTTGCAGCACTTTGCCGCTGAGCGCTTGCACGGCCTCTGCCACTCCGGGCGAATTGGCGACGGCGCGATTGATGAGTGATTCGGCAACCGCCAGGGTGTTGTCGCGGATTGACATGGTGGCTATTGGCTCATGGAGCGTTGCGCTATGGGCATCGTGGAATGCCGGCTTGTGACAACTGGATTCCCGCCTTCGCGGGAATGACGCTCGCTACGTGTCATGGCAATCAAGGCGCGCCGTAGCCGCGGTGCACGGCAACGATGCCGCCGGTGAGGTTGAAATACTGGCAGCGCAGCAGGCCGGCGTTTTCCATCATGCCCTTGAGCGTGTCCTGATCTGGATGCATGCGAATGGACTCGGCCAGGTATTGGTAGCTGTCGGCATCGTTGGCGACGAACTTGCCCAGCAGCGGCAGCACGCTGAATGAATACTGGTCGTAGAGCTTGGCAAAGCCGTCGTTGGTGGGCTTGGAAAATTCCAGCACCAGCACGCGGCCGCCGGGCTTGGTGACGCGGTTGATCTCGGCCAGGGCGGCGTCTTTATCGGTGACGTTGCGCAGGCCAAAGGCCATGGTCACGCAGTCGAACTGGTTGGTGTCGAAGGGCAGCTCTTCGGCATTGGCGAGCACGTATTCGATGCCGCTGACTATTCCGCGGTCGATCATGCGGTCGCGCCCCACGGCCAGCATGTCGGCGTTGATATCGGAGGCAATCACGTGGCCAGTGTCACCGACTTGTTTTGCAAAACGGCCGGCCAGATCGCAGGTGCCGGAGGCCAGATCAAGCACATGGTCGCCCGGCCCGACAGCGGCCAGGTTGACGGCAAAATGCTTCCAGGCGCGGTGCACGCCCATCGACATCAGGTCGTTCATGATGTCGTACTGCTGCGCCACCGAGGTGAACACCTGCCCGACGCGTTTTACCTTGTCGGCGGCATCGACGGTTTGATAACCGAAGTGGGTGGTTGAGTCGTTACTCACGCCGGGTAAGCCTTGGACTTGCCACCGCCCTGCTTGAGCACCGAGTCCAGGCTGCGCGTACCCGCATCGCGGCTCAGGCCTTGCTCTTCAAGCTTGGCCAGATAGGCCGCCCACTTGGTCTCAGCATTGGTGGCGAGGTCATGCAGCAGCGGCCAAGTGTAAAGCCCGGTGTCGTGGCCATCATCGAAAGCAAGCCGCACGGCGTAGCTGCCCACGGGGTCGATTTGCTTGATGCCCACATCGCGCTTGCCCCACTGCGTGGTTTCCTGCCCCGGCCCGTGGCCCTTGACCTCGGCCGAGGGCGAATACACGCGCAGGTATTCGGCGCTCAGGGTGTGCGCAGTCTCGCCATACACCACGTCCAGAGTTTTGGACTGTTGGTGCAGGACGAGTTCGTCGGGGACGGGTATCGGTTGGCTCATGGCGCCATTGTAACGTCGAGGATTTGTTTGATGCTCACGTACAACCAACGTCATTCCCGCGAAAGCGGGAATCCAGTGGCTAGTTTCCCGCTTTCGCGGGAATGACGAGGTAACGCGCGTCACGCGGACAGCGTCGCGCTAAAGGATATACCGCGACAAGTCCTCGTCCTGAGCCAGATCACCCAAGCGCTCATTGACCAAAGCGGCGTCGATGGTCACCGACTCACCGCTCTTGTCCGGCGCCTCGAATGACAGCGCCTCGACCAGCCGCTCCAACACCGTGTGCAGGCGGCGCGCGCCGATATTCTCGGTGGTCGAATTCACTTGGCTGGCGATTTCGGCAATACGCTTCACGCCATCGTCGGCAAAGCTGACCGTCAGGCCCTCGGTGCCCAGCAGGGCCACATACTGCTCGGTGAGGCTGCAATCCGGCTCGGTGAGGATGCGCACGAAGTCATCGGCGGTCAGTGCGGACAACTCCACGCGGATGGGTAGGCGGCCCTGCAATTCCGGAATCAGGTCGCTGGGCTTGGCCAGGTGAAAGGCCCCGCTGGCAATGAACAGGATGTGGTCGGTCTTGACCATGCCGTACTTGGTGTTGATGGTACTGCCCTCGACCAGCGGCAGCAGGTCGCGCTGCACGCCTTCGCGGCTCACGTCACCACCGCCCATGGTGCCTTCGCGCTTGGCCACCTTGTCGATCTCGTCGAGGAATACGATGCCGTTTTGCTCGACATTGCGTACGGCCTGGCCCTTGATGTCTTCTTCGTCGAGCAACTTGGCGGCTTCTTCGTCGGTGAGCGCCTTGAGCGCGTCTTTCACCTTCATCTTGCGCGGCTTGGTCTTGCCCTTGGACATGTTGGAGAACATCGACGAGAGCTGATTGGACATCTCCTCCATGCCCGGCGGCGCCATGATCTCGACGCCCGGCGCCTGCTGCGCCACTTCGACCTCGATTTCGGTGTCGTCCAGCTTGCCCTCGCGCAGGCGCTTGCGGAACACCTGCCGCGCACTGCCGGCCTCGGCCTCGCGGGTGTCGGACTGCTCGCCGCCGTACTCACGCGGGCGCGGCACCAGGGCGTCCAACACGCGCTCCTCGGCGGCGAGTTCAGCCTTGGGCCGAGCCGAATGCATGGCTTGCTCGCGCGCCATCTTCACGGCGGCATCGACCAGATCGCGGATGATGGAATCGACCTCGCGGCCGACGTAGCCCACCTCGGTGAACTTGGTCGCTTCAACCTTCAAAAATGGCGCGTTGGCCAGCTTGGCCAAGCGGCGGGCGATCTCGGTTTTGCCCACACCGGTGGGGCCGATCATCAGAATGTTCTTGGGCGTGATCTCGCCCGACATCGGCTCGCCCAACTGCATGCGCCGCCAGCGGTTGCGCAGCGCAATAGCCACGGCACGCTTGGCCTCGGCCTGGCCGACGATGTGGGTGTCGAGCTCGGCGACGATCTCGCGGGGGGTCATGGTGGTGTTTTGGTCTTGCATCAATGCGTTCCGTTGTTCGTCATTCCTGCGAAAGCAGGAATCTAGCCTTATCAGACTGGCGAAAGGCTAGGTTCCTGCTTTCGCAGGAACGACGGCGTGGGCTTACTCGTCGCCGGATTCGTCAATTACTTCCAGCGTCAGGTGGTCGTTGGTGAACACGCAGATGTCGGCGGCGATTTGCATGGAGCGCTTCACCACTTCATCCGCCGGCAAGTCAGTGTTATCGACCAGCGCGCGCGCTGCCGCTTGGGCGAAGCTGCCGCCGCTGCCTATGGCAATCGATGCGTGCTCGGGCTCCATTACATCGCCGGTGCCGCTGATCATCAGGCTGGTTTCCTTGTCGGCCACCAGCAGCAGGGCTTCGAGCCGGCGCAGGGCGCGGTCGGTGCGCCATTCCTTGGCCAGTTCGACTGCGGCGCGCAGCAGGTTGCCGGAATAGCTTTCCAGCTTGCCTTCGAACTTTTCGAACAGGGTGAAGGCATCGGCGGTGCCGCCGGCAAAGCCCGCGATGACGCGGTCGCCATACAAGCGGCGCACCTTGCGCGCATTGCCCTTGACCAGCGTGTTGCCCATCGACACCTGGCCGTCGCCACCGATGGCCACCTTGCCGCCCTTGCGCACGGCAAGAATCGTTGTTCCGTGGAACTGTTCCATGCGGACTGTCCGTTGAATCGTCTGCCCTACGTGCGGGCAAGCGGCGGCAATTCAAGCTGTTTCGGCTCCCGGTCAGTCAACCAAGAAGTCCTGCAATGCCTCGGCCACGGCCTCTGGCTGGTCGTGATGCAGCATGTGGCCGCAGTCGGGGATGATCACGCGGCGGCCGTCGGCAAAGCAGGCCCAGCGCTCGGCCATGTCTTCGGCGCCGACGAATTTGTCGGTGAATGAGTCGGCGGCGTCCAGGAACAGCGTAGGCGCCGTCACCTTGCGCCACACCGCCATGGACTCGGCCACGCGAAACAGCGACGGCCCGCGCAGACGATGTACGGGATCGGCCAGCAGCTCCACGCGGCCATCATCATTGACACGGCCCCACGCTTTGGCGACAGCCAGCGCGCGGTCGGCCGGCAGCTTGCTGTTGTAAACCACCACACGTTTGGCCAAGTGCTCGAAGTCGTCGTAGGTCTTGTCGTGGCGCGGCTTTTCCAGCGCGTCCAACCAACCGGTGAGCTTGTCGGGGAACAACGTCGGCTCCATGTCGGGCACCGACAAATCATCCATTAGCACCAGCTTACGCACACGTTCGGGCCGCGCACCGGCAAACAGACTGGCGGCCTGTGCGCCCATGCTGTGGCCAACCAAGTCGAAGGGCGCGTCGGGCGACACATGCTTGGCGATACCGTCGAGGTCGGCGACGTAATCCGGGAACCAGTAATTGTCGTTGCCCGACCAGTCGCTGAGGCCGAAACCGCGCCAATCCGGCGCAATCAGATGCCGGCCTGGCCAGTGCGCGGCGACAAATTGCCAACTGGCGCCAACGTCCAGGAATCCGTGGCACAGCACAACCGGCGGGCCAGCGCTGCCCTCGCCCCAGTGCCGCAAATGCAGCTTGAGGCCGCGAACGGTAATCGTCTCGCTGCGGCCAAGCGCAGCGTTGCCGCTCAGGACAACTCTCCGTCCAGATACGCGCGGATCAGGTCCATGCGATCGCAGCCCCAAAACATCTGCTCACCCAAAAAGAATGTGGGCGCGCCGAACGCGCCGCGCGCTACGGCTTCGGCCGTGTTGTCTTTGAGTTGTTGCTTGATAGCGTCGTCCTGCGTGCCGGCAATCAGCGCCTCGCCGTCGAGTTCGACCAGCTTGGCAATATCCATGATCACCTCGGGCTTGGACACATCCAGGCCTGCGCCCCAATGGCCGCGCATCACCGCGTTGGAAAATTCGACGTGCTTGCCATGCTGCTCGGCCACCAACGCGCAGCGCAGCGACAGCACGCTGTGCACGGGGAAGCTGTCGGGCTTCTCAACCGGCACCTTGAGGTATCGGCCCATCAGCGCCAGGTCACGCAGCATGTGCTTGCCCTTGGCCGGCAGCATGCCCGGCGGCTTGTTACCAGTGGCCTGGAACACGCCGCCGAGCAGCATGGGCCGGTAGCGCAGACCGACACCGGTCTCGTGCGCCAGTTTCTCGAGCTGAGTCGAAGCCAGATAGGTATAAGGGCTGGCCGGGTCCCAGAAAAATTCCAAGGTTTGCGCCACAACGGGCTCCTTGTGGTGATGCAAGAATTGCGGATGACAGGCAGCGTACGCGGGCGGCTTGCAGCGGTGCAAATCTATGGCGACTGCCGTACACTGCCGCGCTTGCGCAGTGCAGCAATTCGGCTGCCCCGCCTGCCGCGAAACCGCGCCACGTGAGCCAAGACACCATCAGTTTCAAAGGTCGGGTGATGAGCCTGACCGTACTGCAATTGCAATCCGGCGACACCACGCGCATTGCCGAAGCAGTGGCCGCCGAGGTTGCCCGCGCGCCGGGCTTGTTTGCTGGCCTGCCGGTGCTCATCGACCCAAATTTGCATGACGCTGACCTGGCCAGCGTGACCGAAACCCTGCGCGGCAACGGCCTGATGCCAGTGGCCGTACTGGATGATGGCGGCAAGTACACAGAAGCCGCGCAAGCTGCCGGCTTGGGCACGATGCGCCCGCCGGCGCAAGACAGCCAGCGCGCACGCTCACAGTCACGGCCGGCAGCGCGCATCGTTACCCAACCGGTGCGCAGCGGGCAGCAGCTGTACGCGCGCGACACCGATTTGATCGTTCTGGCCAGCGTCAGCCCGGGTGCCGAAGTGCTGGCCGACGGCTGTGTGCATGTGTATGGCCATCTGCGCGGCCGCGCCATGGCCGGCTGCCGCGGCGACACCGAGGCGCAAATCTTTTGCCAGCAGCTCGACGCCGAGTTGCTGGCCATTGCCGGCAACTACCGGGTTGCCGACGACATTGAAGACACCGAACGAGGCCGGCCGGCGCGCATTGCGCTGAATGGCGAAAAACTCCTAATCAACGAGCTTTAGTTTTATGGCACAAGTTGTAGTGGTTACTTCTGGCAAGGGCGGCGTGGGCAAAACCACGACCAGCGCGTCCTTTGCCACGGGTCTGGCGCAAGCCGGGCACAAAACCGTCGTCATCGATTTCGATGTGGGCCTGCGCAACCTCGACCTGATCATGGGCGTGGAGCGCCGCGTGGTGTTCGACTTTGTCAACGTCATCGCCAAGGAAGCCACGCTCAAGCAGGCGCTAATCCGCGACAAGCGGGTCGAGAACCTGTACATCCTCGCCGCCTCGCAAACCCGCGACAAAGATGCGCTTACCGAAGCGGGTGTGAAGCGCGTGATCGAAGAGCTCAGCAAAGACTTCGACTACATCGTCTGCGACAGCCCCGCCGGCATCGAAAAAGGCGCGCAACTGGCCATGCACTTTGCCGACCAGGCGCTGATCGTCACCAACCCCGAAGTCAGCTCGGTACGCGACAGCGACCGTGTGCTGGGTTTGCTAGCCAGCAAGACAGCCAAGGCCGCTGCAGGTGAAACCATCACCGAACACTTGGTCGTCACCCGCTACGACCCCGCCCGCGTGGCCAAGGGCGAAATGCTGGCTGTGGATGACGTGCAAGAAATCCTCGCCATCGACCTGCTGGCTGTGATCCCCGAATCGACCGATGTGCTCAACGCCTCAAATGCCGGCTCACCGGTCATCGCGCTGGGCGAAATCCCGGCCGCCGAGGCCTACAAGGACATGGTGGCGCGCTTCCTGGGTGAGGACAAACCGCACCGCTTCCTGGAAGCAACCAAAAAAGGCCTGATGGGCCGCTTGTTTGGAGGTTGAGATGGCACTGCTCGACTTTTTCCGTCAGTCAAAACCGACGACCGCACAGCTCGCGAAAGAGCGCCTGCAGGTCATCGTTGCCCACCAACGCGCCGGCAACACCAGCGCGCCCGACTACCTGCCCAAGCTGCAAAAAGACCTGCTGCGCGTGATCCGCAAGTACGTCAAAGTGGGGGACGATGCGGTGAACATAGGCGTCGAGCGTGATGGCGAACTGGAGGTGCTGGAGTTGAACATCACCTTGCCCAGCCAACAGTAGCCTTTGTCATTGCGAGGCCCAACGGGCCGTGGCAATCTCGTTACGAAACCGCCACCCCATGAGATTGCCGCAGTCGCTACGCTCCTTCGCAATGACAGTTCAATCAGGCTTTAGGGCCTCCACGCGCTTCAACTTGGGCGCGATGTAGGTTTGGCAAAACGGTCGGTCGGGCCGCTGCTTGTAGTAGTTCTGATACGCCGCGTCCGATAGCCGAAATGCCACCAAGGGCAGCACCTGGGTGACCAGCGGTTTGTCGAATTCCGCCTGACAGTCGCGAAGCGTATCTTTGACAGCCTGCGCCATGTCGGGTGATTGCGTGTAGATGGCCGACCGATATTTGGTGCGCATCGCATGCATCGATGTGCTGCTGTGCGTGTGCAGGTGAATGCGCACGAGGTGATGCAAATCGCTGGTGTCGGACAACTGCAAACGGACTGCCTCCGACCAAGCATCGTGCGGCGGCTCGCTGCGAATCCAACCCTGCTCCACGCTCTCGGCGCCATCGGCAGCCTGAAACACGGCCTCGGTGCACCAGTGGCAGCCGCCGCCGAAGCCAATGCTCAGACCGGTTAAGTCAGCGTCCACAGAGATCTTGTCATTGCGAGCACCGAAAGGTGCGCGGCAATCTCGTCACGAAACCGCCACCCAATGAGATTGCCGCAGTCGCTACGCTCCTTCGCAATGACAGTCCCCTAAGTTAGGGGGTGGAGACGGATTGAGGCAAAGCATTGCTTTGCCCCGTCGAACGCTCGGCCACGAAGTGGACGGGCTGGACCGGGCCGGGCGCAGCCCGGTCAGGGGTGTGGGAGCAAAACTGGTAACGGCCTGCGCAGCAGACCGCCGAGCCGCTGGCCGGCGAGGATTGCCGCGGCGCTCTGCGCCTCGCAATGACAGCGGCATTTGAGCGTGCGTAATCATATCGGCCGCACTCACCAGAACACCGCCAACATCACCGCAACACCAAGCACAACCCCAGCCGCCTGCAAGCGGTAGTCGGACCAGATGGTTTCCCCCGGCCGCATGTCGGCGCTTTCGCGGTCCGGCGGCCAGGTGAACAGTTCGGCATCCGGGTTCGGTGCCACTTTGGGCATGACGTGCGACAGCACGACCAGCACGATGGCTGAGTACGCCGCCAAGATGCCGGCCATGATGGTGAAGTGGATGCTGATCACGCCCAGCACCGGGCCCAGCACGAACAGGATTGCGGCTGTTGTATGCCCGACGACCAGCGCCCAGAAACCCGCCCGTGCATGCGCTCCGGCCCAGAACAGACCAACCAGGAATACGCCAACCAGCGGCGTGGTCACGTAGGCAAAGGTGGCCTGAATGTAGTTCCATAAGCCAGGGAAGTTCGCAATCTGCGGTGCCCAGGCGGCGGCGACTGCCATGAAGCCAAACGTGCAGATGCGGCCGATCTTGGCGGTTTGCGTGGGCGTCAGATCAGGCTTTCGGGGCTTGATGAAGTCCAGCGTGACCAGCGTTGAGGCGGAGTTCAATGTGCTATCAACCGACGACATGATGGCGGCGATCAGGCCGGCCAGCACCAAACCCGTGAGGCCCACGGGCAGTAGGTCGGTGACCAGCGTAGGGAAAACCTGATCGGCGTTGCCGATGTCGGGCAACAAGCTGAATGCAAATGCTGCCGGCAACACCATGATGAACAGCGGCAGCAACTTGAGCGCGCCGCCCAGCATGGCGCCGCGGCGCGCGGCGTCGAGGTTTTTGGCGCCCAGCGCGCGCTGGATGATGTACTGGTTCATGGTCCAGTAGTAGAACCCCAGCAGTGGCACGCCAACGATCAAGCCTGGCCACGGCAAGCCGGGGTCATCAATGGGTTTGATCAGCTTGAGGTGGCCTTCGGGCAGCGCCGCAGTCGCCTTGGCCCAGGAGAAGTCGAACTTGCCGAAGACGATGAATGCCAGCGCCGCCGAGCCGACGATAAGGATGACCGCCTGCAGCACGTCGGTGAGCACCACGGCTTTCAGGCCGCCCGCGGCGGTGTAAATGCCGGCGAACAGCGCCAAACCGATGACGAATGGATACAGGTGATCGCCGCCGGCACCGGGATAGAACAGCCGATCGAGCACCAGCGCGCCGGCATACAGCCCGCCAGCGGTATCGATGACGATGGACAACAAGATCGTGATCAGCGACAGGTAAACCCGCACGCGCTTGTCGAACCGCCGCGCCATGAATTCCGGCACCGTGGATATCTTGGTGCGCATGAAAAACGGCAGCACGAAGATCGCCGTGAACACCAGAATCAATGCTGCCATCCACTCATAGGCCGACACCGCAATGCCGTTCTTGTAGGCATCGCCAGCCAGGCCGATGAGCGTCTGCGCGGAGATGTTCGAGGCGAACAGCGAAAAGCCGATGACGCCAACACCGAGCGTGCGCCCGGCCAAAAACAGGTCGTCGCCGGACTTGGTTTGGCGCGTGACCCAAACGCCGATGCCGATGACGATCAGGAAATAGGCGGCGATAATCGCCAGGTCAATCGGGTGGACGGCCATGTCGCGCCCCGTGCTGCAGGTTGGCTATTTACCCTAACCCAGCCTCCGACTGGTTGCAGGCGTGCTACTCGCCAGCCACCCGCAACGGCGCATCCTCACGCCTGCGGCCGAATTGCTGCGCCTTGAGCTTGACCAGGCATTCCTCGAAGGTGCGCGAGATGCTGGTTTGGATGCGAATGCGCTCGATTGTCGGCCAGGTGGCGCGCTCGCCGTCGCGGATGTAACGGCGCATGTCGGCAACACCGGGGTTGGACAGGATGCGCGTAAAGGTTGCCGGCGTGTATTTGGGCGTCACGGTGATGTCGCCGGTGTAGCGCTGGCTGGTGAGCGCATGCACTTGCTTGATCAGCCGGCCCGGCGCGCGGCGGCCAAAGTGCTGCTGGGCCAGGTCGATGGTGTTCTTGCTGGTGCCGGCGACCATGTCGCGCACAAACGGCAACATGCCACGCGCGCCCTCCTTGGCCAAAAACGGCACTACGTGCGGGTTGGTCTGGCTGACGATGTAGTGGTTGACGTTGTGCAAGCGCGCCAGGCGCAGCATGGGCAGGTCGGACGACAAACTGCCATCCACCCAACGCATGCTGGGCATGTAATCGACGGCTTCGCCCTCGAAACTCTTGGCCTTGAGCAGCACCGGTGGAAACAAGCCCGGCACCGCACAACTGGCCTGCGAGGCCTTGTAGATCATCACGCTGGGCGAGCTCAAATAATTGAGCAGGCGGCCGTGCTGGTGTTTGTCGGCCGGGCTGACGGTGATGTCGAGAATGCGGCCGGTGTGGTCGAAGGCCTCTTCGAAACTGGCATCGCCCATGTTGGCGTGCAGGCAGCGGGCCAGCGTGTCGGGGTTCATCAGCGCGCGGTCGCCCACGGCGTTACGCATGTTCAGTGCTTCCCAGGCTTCCAGGTTCATGTTGGTGGGCTCGAACATCGGCGGCAGCTCGGTGTCGCTGCGCGTGCCGGCAATGCCGGCAATGATGGAGCCTGCTGACGAGCCGGACACCACCCGCGGCAGCAAGTCCTGGTCGAATAGCGCCTTGATGACGCCCATGTGGAACATGCCCAGCGTGGCGCCGCCCGACAGCATCAGCGCCGAGCGGCCAAAGGCCACGCCGGTGCGTTTGAAGAACAAAATCTTGTCGGAAAAACTGAAGTCGGGAAACTCGGTGTCGCAAATCCAGTGCAGTGCGCGGGCAACTTCCTCGACGTAGTCCGTAATCAGCAGCTTGGTGCCGACACGGCAGTGGCGATAAAGCACCGGGTTGGCCATGCCTCCCAGGTTGCCGTGCAGGCCTTCGTGCAGCGAGAACACCAGCCGGCGCACGTCTTTTTTGCGGCGCATGCGGCGCAGCTCGGTGAGGCGTTCTTTGACCAACCAGTAGTCATACTCATCAGTGGCGTCCTCGGCACGCCACATGTCTTTGCCTTCGATACGGTCGAGTTCGACGCTGATCTCGCGCCAGGTGGTGTAATCACCCGCGTTGGCGAGGTCGTCGAGGAGTTGGCGGGGGGGATTGCGCACAGACAAAATGCGACCGGGCTGACTCAGGGGTCAGACATAGTCGTGTTGCAGTGCAAAAATTGCAAGCCTGTGGGCCAATACCGGCCTGCTCGCGCCCGATCACTCCACCGGGTGCGCGCCCCGGAACAACTTGGCCTCGGCCAGCCGCTCTAGCACTTCCCGAAACACTTTGGCGCTGTTGCTATCACCGGCCACCGCATCGGCGCCCGCGCATACCGCCCAGCGCAGGCTGATGATGCCGTCGTTGTGGCCGGCGACTTCGGCGCCCAGGCGCTGCAAGCGCTCGGCAAAGCCGGTGTTGGTTTCCAGCACATCACAGCTAAACGCCTCAAAACCGGCCTCGGCGGCCGACAGGTGCAGGCATGCCATCAGCGCCGTGCCCAGGCCCGAGCCTTGCGCCGAATCGGTAATGGTCACGGCGAGATCGGCCACGCGTTGCTGCTTGGGCAGCCGCACATAACGCGCAACGCCCAAGCCCGGCACGCTAGGGCGGTCAAGATCGAGCGCGCCCCAGGCCATGTGGTTGACGTAGTCAATCTGGGTGAAATAGCGCAATTGCGCTTCGGACAAACGATTGAGGTGATCGAAAAAGCGCGAGAACCGCGCAGTGTCGGACAATTGCTCGAAACCAGCACGAAAGCGCGGAATGTCGCCCTCGCGCACCCAGCGCAGCAGCGCTCGGCTGTCGTCGCGCAGCACGAACTCCAGCGCGGGCGGCAGCTTGATCATCGCCGCCGACTCGCTGTTTGCTCGACGCTAGGCGTAGAGGTCGAGGCGCTCCAGCGGGTTCCGAAGCATGGGTTGCCAAACATCGATCGCGTCCATGCTTTCCATGTCCATGGCGCCGCGAATGTCCTCGGGCGCTGCAGCCGGCACGGCGGCCAGCTCGGTCCAGTTTTCAAAAGCGATCTCGGCGACGGTTCCATCAAAGTATTGCACTTCGATCGTCTCGGCGCGCAAGTCCAGCGCAACGATTTCAAACAGTTGACGCCTGCCAACCTGAAACCAGTCCCCAACGTTGACGTCTTGTAGCCAAGCGGCCATAAGTACCTCCGATTGCTGTCTCCGGCCAGCACGTGTTGGCCGGAAGAGCATCGGCGGGCCGATGCCCTGACTACTTGATAAGTCACACTGCAGGGTCGGTGCAAGGGCCACGCATCGGGCAACACGCTAAGCGGTTGAAAACCCCGCCAAAGCGATTGACGAACGGTGTTTTGTTAGCGCCTGCCCAGGCGATTCGGGTGCGCAACTTCAGCGCGAGCTCGAACCCGAGCTACCGGCACTCGGGCCGGCGCACGCCTTGGCCCCCGCGCTGCCGCGGCGGTGGGCATGCAGGCTGTGTCGGCGGCGGCGGTGACGCACAATCCAACCCCAGCATGGCGCAGCGGTATTCAGGCGCGGGCTGTGGCGCCGTGTTCGCGCCGGCGACTTTGTACACATCGCCCGGTGTCAGGCCGGCTTGGCCGGCGGCATTGCCAAGCGTGATACTGCCTTCAGCCAATCCAGTGAGCAAGCCGCCGGGCAGCACGCCGCGGCTGGTTTGGCACTGCGGTGCATCGCAGTAATGCAGCACGGTTTCGGTGCCACGCAAGCCCAGCACTGCAACCGGCGTGCTGATATCGGGGTGCTCAACAGTCACGTCGGGCTTGAGCAGGCCGGAAATCATGCGCAACCCGCCGCGGCCGAGCTCGATGAGGCGGCTACCGACGTTGCCGTCGCCACGCTTGAAGCTCAGGCGGCTGAGCAGCACATCGGTGTTGTCCTGCAAGTACAACTGGCTGCCGTCCAACAAGCGCACTTTGGCGCGGCCGCTGGCCAGCAACAGGCGGTCTTCCTCGTGCACTGCCTGGCCAATAGCCAGCGTGCGTTGGCCACCGGCATAGAGCGCCGTCAGCCCGCCGTCGAGCATCTCTACCGTGCCGATCACCGATGTTGCAGGCGGTGGCGCTGCGGCGGGTTGGTCCAACACATAGCTGCGTGGCTCCGACGCCAGCGGCAGGGTTAAGGTTTTGCCCGGCATGATGCGGCGAAAATCCCCGCCCTCGAACGCGTGCGGGTTGGTTTGCACCACCTGCGCACGCGATGGCCGCTCACCCGGCAAGTAAGTGGCCTGCAAGATGCTGTCCAGCGTCTCGCCGGGCTGAATCTCGTGCAGCAAAATGGCTTTGGGCGCGGACGACGTTACTTGCGCTGCCACGAACTGCGGCACTAGCGATAGCAACACGACGGCAATCATGTTGCCAATGCCACCGGGCGTCGCATAAAGATGTGTCATCCGAAATTCCTTGGTGATTTGGGGCACCCGTGAGGTCACGCTGGCCGCGGGCGAACACTAACATTGCGGCATTGGCATTCCCTGGGCACAAACCGGAACTGGTTCACAGTTCCAACCCAGGGCTCAGGCCGGTGCGCGCCCCGCCTGCTCCGCTCCGGCCGCGTCTTCCGTGCCACCAGCCACAGCGCGCCGGCGTTGGTGCATCAGCCGCCGAATCAGCGGCTCGAGCACCAATTGCATGGTGCGCGACATGTGCTCGCCCGGCGCCACAATGGTGTTTTGCCGCGGCATGAAGGCGCGCGGAATGAGGTCGAGCAAGGCGCCAAAATCGACCGCCGCCGCCGCGCTGTCGGCAAAGTGGATGACCACGTAGCTCTCGGCGGCGGTGGGCACGCGCTTGACCGCAAACGGGTTGGACGTATCGACCAGCGGCACGCGCTGGAAGTTGATATCGGTGCGCGAAAACTGCGGCGTAATGTAGTTCACGTAGTCGGGCATGCGGCGCAAAATAGTGCGCGCCACGTCCGACGGCGCGTGGCCGCGGTCGGCCGTGTCGCGGTGGATTTTTTGCACCCATTCCAGGTTGATCGTCGGCGTCATGCCGATGAGCAGGTCAACATACTGGGCCACGTTCACGCGGTCGGTAATGACACCGCCATGCAGGCCCTCGTATAGCAATAAATCGGTGTTTTCGGCGGTCGCTTGCCAGGGCGTGAAGTGTCCGACAGGCGCGCCGAGGGCCTCGGCTTCGATCTCGTTATGAATATAGTGGCGAAAGTCACCGCGGCCGTGCTCGGAATAGTCGCGAAACAAGGCTTCCAGCCGATCCATATGATTGGCCGCCGGGCCGAAGTGGCTGAAGTTTTCGCCACGGATGCGCGCGCGCTCGATGGCGGTGGCCATCTCGTCGCGGGTGTAAGCGTGGAAGCAGTCGCCGGCCACCTCGGCGGCGTTCAGGCCCAGCGAAGCGAACAACTTGGCAAACACCGCCCGCGCGGTGCTGGTGCCAGCGCCCGACGAGCCGGTAACGGCAATGATGGGATGACGCTCAGACACGGATGTACGCAAAGTCCCACACGCCATGACCCAAGCGCAGGCCGCGACGCTCGAACTTGGTCTGGATGCGGTCAACGGGTGCACCGTCATCGGTCGGCACGTCGGCGCCTTGCCACGCCGGGTGCGCGCCACACACGGCCTGCATGTGCTCGGCGTAGTCTTCCCAATCAGTAGCCAGGCGCAGCAGGCCGCCGGGTTGGATCACGCGAGCAACATCGTCCAGAAATGGCTCCTGCACCAACCGCCGCTTGTGATGGCGTGCCTTGTGCCAAGGGTCGGGGAACAGCACGTAAATCGCGTTGAGACTTTGCGGCGGGATGGTGTCGCGCAGCAACTCGGCGGCATCCAGATCCGCAAGCTTCAGATTGTCGATGCCCGCCTCGGCAGCACCAGCCAACAAACGCCCAACGCCTGGCCGGTGAACCTCAAGGCCGATGAAGTTGCGGTCCGGGTGCGCCTTGGCCTGCGCCAGTAGGTTGTCGCCATCGCCAAAACCAATCTCCAGCGTGATCGGCGCTTGGCGCGCAAACAATGCAGCCGGGTCACGCAGCCCACGGGCATCGGTGCCGTAGTGCGGCCACTGCTGCTCTAGCGCCCGCGCCTGGCCGCTAGTCAGGCGGCCTTCACGGCGGACAAAGCTGCGGATTGGCCGATGATGCGAGGCAGCGCCCATCACCCCGGCATGTCGGTGAGCGGCGACGAGGCGCTGGCGTAGCGCCGCCGCGGCATACGGCCAGCCAAAAACGCGTTGCGGCCGGCATCGATGGCCTGGCGCATGGCGGTGGCCATGCGCACCGGCTCGCGCGCCTCGGCAATGGCGGTGTTCATCAGCACGCCATCGCAGCCCAATTCCATGGCAATGGCGGCGTCAGATGCGGTGCCGACGCCAGCATCAACGATGATTGGCACGCTGGCATTTTCGACAATGGTGAGGATGTTGTAGCGGTTCTGGATGCCCAGCCCCGAGCCGATGGGCGCGGCCAGCGGCATCACCGCCACGCAGCCGATGTCTTCCAGGCGTTTGGCGATGATGGGATCGTCGGAGGTGTAAACCATGACCTCGAAGCCGTCATCGACCAGGATTTGCGCAGCCTCCAGGGTGGCCGTGATATCGGGGTACAAGGTCTGCTTGTCGCCCAGCACCTCCAATTTGACCAAGTTGTGGCCATCGAGCAGCTCGCGCGCGAGCCGGCAGGTGCGCACAGCATCCTCGGTCGTATAGCAACCAGCGGTGTTAGGCAGGATCGTAAATTCATCCGGCGGGATCACGTCCAGCAGGTTCGGCTTGTCCGGGTTCTGGCCGATATTGCTGCGGCGGATAGCCACGGTGACGATGTCGGCGCCAGAGGCGCGAATCGCCGTGCCGGTCTGCTCCATCGACGCATACTTGCCCGTGCCCACCAGCAAACGGGATTGATACGTGCGGCCGGCCAGGGCCAGCAAGTCGTCGGGCTGCGCGGTGTCTGCCATGAGTGTCGCGGAATAAATCGGGCCGCACAGTTTACACCGCGACCGCTTCCGGTTCGGTCAACCGCCGCCGATGGCGTGGACGATCTCCACCACGTCACCCGCCTGCAGCACATGCGTGGCGTGGGCCGAACGGGTGATGATCTGCCGGTTCACCTCCACCGCAACACGCTTGTCGCCGTAGCCCATGGCGGCCAGCAAATCGGCAATGCTTGTGTGCGCATCAATGCTGCGTGGCTGGCCGTTGACTTCAATATCCATGGTGCTTTGCCGATGTAAGCCGGTGATAGACTGCGCGCCCAGTTTAATCGCCCGCGGCGGGCCATGCTTTGATGACAGACAAGACGGTTTTGGTAGTCGGCGGCGGCGGCCGCGAACATGCGCTGGCGTGGAAGTTGGCGCAGTCGGACCAGGTTGCCAAGGTGCTCGTCGCGCCGGGAAATGCCGGCACAGCGAGCGAACCCAAATGCACCAATGTCGATGTCGGCGCCGAAGACATTGGCGGCCTGCTGGCGCTGGCACGTGGTCAAGCTGTTGACCTGACCGTCATCGGCCCCGAAGCGCCGCTGGCGGCAGGCATTGTCGATCAATTCGCGGCCGCTGGGTTGCGCTGTTTCGGGCCAATCAAAGCCGCGGCGCAGCTCGAAGCATCAAAAGCCTACGCCAAGGACTTTTTCGCCCGCCACGACATCCCCACCGCGGCCTACCAGGTGTTTTCCGACATCGACCCGGCACTGGCCTACATCGCCGAGCGCGGCGCACCGATTGTGGTCAAGGCCGACGGCCTGGCCGCCGGCAAAGGCGTGGTGGTCGCGCAAACCGAAAGTGAAGCGACCGCCGCCGTGCGCGACATGCTCGAAGGCAATGCTTTTGGCGATGCAGGCCATCGCGTCGTCATCGAAGATTGCCTGGTTGGCGAGGAAGCCAGCTTTATTGTCATTGCAGCCGATGGCGATTTCGTCGAGTTCGCCTCGTCGCAAGACCACAAGGCGGCATTTGATGGCGACAAAGGCCCGAATACGGGCGGCATGGGCGCCTACTCGCCCGCACCCGTGGTCACCGATGACGTGCGTGAGCGCATCATCGAACAAGTCATCAAGCCCACCCTGGCCGGCTTTGCCGCCGACGGCGTGCCCTACACCGGCTTTTTGTACGCCGGCGTGATGATCGACACGCAAGGCAACCCCAAGGTGCTGGAATTCAACTGCCGCCTGGGCGACCCCGAAACGCAGCCGCTACTGTCACGGCTCAAGTCCGACCTGTACGTGCTGCTCGATGCCGCCGTCGAAGGCAAATTGGCCAGCGCAAGCGCCGACTGGGACTCCCGCGCCGCCTTGGGCGTGGTGATGGCCAGCGGTGGTTACCCCGGCGGCTACCGCAAGGGCGACGTCATCAGTGGGCTGGACGCCGTGGACGGCGCCAAAGTGTTCCACGCCGGAACGGCAGAATCCGATGGCGAGGTCGTGACCAGTGGAGGGCGCGTGCTGTGCGTGACGGCTTTGGGTGACGACGTCGCCGAAGCACAAAAGGCGGCGTATGCCGGCGTCGAGCAAGTTTGCTGGGACGACGTGATGTTTCGGCGGGATATTGGTTATCGGGCGATCTGATCGTCAGGCGCTGAACACTTCATTGCGCACTTGCCAAAGCTCCGGGTAGAGAAAATTCTCCATCCCATCCACGGCCGTTTTTTGCAAATAACGCAGTCCGGCTGAGCCGCCTGTGCCCGTCGATTGGCCGATAACGCGCGCCACGGTCGTCAAATGCCGCCAGCGCCAGCGGCGCAGAGCATCTTCAAGGTCAACCAGGCGCTCACCGAGTTGGAACCACGCCATGTGCGCGTCGGGTTCGGCGTAGATGGCCTGCCATTGGTCGAAGATCGCTTCGGACGGCTCGGCGATAGCGCTGTAGTCGCCGCTGCGCGGGCGCGGGGTGATGCCGGCGTCCGGGTAGCTGCGGGCCAGGCCGTCGATTGCGGCGTCGTAGATGCTGGGAGCGCGCCAGCGCTGCTCCAGCTTGGCGCGCACATCGACGTTGGCGTGCATGGCGATCACGTCGGCCTGCTTGGTGCCGCCGCTGCCAGTGTCGAAGTCGCGAATGCGGGCTTTTTCGCCCAGCAGGAACTCGATCTCGCGGTTTTGCGCGCTTTGGAAACCGCTGGCCCCACCGCGGCCAACGCTGTCGCGGAATACGCGATATTCGCTGGGGGTCAGCGTGCTCAGCACGTCCCAGGTGCGGATTAGCAACAACTGAATTTGATGCACGCGGGCCAGAATCTTGTACGCCGCTAGGTCGCGCCCACCGTAGAGCGCGTTGATGGCGTTTTCCAGCTCGTGAATGATGAGCTTGAACCACAGCTCGTTGGACTGGTGGATAACGATGAACAGCAGTTCGCTGTCGGCCTCGGTTCGCGTGTGCTGTGCGTCGAGCAATTTGTCGAGGCCCAGGTAGCCGCCATAGCTGTCTTGCGGGGTCTCACTCATGTTCAAAAGTCCTCATCGAGCACGACAATGCCGCCATCGACATAGACATTGGCCGGCTTCAGCGCCTGCCCAACGCACGGCCCCGCCACACAACGCCCGGTGTCGATTTCGAACAAGGCACCGTGCAGCGAGCATTGGATGTAGTCGCCACCCGAGGTCAAAAACTTGCCGGGTTGCCAATCCATGGGCGCATCGGTGTGGGGACAACTGTTGATGTAGCCATGCACGGCACCGCCCTGTTGCACCACACACAGCGAGTAACCGTCCGGGTGCTCCGGCAGTTCGAAGCGCGCGCTGCCGGGGTCCGCCAGTTCGGCCTGTCTGCACAGCCGCCTCATAGCTTGAGCTGGGCCACGGCGGCGTCGTTGGCCAAGTGCGCCCGCAGGGCTTTGGCAATCCAGATGAGCAGCAGCAGCGATGGCACCACCATCAGCGAGGTGATCAAGAAAAACAGCGCCCAGTTCCCGTCCATGTAGTCAACAATCGCACCGCTTGGCGATGCCAGCAAGGTGCGGCCCAGGTTGCCGATGGACGCCATCAGCGCGTATTGCGTGGCCGAGAACGCGTGGCTGGTCAAGAACGACACAAAGGCCACAAACGCCACGGTGGAATAGGCGGCGGTGAAGTTGTCCAACAACACCGTCACCGCGAACAACCAGCTTTCCGGCCCGACGATGGCGATGACAGAAAACAGCAGGTTGGTTGACGCCATGGCGATGCCGGCCACGATGAGCCCGCGCACCAACCCAAAGCGCGCGTTGAACACACTGGCGACCACCGAGAAAACGATGGTGATGACCCAGCCGAAGGTTTTGGAGAACGCGCCGATCTGCGTGTCGGTGTAGCCCACCTGCTTGTAGAACACGATGGACATGCGGCCCAGGAACGCTTCGCCCAGCTTGAACGTGAGCAGGAACAGCAAGATGCCCAGCCCCAGCTTGACGCCGTGGCGGGTGAAAAAGTCGCGGAATGGTGGCCAATAGGTCGCCACCACCCATTCCAGCGGGTTGCGCGCCGGGTTGGCGGCAGCCACCGAGTGGTTGGGCGGCTCAGGCGCGAACATCGCCACCAGCATCAGTGGCAGCCAAATCAGGGCCATCAAGCCGTAGATTTGATCCCAGCCCCAATCGGTGCCGCCCGCCACGAAAAAAGCTAGCGCCCCGCACAAGCTGTAGCCCGTCCACCAGCCGGCAGAAGCCGCCGCCGCGCCGTGCGAGATTGCGCCTTGCTCGGTGCGCGGGATCACGTCGATGCGGTAGGCATCGATGGCGATGTCCATGGTCGCGCCGCACAACGCAATGCCCAGCAGCACCATGCCGAGGCCGAACAAATCGTCATTCGGGTCTTGCGTGACCATCAGCGCGGTCAGCCCCAACAGCAGGAATTGCATCAGCACAATCCAGCCGCGACGGCGGCCGAGCTTGCGCAGGCCCGGCACATGCAGGCGGTCGAGCAGCGGCGCCCAGAGGAAGTTCAGCGCATAAATGCCGCCAATGGCGCCGAGCGCACCGATGGTGGTGCGCGAAATGCCGGCATCGACCAGCCAGGCGCTAAGCACCGAGCCGATCAGCACCCACGGCAGGCCGCTGGCAATGCCCAGCAAAAACACGACCGCGATACGCGCATCGGCAAATGCGGCGAGCGATTCGCGCAGGCTTTGCGGGTGGGCTGGGCTCATTCGGCTACAAGATATAGTCGATGGTCAGCGGCGCATGGTCGGAAAACCGCCCGTCGCGATACACGGATGCGCTTTGCACCGTGTCGCGCAAGTTCGACGAAACAATCTGGTAGTCGATCCGCCATCCCACGTTGTTGTCCCAGGCGCGGCCGCGGTTCGACCACCAGGTGTATTGCTCGGTGTCGGGCTCAACCACACGGTAGGCATCGACCAGGCCGACGTCATCAAACACGGTGTCGAGCCAAGCGCGCTCTTCGGGCAAAAAGCCCGAGTTCTTCTGGTTGGATTTCCAGTTTTTCAGGTCGATATTGCGGTGGGCAATGTTCCAGTCGCCACACAGGATATGCTTGCGGCCATCGGCTGCGCGCGCCTTGAGCCGGGGCAGGAATTCATCCAGAAAGCGGTACTTGGCCTGCTGGCGCTCGTCCTTGGACGAACCGGATGGCAGATACAGCGACTGCACGCACAGGTCACCAAAACGTGCCTCGATGCCGCGGCCCTCGTTGTCGAACTCGGGCGACTGCAGGCCCCAGATGACCGAGTCGGGTTGCTCGCGGCTGTAGATGGCCGTGCCGCTGTACCCGCGCTTGTTGGCATCGCAGAAAAACGCGTGCCAGCCTTTGGGGAAAAAGTCAGCATTGAGCTGGTCAATGGCCGCCTTGGTTTCCTGAATGCAGACGACGTCGGCCTTCTGCTTGGGCAGCCAATCGAAAAAGCCCTTGCGCGCTGCCGCGCGGATGCCGTTGGCGTTGAGAGTAATGATGCGCACGTTAGGGAAGCTCTGATTGAATCGCGCGAACCGCGTTCGAGACCTGAAAAGCGCTGATGCAAGGCGGTCGGCGCCGCGCCGTAGTCATTCTACGGTCAAGCCGGCCAACGCAGTCAGCAGCGCCTTTCAGGCCGAACCCCTCAGGGGCCGGGCCTTTCCGGCCGCCTGGCGGCGTTACTCGTCGTTCGTGTGAAATGACCACAATTCTCTCCTCGTTCCTTGCCAGCCAGCCGGAAAGGACTCCGGCGCGGCCGCGCGATTCAATCAGAGCTTCCCTAGGCGTCCCTGATCGCAAAACAAGGCCGGTATGATACGCGCCCCGCCCGACCGCGCGCCGCCCATGCCCACGCCCGACCCCGCCCCGCTGATCCAACTGGCCCTGCAACATGAAGCCTTGCGGCTGGGGCAGTTCACGCTCAAGTCAGGGCGCAACAGCCCATATTTTTTCAACATGGCGCAACTGCACACTGGCCAGGCATTGCGCACTCTCGCCAGTGCCTATGCAGATGTGTTGCAGGGTGCCGACATCGACCTGTTGTTCGGCCCCGCCTACAAAGGCATCCCGCTGGTGGCCGCAGTTGCCACGGAGCTTGCTGGGCGCGGCGTTGACCTGCCTTGGGCCTTTAACCGAAAAGAAGCCAAGAACCACGGCGAAGGTGGCTCGCTGGTCGGCGCGCCCATCACTGGCCGGGTGGCGGTTCTGGACGACGTGCTGACGGCCGGAACTGCGATTCGCGAATCCGTGGGCATTATCCAGGCCGCGGGCGGCACGCCAGCCGTGGCTGTCATTGCACTCAACCGGCAAGAACCGGGCGCCGATGGCAGAACTGCGGTCGAAGCCCTATCGGCCGACACCGGGATGGCCGTACACAGCCTGTTCTCGGCCCGTGATATCGCCGACGCAGTCGCAGCCAGTCAGCCCGATGCTGCAGCGGCCATCCGCAAGCATTTGGCGGCGTTTGGCAACTGATTGAACCCAGCCGGCGGCCCCAGGAGGCCCCACGCGGCCTATCACCGACGTTAACAGCACCGGCAAAGCACGCTAGACTGCCAAAAAGGCTGGCGCCAATTGCCGTGCGTCAGCCGTAGCCTTGGTGGGGCAAGGCATGTTGAGGGCACGAGTATGGGAATTGAATTTCTGGGATCACGGCGCTTAGTGCTGCTGGCACTGGCTGGCGCATTGCTTGCGCCAAGCTTGGCCGGCGCGCAAATGTACCGCTGGGTGGACGAAAACGGCCAAGTGCACTACGGCGACCGCGTACCACCCAAATACGCCAAGCAACAACGCGACGAGTTGAACGAGCGTGGCGTTGTCGTCGACTCCAAGGCACGCGAACTGACAGCCGACGAACGCGTCACCCAGCAACGCGCTGAACGCGAGGCGCAGGAAGCCAAACTGGCTGCAGCCGAACAGGCCCGCTACGACCGTTACTTGGTCACCACATTTAGCAGCGTCACCGAAATCATCGAGCTGCGCGATGCGCGCTTGGCCACGCTAGACGGCCGGCTGGAATTGGCGCAGGAAAATTCCGCCAAGACCGAAAATACGCTGACCAAACTGATTGCCAAGCGTAAAAAGTTGCAAGCAGACTTGGAAGATGTCCCGGACAAGCTGCATAAGCAGATCAACAGTTTTGAGTCCGGCCTGCTCGACGGCATGCGCATCGTGCGCTCAATCCAGGATGACCGCGCCGAAACCGAGGCAAAGTTTCAACGCGACATTGAGCGGTATCTGGAACTGACCAATCGGCGGTAGGCTCCCGCAAACATTGTTCTTGGTTGTCATTGCGAGGGCCGAAGGGCCGCGGCAATCTCATTGGGTGGCGGTTTCGTGACGAGATTGCCGCGCGCCTTCGATTCGCTGGGCGAACCACATTTAGCGCGCCCATTCGCGCGCAAGAATCACAATGACAGCCAAATATGGGCACCAACCCCCTTGAGTGAAGGGGCGCAGCCGGCGCAATGACAGCTTATCTGGCGCGAATGAGGCTACCGACGCCTTCGTCGGTGAGTAATTCCAGCAGCACGGCGTGCTGGACGCGGCCGTCGATGATGTGCGCGCTGGCCACGCCGCTGGCGCAAGCGTCTAGGGCGCAGCGCACCTTGGGTAGCATGCCGCCGGTGATTGTGCCGTCGGTGATGAGATTGCCCACGCGGGCCGGATTGAGGCCGGTGATCACTTGGCCCTCGGCGTCCAGAATGCCGGCGGTGTTGGTCAGCAGCACTAGCTTCTCGGCGCCCAGCACGGCGGCCATCTTGCCGGCGACCAGGTCGGCATTGATGTTCAGGCTGGAGCCATCGTCGCCAGCGCCCACAGGCGCAATCACGGGGATGAAGTCGGCATCGTCGAGCAGTTCGACCAACGATGCGTCAATTGAAGCGACTTCGCCGACTTGGCCCAGATCAGACCCCTCGGATTCGGCCTTGAGCTTGCGCGCACGGATCAGCCCGCCGTCCTTGCCCGACAAGCCCACCGCGCGGCCACCAGCCTGATTGATGAGATTGACGATGTCCTTGTTGACCAAGCCGCCAAGCACCATTTGCACGACATCCATGGTCTCGTCGTCGGTGACGCGCATGCCGTCAACGAACTTGCTCTCTTTGCCCAGGCGCTCCAGCAACTTGCCGATTTGGGGCCCGCCACCGTGGACGACAACGGGGTTGATGCCGACCGCCTTGAGCAACACGACATCGCGCGCAAAACTTTGCTTGAGATCATCATCGACCATGGCGTTGCCGCCGTATTTGATGACGATGGTCTTGCCGGCGTAGCGCTGGATGTAGGGCAGCGCGGTGGTGAGTACTCGCGCCACTTCCAAGGCACTGTCGGTCACTGGCCCGATGGTATGCATTAGCTCCGCCCCGACGAGCCGAAGCCGCCCTCGCCGCGCTCGCTGGCGTCGAAGCTTTCGACTTGCACCAGTGCTGGCTGCAGCACCGGCACGAACACCAACTGCGCGATGCGCTCGCCGGGTTCGATGGTGAAGCTGCTTTGGCCGCGGTTCCAGCACGACACCATCAGCTGGCCCTGGTAATCGCTGTCGATCAAGCCCACGAGATTGCCGAGCACGATGCCGTGTTTGTGACCCAGGCCAGAGCGGGGCAGGATCACCGCTGCCATGCCGGTGTCGCCCATATGAATGGCAATGCCGGTGGGAATCAGTTGCGTATCGCCCGGCGCAAGCGCCAAGGGCGTATCCAGGCAGGCGCGCAAATCCATGCCGGCGGAGCCGGGCGTGGCGTAGGCGGGCATGGGGAATTCGGCCCCGATCCGCTGATCGAGGATGCGGTATTCAACCGGTGTCATGCGCTGTTGTCCTTGGAAGCTTGTTCGGTTGCGGCGGCCTGTCGCTTTGCGATCAAAGCCACCAGATCGCGCGCCAGCACGCCCTTGGGTGCCGGGCCGAGTTCTTGCTCGCCGCCCGGCCAGGCCACCCACAGGGCATTGTCGTCGGTGTCGAAACCTTTGCCGGCGCCAACCCAGTTGCCGGCAATCATGTCCAGCTTTTTGCGCTGCATTTTTCCGCGCGCGTAGGTTTGCAGGTCGTCGGTTTCGGCGGCGAAGCCGATGCTAAAAATGTCTGGGTGCTTGGCGGCCAAGTCGGCCAGAATGTCGGGGTTGCGGATCAGGTCGAGCTGCTGGCTGGCGGCATCTTTCTTGATTTTGCTATCGGCAGCAAAACCGGGCTTGTAGTCGGCCACTGCCGCAGTCGCGATAAATACATCGCAGCCCGGCGCGGCGTCCAGCGTCGCCTTGTGCATCTGCTCAGCGGTTTCCACATCAATGCGCGTCACCCCAGGCGGCGTGGGTTGCACAACCGGGCCGGCCACCAATGTGACCTTGGCGCCAGCGTCGGCGCAGGCCGCTGCCATGGCAAAGCCCATCTTGCCCGACGAACGATTGGTGATGAAGCGCACAGGATCAATCGGCTCGCGTGTGGGGCCGGCGGTGATCAGCACATGCTGGCCGGCCAGCACGCCCTCGCCGAACTGTGCGGCGCAGAATTCTTCCAACTCTGCAGGCTCGACCATGCGGCCGGGGCCGGTTTCGCGCTCGGCGAGTTCGCCCACCGCCGGGCCGATGAACTGCGCGCCACGGGCGGTGAGCTTTGAAACATTGTCTTGCGTGGCCGGGTTGGACCACATCAGCCGGTTCATCGCCGGCGCAATGGCAATCGGCCGGTCGGTGGCCAGGCACAGCGTGGTGAGCAGGTCACTGCAATGCCCGCCGGCCAGCCGCGCAATGGTGTCGGCGCTGGCTGGTGCGATCAGGATCAGGTCAGCCCAGCGCGCCAGTTCAATGTGGCCCATGTTCAGCTCGGCCTGTTCGTCCCACAGGCTGGTACGCACGGCATTGCCGGACACTGCGGCCAGCGTCATCGCGGGGATGAAGCGCGTGGCGTTGTCGGTCATCACCACCTGTACCTGCGCGCCGCGTTTGATCAGGCGGCGCACCAGTTCGGCGCATTTGTAAGCCGCAATGCCGCCGGTGACGCCCAGCAGGATGCGTTTATTGGCAAGCATGGCTGGCCTGTTGTTGACGAAACTCACGTAAATTGTAGCGTGATGGGGCGCTTTTCGGCGTTGTGCGCGCACTTGAGTAACAATGGCCCTATGGCAATTACCGATTGGCCCCACGCACAGCGCCCGCGCGAGAAGCTGCTTGCGCGCGGCCCTGGCGCATTGTCCGACGCCGAATTGCTGGCGATTTTCCTCCGTACCGGGGTGGCTGGGCAGTCGGCCGTGGCCTTGGCACAGCAACTGCTCAATGACTTTGGTGGCCTGCGGCAATTGCTGGCTGCCAGCCGCACCGACTTCGTCGCTGGCAAGGGCTTGGGCGATGCCAAATTTGCCCAACTGCAGGCGGTGCTTGAAATGGCGAGGCGGCACCTGGATGCCGAACTGCGTGAAGGTGACATGCTCGACACGCCACAGGCTGCCGAGCGGTATCTGATCGCTCAACTGAGAGAACGCAAACGCGAGGTATTCGCGGCACTGTTTCTGGACACGCGCCACCGCGTTATCGCCTACGAGGAATTGTTCGCCGGCAGCATCGACAGCGCCAGTGTGCATCCGCGTGAGGTGGTGCAAGCCGCGCTCAAGCACAATGCCGCGGCGCTGATCCTGGCCCACAACCACCCCAGCGGCGTGGCCGAACCCAGCCGGTCTGATCTGCACATCACCCAGCGCTTGCGCGACGCGTTGGCGCTGGTCGATGTGCGGGTGCTGGACCATCTAGTGATCGGCAACGGCGAAACCGTGAGCTTGGCGCAACGCGGACATCTGTAGTTTGCACTTGCCGCAAATCTTTACCGGCTGTACAATCCGCGACCCTTTGGCGGCCGCCTGCGACATCAATTGGCGCTGGGCAGCCATCCGATCAATGACTGTCAGGCCAAACATTGGCCCTGCAATCAGGTACTTAACCATGTCTCGAGTGTGCCAAGTCACTGGCAAGCGTCCGATGAGCGGTTTCAACGTGTCGCACGCCAACAACCACACCAAGCGGCGCTTTTTGCCCAACCTGCACGACCACAAGTTCTGGGTTGAGAGCGAGAATCGCTTCATCAAGCTACGCGTGTCCCGCAAGGGCATGCGCATTATCGACAAGAAAGGCATTGATGTCGTTCTTACCGAAATGCGTGCACGTGGGGAGAAAGTCTGATGGCCAAGAAAGGCGCACGCGACAAGATCAAGCTGGTTTCGACTGCCGAGACCGGTTTCTACTACACAACGCACAAGAACAAGCGCAACACCCCTGGCAAACTGGAAATCAAGAAGTTTGACCCGGTGGTGCGCAAGCACGTGATGTTCAAGGAAGCCAAGATCAAGTAGGTCTGGCTGCTTTGCCCGAAAGAGCCCGCCGCGCGCGGGCTTTTTTGTGCGCACTCGATCAGTACACACGCGACACCACAAGCGCGCGACGCATGTTTAGGGCCTGTTCACACTATTTGAATGCGCCGCGTTGACCCTGAAATCAGGCCAGCCAAGGCGCGAGGAGAGAAGTTTGGTTACTCCAAATGAACGACGAGGAACGCGGGGTGGCCTGATTTCAGGGTCAACCCTTTGGGCCGGACAGATTTTTCGCCCTGCTGCGTTGTGTTTCGCTAGTTTAGCCATGCTAAACCGCGCTCAACACGCCTTGCTTGGCAAAAAAATCTGCCTTCGGCGAGGCGTATCCAAATAGTGTGAACAGGCCCTAGATTTGTCATTGCGAGCGCCGCAGGCGCGCGGCAATCTCGTCACTGTGGCAGTACGCAATTACAGACGACAACACTCTGCGCCTTGGCGAGCCCGGCGTGAGCTAAATTAGCGACATGCCTGAACTCCCCGAAGTCGAAACCATCCGCCGCGGCATCACGCCGCATGCCGATGGCCAAACCATCACCAAGGTCGTAGTCCGCGACCATCGCTTGCGCTTTGGTGTGCCGCGCGACCTGCCGCAGCGGCTGACCGGGCAGCGGATCAGGCAGATCGAGCGCCGAGCCAAATACCTGCTGCTGCATGTGGACAGCGGCGCGCTGATGCTGCATTTGGGCATGTCGGGCCGCCTGCATGTCGTCACCGCCGCAGACCCACCCGGCAAGCATGCGCACCTGGACATCTCGCTGGGCAATGGCGACATTCTGCGCCTGACCGACCCGCGGCGGTTTGGCATGGCGCTGTGGCTGCCCGAGCCTGTCGCGCAGCATCCATTGCTCGCCGCCTTGGGGCCTGAGCCGATGGCTGCGGGGTTCACACCGCAAACACTGCACATCGCCGCCAAAGGCCGAAAAGCGCCGATCAAGAACCTGATCATGGACAATCACGTGGTCGTCGGCGTGGGCAATATCTACGCCAGCGAATCGCTGTTCCGCGCCGGTATTCATCCAAAGCGCGCCGCCGGCCGTGTAAGCGCCGTGCGGCTGACCGCCTTGCACGATGCCATCCGCGTCGTGCTAGCCAAGGCCATCGAGGCCGGCGGCACCACACTGCGGGATTTTTCGGGTGCCGATGGCAACCCTGGCTACTTTCAGCAAGATGTTGCCGTTTACGGCCGCGACGGCCAGCCGTGCATCACATGCAGCACGCTCATCAAGCGCGTGGTGATCGGCCAGCGGGCAAGTTACTACTGCCCTCGCTGCCAGCGCTGACTCAGTTACCCGGCGCGTCTGCCACGTGCGCAGCGCCGATGCCCCGTGGGTCCGACGCTGCGTTGAGCTCGCCGGCCGCCTTGTCCCAAACCACGGCATGCATGTTGCCGTAGTCGCGGCCTGATTCGCGCAGTGCGAAACCACGTGATTTCAACGTCGCCTGCTCGTCGGCTGTCAGCGCCTTGGGCTCGAAATAAATCTCGTCGGGTAGATACTGGTGGTGGTAGCGCGGCTTGCCAACGATGGCTGCAGCATCGCCGCCATCCATCAACTCCAGCATGCCCAACAGTACCATCGTGATGATGCGGCTGCCGCCTGGCGTGCCGAGCACGGCGATGGTGTTTTCTGATTCGACAAAACTGGGCGTCATCGACGACAGCGGCCGGCGCTTGGGGCCAACTGCATTGGCGGCGGTTCCAACCAGTCCGTAGGCATTCGGCACGCCCGGCTTGGCCGAAAAATCATCCATTTCGTCGTTCAGCAACACGCCCGTGCCTGGCGGCATGAAGCCTGAGCCGAACGGCAGGTTGACCGACAGTGTGGCCGACACACGGTTGCCGTCGGCATCGATGACCGAAAAATGCGTGGTGTCCGTGCCGCCTTCATAGACCGCCACGGGGCTGGCCAGGTCGGCGCTGCTGCGGGCGCGTTTAAGGTCGATGCGCGCCGCAGTTTGCTTGGCGTAGTCGCCGTCCATTAACCGTTCCAGCGGCATTTCGACATGGTCGGGGTCGCCCAACCAGGCGGCGCGGTCGCGATAGGCGGTGCGCAGCGCCTCGACCACAGCATGTTTGCGATCAACCGCATTCAGCCCGTCGTAGCCCAGCCGCTCCAACACCTTGAACACCTGGGTTATGACCACACCGCCTGATGAGGGCGGTGGCGGCAGGGTCAGCGTCCAATCACCGAATCGCTGGGTGATCACAGACCGTTCAACGACTGCGTATTCGCGCAGGTCTTGCAGCGTCCAGATACCGCCAGCTTTGCGCACGCCCTCGACGAGCAGCTCGGCCGTTGCGCCTTCATAAAACCCCTTGGCGCCGTGCTCGCCCAAGCGTTGCAGCGTGTCGGCCAAATCAGGCTGCGGCAGGCGCTGGCCCGGCTCGGGCAAGCTGCCATCAGGATGAAACACTGCCGCGGTTGCGGGCGAGCGCTCCATCACCTCGAAGCGCCACGCCAAACGCGCCAGCATGGGCGCATCCACTGGCACGCCTTCGCGCGCCAGGGCAATCGCCGGCGCCAACGACTTGGCGAGCGGCAGGCGGCCATAGTTTTCGGCCAAATGTGCCAGTGCAGCGGCTTGGCCAGGGATGCCGGCCGCGAGCGGGCCGTTGCGCGACAGGCTGGCAACAACCTCGCCAGCATCATTGCGGTACATGTCGGCCGTAGCCGCAGCCGGCGCGGTCTCGCGGCCATCAACCATGATCTGCTTGCCAGTCTCGGCCATATGCAGCAGCCAGAAACCACCACCGCCCATGCCCGAGCCGGAGGGCTCGGCTACGGCTAACGCCGCGGATACTGCAACTGCCGCATCAAAGGCATTGCCGCCGGCCTGCAGGATCTCGATGCCTGCTGCTGTGGCGTCCGGATGCGCCGAAGCCACGGCATGTTGGCCCGGGCCGGCGTGCGCTGCGCCCGCGAAAAGCAGCGCAGCAGCGGCAAGCACGCGTTTCAGCATGTTTGGTAGTGCTCGCGCAGCGCGTTGGCAACAGCGGCAGGCACAACGCCGCTGACCTTGCCGCCCAAGCGCGCCAATTCGCGCACCAGGCTGGACGACAAGTGGGCGAACTCCTTGCTAGGCGCCAACATCACCGTATCGACGTCTTCTCGCAGGTAGCGATTCATCACCGCCATCTGCTTTTCGTAGTCGAAGTCGCTGACGCTGCGCACGCCGCGCACCAGCACGGTGACCTTGTGCTGGGCAGCGAAATCGACCACCAGGCCAGTAAACGGCTCGACGCGAACATTGGGCAAGTGCGCCACCGCCGCGGCGGCCATATCAACCCGTTCGGTAAGCGTGAACACGGGCCCTTTGGGCAAGTTCTCGCCAATGGCCACGATCAACTCGGGGAACATCTGCGCTGCGCGCTCGATGATGTCGGTGTGCCCGAAAGTGATCGGGTCGAAGGTGCCGCTGTAGGCAGCGACCACGTGCGATTGAGCCATCAGGCGCTTCCTTGTGCTATTAAATCAAACACCAATAGATCATACCGAACACGCCCCGCCCGCCCGGATTTAACCGCAGTCCAGCCAAGCGGCAGGTCGGTGTCATCGTCGGTACTGCGTTCCAGGTAAACCCGGTGTTGTGGCGCTAGGTGCGGCGGCAAACCGGCCAGCGCGGCCGGTGCGGCGCCGGGGACGAACGGCGGGTCAATAAAAATGATGTCGGCCACGCCAGCGGCAGCAAGCTGCGCCCTTGCATCGCCACCAATCACCCGCGCACCATCGGCCTTCAAAGCCGCAGCATTGGCCTGCAGCGCGGCCAACAAATCGGGATCACGCTCGATCAGCACGGCCTCGGCAGCGCCGCGCGACAGGGCCTCGAAACCCAGCGCACCGGTACCCGCATAAAGGTCGATGCAGCGCGCACCAGGCAGCCACGGCGTCAGCCAGTTGAACAGCGTTTCGCGCACGCGATCGCCAGTCGGCCGCGCCGGGCCGTCGGCCGGAAAGCGCAACACCCGGCTGCGCCACTGCCCACCGATGATGCGCAGTTGGCCGGCGGTTTTGGCGGGTTTTTTACGCTGTGCCGCCAACGGTGATCTGATCCAGTTTCAGGGTGGGCTGGCCTACGCCAACAGGCACGCTTTGGCCGTCCTTGCCGCAAACGCCAGTGCCGCGGTCCAGCGCCATGTCGTTGCCGATCATCGACACGCGGTTCATCACCGCCGGGCCGTTGCCAATCAAGGTCGCGCCCTTGACCGGCCGCGTGACCTTACCGTTTTCGATCAGGTAGGCCTCGGACGTCGCAAAGGTGAAATTGCCTGATGTGATATCGACCTGGCCGCCTTCGAAGTTCACTGCGTACAGGCCGCGCTCGACGCTGGCGATGATCTCACCCGAATCGTGCTCGCCGGATTCCATGTAGGTGTTGGTCATGCGCGGCATGGGCAAATGCGCATAGCTCTCGCGGCGGCCATTGCCCGTAGGCGCCACACCCATCAAGCGCGCATTGTGGCTGTCCTGCATGTACCCGGTCAGCACGCCGTCTTCGATCAGCGTAGTGCACTGCGTGGGCGTGCCTTCGTCGTCGATGCTCAAACTACCGCGACGGTCAGCCAGCGTGCCGTTATCGACAATTGTCACGCCCTTGGACGCCACTTGCTGGCCCATGCGGCCAGCATAAATTGAGCTGCCTTTGCGGTTGAAGTCGCCTTCCAGCCCGTGGCCGACGGCCTCGTGCAACAACACGCCAGGCCAGCCGGGGCCGAGCACCACCGGCATGGCACCGGCTGGTGCGGGGTCGGCTTCGAGCTTGACCAGCGCCAGCCGCACAGCCTCACGGGCCAGGTCTTCGATCAACGCGCCGGCTGTCAGACGCGAATAGTCGAATCGACCGCCGCCGCCGGACACACCACGCTCGCGTTTGCCGTTTTTTTCCACCGTCACCATCACATTGACGCGCACCAGCGGGCGCACATCACCGGCTAGCCGGCCGGCGCTGCTGGCGACCAGAATCGTGTCCTGCACACCAGCCAGGCTGGCGATGACTTCGGTCACCGCCGGGTCGGCAGCGCGCGCGGCGCGGTCGGCACGCTCGAGCAGCGCCACCTTGTCCGGTGCCGGCAGTGAGGCAATGGGATCGACGCCTGCATATCGCGCTTGTGGCAGTTGGCTATTCCAGGCCGACAGGCCGCCATTTTTGCCCGCTTGCGCAATCGCTCCGGCAGCATGGGACGCCGCAGTCAAGGCTGGCAGCATCAGTTCGTCGGAATAGGCAAAACCGGTTTTGTCGCCGGCGATGGCGCGGGCGCCAACACCGCGTTCCAGATCGAAGCCGGCGCTACGGACGATGCCGTCTTCCAGCATCCAGCTTTCCGAGCGCGAACTCTGGAAATACAGGTCGGCGTAATCGACATCGGGCCGCAACATACTGCCCAGCACGCGCTCCAGGTCGGTGTCGCCCAGTGCGGTTGGCGCCAGCAGTGTGTCGCGCGCTAGTTCAAGTGTGCTCATCAAGTTTCCACATCGAAGTTGCGCCGGTGTGTCAGCGCAGGGAAAGCGCGGCGCCGCTGCGCCTGCGCGTCAAAATCCAAATCGGCCACGGCGATGCCGGGCTCGGCCTGCTCGCCAGCGCTGCACTGCGCCAAAACCTCGCCCCAGGGGCTGACGATCATGCTCTGGCCCCAAGTCTGGCGGCTATCAGCATGCGTGCCGCATTGATTGGGGGCGAGGACGAAGCACAGATTCTCCACCGCGCGCGCCTGCAACAAGCACTGCCAATGCGCGCGGCCCGTGCGCAGCGTGAATGCCGACGGCGCGGTGAGCACCGTCGCGCCTGCCTCAGCCAAGGCGCGGTACAACTCGGGAAAGCGCACATCGTAACAAACGCTCAGGCCCAGCTTGGCAGCGCCGGCACTG